>DATLQX010000424.1:0-11970 GCA_035534995.1 Chloroflexota bacterium | reverse complement strand
GGTAGGATCGTTGGTCTGGAAGATCTTGAGCCCATCCGCCTTGAGTGCCTGGAAGAACGCCTCGCCCTTGGTCAAGCTATGACCACCCTGACGGAGCATCTGGCCGGAGATGTAGGGGAAGGCAGGGCCGGAGAAGGCGGGGTCGTTCTCGGCCACTTGGTTCTTGAACGCGGGCTTGAGCAGATCCGCCCAATCCTTCGGTGCCTGAGCTGGGCTGAGTTTCTTGGTGTTGTAGACGATCACTCCGGCGGCGGTGATGCCGGTGGGGAAGAAAGCATGGTCCGGAGCCACCAGGGAGGAGCCGAGCGCGGTGTAATTTTTCAGATTAGCGGGGGTCCACTTGAGGAGCAGTCCTTGGTTGTCGAGGGTCTGCATCGTGGCGTCGCCGTCGAACCATACCACGTCCCAGTGCGGGTTGTTCTGCTCGGCCGTGATCTTGGCCAGAATATTCCCGGTGCTGTCGTCGGTGAGCAGGACGCTGGTCCCACTGGCTTTCCCGTATGCCTTGGCCATGGCGCTGTCGTAGCCCTGGGCGGAGTAGAAGACCAGTGAACCGCTCTCGGCCGCGTGGGCATGGGCGGCGCGCATCCGGACGGATCCGAGCGAGCCGGCGGCCAGCGAGAGCGCGAGAGTCGAGAGGCCAAGAAAACGGGCAACGCGAATAGGCTGCATGCACTTCCCCTTTGACACTAGAAGTTCGGCGTGCGTGGCAACCAAAAACCCAAGGTAGGAGGGTCTCGGCCCACGAAGGCCGCAAGGTCGCCACGCACGTTCCACGATAATGGCCGCACATCAAGCAGCCATTAAGGCCGTGTTAAAGGGGAGTTAAAGATATGAATTATACTTATGTGGTACCGTACGAAACGTGGCAACCTTTCGTAGAGGCGGATGAACGAGGGAGTACGAGTGTGGCCGCGCTAAGTGGCCTTGATGTTCGGAAAGAGGCCGCGCGCATTAGCCGCGCCATTCCGGAAATGTCGCGTAAAGCTGATTCCCTCCGCGATCTCCAAGAGCGTTCCGCGCAAGTGAAGGCCGACCTTATTGACGTGGCCGGGCAAATCATCCGGGTCTCCGACCGCTTGATCGACGCTATCCATGCGCTGCCGCCCGAACAGGCCGCCGAACAGGCCGAGATTCTGGGCGAACTGGAGCAAGGTCGAAAGCTGGCATTTGAGAGGATGGCCCATCTCAACCCCGATCAACTGTGGTTCTGGACCGAGGAGTGGCAGGCCGGCGAGAGAGCGGTGGATCGAGACATCGCCGCGGGCGTGCCAGGGGAAGGGCCTATGACGGGGGAGGAGTTCCTCGCGGCGCTAGATGCAATGAGGGCCGAGAGTGCCTGAGCGTGCCCAGATATGAATGGGAGAGGCGCTTCGGTGAGGAATTCAAGAAACTCTCGAAGGACAATCAAGCGGCCTTCCTCGAAGCGGTCGCGCGCTTTGTCGCCGCGCTGAAGGAAGGGCGCCCGCCCGATCCCGGCCTGGGCATCCAGCAAATGCCCAGCCATCCTGGCATCTACGAGTTCCATTACTCAAAATGGGGCCGAGCCACATTCCACTACGCTTCCGAGGAACGCGGCAAGGACGCCATTGTCGTGTGGCGTCGCATCGGTGGCCATACGATATACCGCCAGCCCTAACCTCCTGTTTCACCAAGCCGCCGTTGCTGGTAGCATTGGCCATAGGATTATGGCCGCTCGCGGGGAGGTGTTGATAGGTGAAGACAACGGTAACGGCCCCAAGCGAGGGCGGGCCCGGCTACGACGACAGCTTGCGCTCGTACGCCCGCCGGCGCGCCCAGGTGGTGGAGTGCCTGGAGGAGTTGGCCGCGATCAACGCTGGGATCGGCCAGACCGCGCGGGCGGCCCGGATCCGCGAGACCCGTGACTCCCTGGTCAACCAGCGCTTTACCCTCCTGGTGCTTGGTGAGTTCAAGCGCGGTAAATCGACCCTGGTCAATCGCCTGATCGGCCGCGAGGTGCTTCCCGTGGGGTCCGCCCCTACCACGGCGGTGATCACGCGCGTCTCCTACGGAGAGGAGCCGTCCGCCCGCCTGATCATGGCCGACGGCGGCGAACGGCCCGTCGAGCTGGACCGCTTGAGCGAGGAAATTACCCTTGTTCAATCGGGCGAGGGCGCGAACCAGGCCCGGCACGCGGGGATCGCGCGGGCCGAGGTGAGCTTGCCCGCCCCAATCTGTCGCGATGGGGTGGACATCGTGGATTCGCCGGGCCTCGGCGAGCATGTCACCCGGAGCGAAGTGACCTACGAGGCGCTGCCTAACGCCGACGCCGTGATTTTCGTCACCGATGCCGCCCAACTCGGCAGCGAGGACGAAGGCTTCGTCCGCGAACGCCTATTGGGAGCGGAGATCGATCATGTGTTTTTCGTGATCAACAAGTGGGATCGGGTCTTCAACGAGGCCGAGGATCCGCAAGCGGAAAAAGCCGCCCTCAGTCGCCGAGCCTGGAGCCTCTTCGTGCCCGAACCCAAGGTGGGCTACAATGGCCAGGATCTCCGGGCCAATCGGATCTACCCGCTCTCCTGCCGTCCCAATCTGGCCCCCGAGGAAGAACGCGGGAACCTTGAGGAACTCTTCACCGCTTTCCGAACCGATCTCGAAGGCTTTCTGGTCCGCGAGAGTGGGCGAGTAGCCCTCGAACGAGCCCTGGCGCGGGCCCGTGCCGCCCTGGGTGAAACGTTGGCCGGGTTGCGCGCCCGTGGACCGGCGCTTCAGGCGGGACTGGCGGAGTTCGAGCGGCGCGTGTTGGCGGCGGAGGCCGAACTACGGGGCATGGAAGGGCCACGCCAGGCAATCCGCGATACGATCACTCGCCGGCGCCAGACCGTCCGCCAGGAGGTTAAGAGCCGCGCCGGGCGCGACCTCGTGAAGGTCGAGGAGACCATCAGCACGCAGGTCAAGGACTATCACTACCGCGGCGAACGCCAATGGAGCCAGCGGATCATGGACGGGATGCAGGATAGCTTCCGCCGAAAACAGATCCGGGACGAGATGCGGGTGAAGGTCCGCGAAATCGCGGCGAGCCAACTGGAGCCCTGGGCCAGGAATCTCAACCTCTATATCGAGGGGCAGGTGAAAGAATTACTGGTCGAGGTGGAAGCCGACGCGGGGAAAATCGACGCCGCCTTCCAGCAGGCGACCAGAATCCTCGGTGGTCTGGACGCGGATCCAGATACCAGCGAGCGGGACCGCGAGGACATGATCCATCGCGGATTGGCCGCCGGGGTGGGGGTTCTCCTCCTCAACCCCTTCCTGATTATGGCCGGCGGCATGCACGGCTTCCGCGGGCTGGGAAGAACCTTCGTCTATCAGTTCGCCGGCGCGGTGGTGCTGGCCACCTTCGGCCTCCCCGTGGTCCCCGCGCTGGTCGTTGGTGCGATGATCGCCTCCGTGCAAAGCAATGACGAGCTGGCCGACAAGCTGAAGGAACAGGCACTGGAAGAGGTGCTTGATCAGGTCAAAGCCATGCGCACCACCGAGATCGGAAAACTGGAGACTCTGGCCATCGAGCCGATCGACGCCTGCGGGTTGGCCATCGAACGGGCCATCGATGGTCGAATTGCCGACCACCGGGAAAGTGTTGAGGCCCTGCGGGGCCAACTCGGGCTCGCGCGCGAGGAGGGCGCTCAGGAACGGACGCGATTGGACGAGACGCAGGCCCAGGTGGCGGCGGTGGGAACCCGATTGGAAAGTATCGCGTCGTGAGCGGCGATCCGGGCGTCACCGCGACTCGCGTGCTGGCCGACCTTCCCGCGCAGGGGCGGCGCGCGGTGGCCGGCACCCTCCGTCTCCGCCCCGACGCGCTGGTGCTGGAGCCCGGGCGGGGCGGGGGACAGCCGGTGACCATTCCCCTCGAAACGATCAGCCGGGCCAGCGTGGAGACCACCTTTGGCATGCTTCCGGCCCTGGAGGTGTGGCACCAGCAGGCAGGCCGCGAGTTCCGCTCGCGCTTCGAGTTCGGGCACGAGGACGACGATCCGGATGGAGATGGGGACGGCGAGGGCGGTCTGGCGGATCGTCTCGGTCCCGGCTTGGCGCGGGAGGCCGCCGGGCACCTGGAGGGCGGTCTGCGAGCCTTGACGGGAGGAATCAATCGAGGGATGCGCACGGCCCGGCAGGCGGTGGATGGCCTGGGCCGTTTGGAGGAGTACCGGGCCTGGCCGGCGGCCATTGCCCGCGCCCAGGCCGCGCGCCGCGCCAAACCGTCGCCCGAGCCGCGGGCCGCGGAGCAATCCGAGCCGCGGTCACTTATCCCCGCCAACGCCGCCATCCCCGCCGGTGATCCCAGCCTCCGGTATCTCTGGTTCCAGGAGCACCTGCTGTCCTGGCTCCTCGCCTGCGGACGGCTGGCCCGTGAATTGGGGGTGCGGTCGGCCCCGGTCATCCAGGCCGATTACCCGCTCGACAGCCCGATCTGCCGCATCGTGGTGGTAGGAGAGTTCAGCCGGGGGAAGTCGACAGTGATCAACGCGCTCTTCGGCATCCACGGAGAAATCGCCTTGCCCACCGGGATGACCCCCACCACGCCGCTGGCCTGCGCCATCCGGGTTCCTCGAGTGGGTGAGACGGACGGGGCGACTATTACCTATCGCGCCAATCGGCCGATCCGCGAACTCACCATCGAGGAGTTCCGCTCCGGGGTCCGCCTGGCCGAAAGCGGGGCGGACGGCGACGAACCCACGGGCCCTGATCTGCATCTGGGAGAGGCGCGGCGGGTGGAGGTACGGGTCACGGGTGCCTATCTGCCGGCCGGGGTGGAGATCGAGGACACGCCCGGCTTGAACGAGCAGGCAGGCCGATCGGTGGGCGCCCTGGCCGCCCTGGGGCGGGCCGACATCGTGCTGTTCGTGTTGGCCGCCGACCAACTGCTGGGCGATCTCGAACGCGAGGTGATTCAGCATACCCTGGTCGCCGGCCACTACCGTAACGTGCTCTTCCTGATCAATTTCTGGGACACCATTGATGACGAAGGGCAGCGATCCATCCTCTTGCAACGAGCGCGAACCATCCTTGGCTCGTTCCCCACGCCATTCTCGGGCCCAGTCACCGAGACGGGGCTGCCCCATGTCCTCACCATCTCGGCCTTGAGCGCCGCGCGGGCACAGCGCCGGCGCCAACCGGCTCCCGAGGACTCAGGCATCCCAGACTTGCGATCTCACCTGCGCGCATTACTGGGCCCAGGATCGCGGGCGCTTCTCCTCCGGGCGCGGGCGGGCCGGGCCCTCCGCTATGCCGCCTTGCTGCGCGCGACGATCTCACGCGCGGCGGCGGACGCCCAGGCGAACGCGGGGGGACGTGGCGATCAGGGTGGCCGGCACGCGCGGACCGAGGCCATGGCCTCGGCCCTTCGGATAGTGGAGGGTTTGCCCGGTGCCATCGAGGGGGCGATCAGCCGTCCTCTGGCCAGCCTGAGCGATCCGCGAGCCTCCGATACCGGTTCCGTGATCGAGCAGGGCGATCAGAGGGCCCAGATAGCGGCTTCGCGGGTGGCCATGGGCGCGGTAACGCGCGCGGCGGCTCAGGCGCTGGATCTGGTGCTGGCCCAGGCGCGGGCTGCTTACCCCGCCCGTGGGCTCCCGCCTCCCGTCTTTTCGGTCTCCGTGGACGCGCCAATCGCGGTAGTCGAGCGCGCGGCCGAGTCGGCGGAGGCCTATGGCGAGCGCCTGGCGGAGTCGGCACGGGCCGAGTTGCGGGCACGGGCCGAAGTGGCGCGGATCGCTCTGGTCCGCGAAATCCGTGCCCACGGGCCGACTCCGATTGAGGCGCCCAGGTCGAGCGATAGCGGCGCCGAGCGAGCGCGAGCGGCCGCGCTCAAGCGGCTGGAAGAGGATGTCCTCCGGATTGAACAACTGCTCTTGGAGCTGATCCAGAATCGGTAGCTATCCCCTATCCGGCATATTGCACCCCGTACGGGATACCTGTACCCTAGCATCATTGTCCGCCGCGAAAAACCCTGCCGCTCCCTATCCGCCCGCCGTGAATCGAGGGGCCATGCCAGAACCGCGCATTTTGGTGGTCACCGAGGATGCGCGCCTTGCCGCCAGTCTCCGGCGGGCGGCGCGAGCCCTGGCCTATCCAGTGGAGTTTGGCGGTCTATCGCGAAGTCCCGCCCGCCCACAAGCTGATGTGGTGGTGCTGGACGCGCGGGAGCGCGGAGCCCTGGATCTCTACCAGGCCAGTCCGATGGTCGCGGCCCTTCCGCTGATCGCGATCGTGCCCCCGGGAGACGACCGCCTCGGGCAGCAGGCTCTGGAGATCGGAGCGCGGGCACTGCTGGCGCCGCCGATCGGGCGCGAGCCGCTTCGGCTGGCCTGTCTCGCGGCCCTGGGAGGGGTGAGTCCCGGCCGGCGGTTGGCCCGCGAGATCCCTTGGAAAGCGAGTGTTCACGAGTCCAGCCAGGAGATGTGGCGTTGCGAAACCGTGCTCCAGGTCGTCGCTCTCATCGGCCAACATGTGCCGCGCTGGTTGGGCTTCGACCGGGTGAGCGTGTGGATCGTTGACGAGCATAACCAGAGCGTGGGCAGTTGGTATTGCCCGCCCGGGGGAGTACCGCCGATACCCCGGCCCATGATCTATTCGATGGCGAACGACAGCCCGCTCTGGGGCCTGCGGCTGGCCCGCGAGATCCTGCGCGAGGGGCGGGAGTTCTCGTATGCCGCCAATCTCACGGATGAGATTCCCCCTGACTTACCGGGGGACACCAGTGATGTGGCCGGCCAGAATCTCGCGGTGGTGCTTCGCCTGAGCGGAGCCGTGTTGGGCTGGATCTCCGTTGATAACAAACTGAGTGGACGCCCGATCACACCGGCCCAGGCGCCGGCCCTGGCGGCCTTCGCCTTCGAGGCGGCGGCGGCCCTTGCCAAGGCCCAGCTGGATCAGGCGGCGACCCGCCGAGCCCAGGAGCAGGCAGTGCTGATGGCGGTCAGCCTGGCGGTCGCGGCGCAACGCGATCCGAAAGCAGTCTGCGGGGTCATCGTGGAACAACTGGCCCGCCGCTTTGGCTACGAACTGATCAGCGTCTATCTCCATGAAGAAGGTGTGCTGAGTCTGCAGGTCCAGCACGGCTACCATCGCTACTATGAAACGATTAGCGATCGCGGGGTGATCGCGCGGGCCATACGGCTTGGTACACCCCAATTCGTGTCCGATACCAGGAAGGATCCGGAATACGTTCCCGCCAACGATGACGTGATGTCCGAGATATGCGTGCCGATCTTGATTGGCGACCGGGCCGAAGGGGTGATCAACCTGGAAAGCTGCCGCCCCGGTATTCTCGATAGTCAGACCCAGGATTTGCTCATCCTGCTAGCCCAGCAGATCGCGATTACGGTGGAACGCACGCGGGTACTGGAGGCGGAGCAACGCCGAGCCAACCTGGCCGAAGCCCTGGCCCGCGCCACCGCCGCTCTGTCGTTTAGTCTGGATGCCACCGATATCTACCAGCAAATGCTGGACCTTTTAGGCACGGTAGTGCGGTTCGACACCTCCAATCTCTATCGATTCGAGCAGGGGATGGCGGTCCCTTTTGCCGGCCATGATGCGCGCGAGGATCCCTTCAGCCGGATCGGGTATCGCTTTCCCGTCGCGATCGATCCAATCTTCGGTCCCTGGATTCGCGGTGAGCAAGTAGGCCCGGAGCTTATCTCCGATACCCATGCCGACCCGCGCTGGAACCTCCTCGGTAGCGGCGACATGAGCTACATGGCGGCGATTCACACCTATATGGCGATCCCGTTGCTGGTCGAGGGTGAGATCGTGGGCGCGCTCACCCTCGGATGCCTCGCGGCTCACGCCTTCGACGCGATCACCGTGGGGGCGGTGCTGGAGTTCGGGGAACGGCTGACCAGGGCTCTCCGAAACGCCCGGATCTACGAGTTGGAGCGAGCAGCCAATCTGCGCCTGCAATCGGTCATGCGGCTCCAGGATGAATTCGTGGCCACGGTGTCCCATGAATTGCGTACTCCCTTGACCAGCATTCTCGGTTTTTCGGAAAACTTGCTGGATCATTGGGAACGTTTTGACGACGATCACCGGCGAGTAAACGTGGAAAAAATCCAACGATCCGGCCAGCGACTCCACCGACTGGTCCGCGACCTCTTGCAGATTTCCCGGCTGGAAGCGGGCTCACTGCGCGTCAACCCGCATTCCCTTCACGTACTCCCGATCATTCGCCAGGCGGTGGAGGAGTTGGCGCTGAAGTTTAGCGGCCAGGCCGTGCAGGTGGAGGCGGAGGTACACCGTGCCACCCTCTGGGCGGACGCGGATCGCCTGCGCCAGATCATCACCAACCTGCTGGACAACGCGGCGAAGTATTCGCCGCCAGGTTCCCCCATTGCCGTAAGCTGGACTGCCTCCCCGCCCTGGGGCACGCTCCGCGTGCACGACCAGGGCTCCGGCATCCGCCCGGAGGACACGCCGCGCCTCTTCCGCCGGTTCAGTAAGCTTGACACGGCGGCGCGGGAAGGGCATGTGGGGACGGGCCTCGGCTTATACATCTGCAAACAACTGACCGAGTCGATGGGCGGGGAAATCTGGTACGAATACAGCGACCTTCCGCGCGCGGGCGGGCGTTCGGCTTTCTGCCTCCGTCTCCCGCTCGACGAAACGGACGGTCACCAGATCCATCCCCCGGTAGCCGAAGCGTCCTAGAACGAGCCGCCGGATTCATCCTTCGCTCGCGGGATCCAATCGACATCCGCGTCTGGGATGGAGTGCTGTCCGAGGAAGAGGCTCAGTTGGGCCGCATGTTCCTGGACGTGGCGCAGATTGTAGAGCTGCAACTCCAGAAAGCTGATTGGCTGCCCGGCCGACCAGGGATACTCGACGGCTCTCCGCGCCTGCTCATCCGTCAGCGCGACCAAGGTGGCGTGGCCCTTCCGGCGCAAAGACGCAAGATAGCCGCGCAGTTCCTCCTTGGTGTAGGGCCGTTCGGGCAGCGCCTCTGGGGAATCGAGCACCCCCTGGGCAAAGGGAGCGGGGGGAGCGAATTCCTCCTCCGGGATGCCTGAGAGATACAGGTCGAGCCAGACCAGCGCATGGAAGGTGACATACCAAAACTCCGCGAACCTCGGCGGGAACTCCGATGATGGGGGGTCGCGCCAGAGGCGCTCGGTCCACAGCGAGTCGGGGCAGGCCACCAGGGCGTGTTCGAGCATGTCGATGGCGCCGCCGAATTGCCGCCACAGAGAGGTGGACCACGAGGTCTCCATGTGCCCTCCTTCAGCTATTCCCAAACCCGCTCTACCGGGCCACGCTGGAGGTCAGCACGACCGCCACGGCCGTGGCGAGGATCACGCCAACGATCACGATCGTAAAGAAAGCCGCGATTTGGTAGGTTACGGCCAGCAATTCATCCGCCCGCGGATCAAAACGCAGTGCCGCCGTCCGGGCGGCGGGCCTCCCCTCCCCCACCTGGCGGCTCACTCGCGTCCTTCCAATCCCGGCGACCACGCTCTGCTCGCGCTCCCGAGGGGACAAACGGTCCAGGCGGGGAAGAATCTCGACCGTGTCCTGCGCGGATCCTTCAAAGAACAGCTGCTCGGAAGGAAGTTCCGAAGCCTCCACGGGTCTAGCTGGATACTGGCCCTCCATCGCGCACCCCCTCTCGGTAGCCGTGACACGCTTCTCCATCCAGTATACCGCGTGACCACCATGCATCTTCGCGCGACCAATCGGACGGACCAGTCCTGTCCGATCAGTGCAGACGTCTGCACTGGCGCGTCTCGCGTTCGGGTCCACCTGTTTAGGGGCGCGGGTCTCCAGGCCCGCTCGGTGCGGGCCTCCGCACTGGATCCGGGACAGCGCGCACGATGCTCTGGTATACTCGGCAAGCGGTCAGGAGGAGATAGGCATGGCGGAGATCATCGCGTTCGCGCAGCGGAAGGGCGGTAGCGGTAAGACTACGTCCGCCTTCAATATCGCGGGCGCGTTGGGTCAGATGGGCCGCCGGGTCTTGCTGATCGACATGGATCCGCAGGTCACTCTCAGTACCCTCTGCAGCGCCCCGCTGGACTGGGAACTTCCGGCGGCGCTGAAAGAAGGTCAGCCGCTTGACCGTCTGGTGTGCGCCACCCCCTTCCACCAGGTGGCGATCATTCCCGGCCATTCCGACATGGTGGGTCTGCAAGAGCAATCGCTGCCGCACGCCGACCTGCTGCTCAAGCGTTGCCTTGACGCCAGCCCGCGACTGCTGGAAAGCTTCGACCTCTGCCTGATCGATAGTCCACCGCTGCTGGGGCGCCTGACGCTGAACGTACTGGTAGCCGCGCACAGCGCCATTCTCCCTCTCAATCCGCAGGATCTCGGGAGCAGGCAAGCCCTGGACGAGACCCTGGCCACCATTCGGAGGGTTCGCGAGCAGCGAAATTATACCCTTCGCCTGTCCGGGATTCTCATGGGCCAGGTCCGTGGCCGCACCTCGCTCGGGCGGCAGGCAGTGGCGGCCATGAAAGCCCGTTTCGGCGCCGACCTCTTCGATTCCATCGTACCCGACGCCATTGGGGTGCAAGAATCGCTAAACGCTCGCCGGCCCATGGTGTTCTATCGTCCACGCTCCGCCTCCGCGCAGGCCTATCGTGCCCTGGCGACCGTGTTGGCCGAAAATACCCGATAGCCCTGCCCGCGAGGAGGAATGTCATGCCGGCCAAACTATTCGACTTCACCCCCATCCCCCAACCGGCGGCCCCTGGCCGCGATCAGGCACTCACGGCCAGCCCGGATGGTTCCAGTCCGCTCGCGACCGCCCGCTTGGTGCCGCTGGATCGGCTGATCGCCGACCCCGATCAGCCGAGGACTGTCTTCGACGAGGAGGCGCTGGGGGAGTTGGCCGATTCGCTCCGCGCCCAGGGTATGCGGCAGCCGATCACCGCCTATTACGACGACAGCAAGGAACGCTTCGTGGTAATCAGCGGTGAGCGGCGCTTGATCGCGGCGGTGCGGGCGGAACTGGCGCGAGTGCCGGTCCTGGTGGAGCGGCGCCCAGGGACCGAGGGCGACAAGCTGGTCCTCCAACTGGCCGAGAACCTGGTACGTGAGGATCTGACCGTCCCCGAAGCCGCCAGGGCTCTGGCCCGCCTCCGCCAATTACGGCCGCAAGACTGGCTGGAAGTCGCGCGCCGCCATGGAATCGGCCGGCGTCGCGCCTATCAATATCTGGAGCATCTGCGTGATGCGCCCCCTTTGCGCGAGGCGCTGGAAGGGGGGGCGATCAGCGAGGGGCACGCCGAGGAATTGCGCCGCGCCCCGGAAGAGCGGCTTACCTTCCTCCTGGAGGAGGTGGTAACCCACGGGTTGAGCGTCAGTAACACCAGGAAGCTCATTGCCGCCGAGCGGGTGGTGACGCCACCGCCGGCCGAGCGGCCCACTACCTCGCCGGCCCTGCCGACCACGATCCCCACCACCTCTTCCGTCCCTCCAAGCACGGCGCGGAAGCCGCTCGGCCCCATGGCTGGGGCGGTGGCGGATACGATGGCGGTGGACGCGCCCGCTCCGCCCGCGGCACCCCCCTCCCCAGGCGCCGCCCTGCGGGAGGAGAAGCAGCGGCGCGAACGCTCCCGGCGACTCCGCGCGCGCCTGGAACGGATTGCCTCCGAGCTACGGAACATGCACCTGAACGAAGTAGCATCAGAGTTGACCGCACTCCCCGAGATCATCCTGCAGGCGCGGGAAGCACGGGAGAGCCTCGATAGCTTTATCAGCCTGCTTGAGCGCGTGCAACTGGATAAAGCGGAGGCCATGGAGCAGCTATAGGGTACGGTGCTGACGTCCACGCCGTGCCTATGACGGTACAGCGGGGATACCATGAAATCTCGCGCCAGCGAACGGGTACTCCCGCAAGGAGGACAACCATGAAAGCAGCCGTGGTGACCCAGTTACGTGCCCCACTCGAAATCCAGGAGTTACCAGATCCAACACCGGGACCGGCTGACGCGGTACTCCGTGTCGATGCCT
>DATLQX010000423.1:0-2775 GCA_035534995.1 Chloroflexota bacterium | reverse complement strand
CTCCTGCAGTGCATCTGGGGCGTCGAGTACGACGGCTTCGACCGCACGGTGGATACGCATATCGTGCGTCTCCGGCGGAAGCTGGGCCCGTTCGGCGAGCGGGTGGTGACCGTCTGGGGCGTGGGCTACAAACTGCTTGCCGCCTAACGCCACGATTTTGTCACAGTTTCGCTACCACCCCGGCACCGGCTGCCCACTGTTCCGCCATAGGCTCATCCTATACTGTGAGTATAGGCTCCAGGGCGGCCAGGAATCGTGCCCGGCGAAAGGGACATCGTGGAGCAGTTCACGAATCGGGTGTTGGGGATGGCGGATCGGCTAGGCGCCTACCCATGGCGTGCTTCTCCTCTCTCGCGGCCCTTTTCGGTGGGGATCGTGCGGGGGATGGGCGAGGGGCTGCTGGGCAGCTTGATCCTGCTCCTGCTTGGCGTTCTGATCGACCAACTTGTTCCTGGTGCCCAGTTCATCCTCCGGCTAGCAGGGGCGCTCTGCTATATCCTGAGTTTGCTGTGGCTGGCGGTCTGGCCCGCCTGGCGCATGCACCGCCCGGGACGGCGCCCATGGTTTCCGCGATTGGTTTTGGGACCGTGCCGCTTGGTGGTCTATGGGATCCTTCTCGGGCTCTCGAGCGCCGTGATCGTTCTGGTCGCGCACGCGCTGCCGGGAGATCACGGCGCGCGTGTCTTTCTGCCGGGATTCGTGCCCCTCATCTTTTTCATCTTCTTTCCCCTTCGCGTGGCTCTGGTGACCGGCGCCGGTATTCGCCGGTGGGCCGGGCGTCGCTTGCGCCGTCAACTTACCCTCTCGCACCTGGTGGTGGTGCTGATCGCCGTGTTTGGTCTGGTAAGCCTCGGCGGGATCGGGGCCCTGGCGTTGCTGATCAGTCTTTTGCCGGTCGCCGGCAATCAAGCCACGGTGGTGGCCGCGGCAGTACAACCAGCCGCCGGCCAGCCGCTCCGCCACGATCAGGTGCAGACTACTTTGAGTGCGTTGCTCAATCAGGAACTTCGCCCAGGCGCGATCACGAGCGCGCCCCTCCTTGCGATCATTCCCTGGTCCGCCGTCAATCGGCGCGCGCTGGTGGCCGATGAACATGGCCGGGTGATCGGCGCCACCAGAAACCAGGATTTCGCCCGGCAGTGTCCCTCCCTGACGGCGAATGCCCCGCTCCCTCCGCCAGTGTGGAACTACTTCCTGCGCGAGGCATTGGCCGGGCATGGCGCCACCGCGCCCGTACCCAGAGGCATGTTTTGCGGCAACAATATCGGGGAACAGCGCTTTGCCGAGGCGCCTATCTACAATGCCGCCCATCAGCCCATCGGGATGGCCGTAGTGCAAGGCGGCGAATTTTTCCCCACGACGAAAGATGTGGTAGGGGTTCTGGTCGTGGGGGTGACCGCCGCCACTCTGGCCGTCTTGTTCGTGGCCGTGCTTCCCACCGTTGCCGTTTCTACTCTGGTCAGTTACGTCTTTGCCCGTGGCATTACCCGGCGCTTGATAGACGTTTCCCAAGCCGCTTCGGCCATTGCCGCCGGCGATCTTACCCGGCGGGCGCCTATGACGGCGCGGAATGAGATCGGCCGGCTGGCCGAGGATTTCAACCGGATGGCCGCGCACATGGAAGCGGCCATGACCGAGCTTCGCGTGGCCCGCGCCCAGGCCGAAGGCGCCTTGCGGGCCCGCGAGGAGTTGGTGGCCAACGTCTCGCACGAACTGCGAACGCCCATTGCCGTGGTACAGGCGCACCTAGAATCACTGCAACTCCGCGGGGGCGCCGCCTATCGGGAGCCAGTCTTGGTGCCCGAGGAAACTCTGGAGGCCCTGCACCAGGAAATGGAGCGTCTCACCGCCCTGGTGGACGACCTGTTCTCGCTGGCCCGCGCCGGGACCGGTGCCCTGCAAGTGCGGGTCGAGCCTACTGATGTTGCAGCCCTGGTGCGAGAGCAGGGAGGGCTGTTGCGGCCCTTGGTGCAACGGCAGGGCGCGATTACCCTCAGCGTAGAGGCGCCGCCCGGCCTGCCCCTGGCCATGGCCGATAGCGACCGCCTACGCCAGATCCTGGCCAATCTGATCCGCAACGCCGCCCGCCATACGCCCGAAGGCGGAATCATCGCCCTGGCGGTGGCTACCGAGGATCCGTGGATCGTCGTGACGGTGGCCGATACCGGCGAGGGGATCGCGCCCGAACATCTGCCGCATATCTTCGAGCGGTTCTACCGGGCCGATTCGGCGCGATCGCGGGCCAGCGGCGGAGCGGGGCTGGGGCTGGCGATCGTCAGCGAGTTCGTCCGCCTGATGGGTGGCCAGGTCACTGCCGCCAGCACGCTGGGCGAGGGATCGTGCTTCCGCGTGTACTTGCCGATGGCGACTTCGGCCTCGGGGGCGCCAGCTCGAACGTTAACGGATTCATTACCGATTGCTCACACAACATTACGATCCGCTGATACCCAGGCAATACACCGGCGGTACGCTGAGGTCAATGAGCGAAACACCGCTCCCTGAAGACCGTTGAAAGGTTACCGACCATGATTGCCTCTCCCACCATGCCCACCCTGACGGACCTCCTGAACGATCTGACCCTCAGGGAAGCGCAAAAAACTCGGCAACGCCGGCAACGCGGAGCCACAACGAGCATGGCCGTCGCGCTTCTGGCCACCGAACTGTCCCAGGAACGGATGGTACGGGAACAGCAATTGGCGATCATCGCCGCGCGCCTCGCCACGGCGGCCGCGCGCTGCGAGCAGTGTGTGACGAGTCTGGGCGGGCGGATGTAGC
>DATLQX010000422.1:0-2734 GCA_035534995.1 Chloroflexota bacterium | reverse complement strand
CCGCTGACGAAGTCTGGGAAATGATCAGGCATATAGCGAGGTTTCAACCTGGTACAACCCGTTCCGCGGAAGGGGCGGCCGACGTGCCGACCGTGCCGACCGGTGAGATCGTGAGGGGCATGTCCTCGTCATCCTCCGTTGGCTCTGGTTCTTTAATCCAGATCGCCACTGCCAGGCACACCAGAGCCAGGACGCCGGCCGTACAGAGGAATACGGAACGGATTCCCAGGACGCCGGCGATGGTGCTCCCACTGATCTGGCCGATCGCCTGCCCAGCCGCGTTGGCGCCCGCGCTAAGCCCGATCGCCGCGCCCCGCCACTCGCGCGGCGTCCCCAGGCTCAGCATGGTGCTGGAGGTGGCCAGCATCCCGCCCAAGACCAGTCCCTCCAGGCCGCGGAGGATGTAGAGCTGATTGATGTCGGTGACAAAGGCTTGCGGCACGTTCAGGAGCGCCGACCCCAGGGTGGCACCGATCAGGATCAGGCGGAAGTGGCCCCGGCGGTCCATCAGCCGGCCGGCAAGCACGGCGGTGATCGCGCTGCAGATACCGGCGATCGCGAAGACATTGCCGGCAAGGGCGGCGGCATTCTTCGAGTTGCCGCCGAGGTTCTGGACGAAGACAGGAAGGATCGGGCCGACGATCTGGCCCCCGAATTGCACCGCGCAGAGCACCAAAATCAACAACGCGAGTTGCCGATTCCGTAGGATGACCCGCGCATCCTTCCAGAAGCCGCGGCGAGGCGCGCCGCGCGGCGCGGCGGCCGGGACGAATTCTTCCTCGACCAAGAACAGCACCAGGAGCGTGGCGATCGCCAGCATCAGGGCGGCCACCAGAAAGGTGGTCTGAAAGCCGACGTGCACATCCAGTTGCCCGCCCAGGAGGGGACCAATGGAGTTCCCGGTGAACAAGGCCGTCTGCATCAGGCCCATGGCGAATCCGAGCCGCTCGCGGGGGACCACCGAGGAGACCAGTGCCTGCGAGGCGGCCACGCTGCCGGACAGGGCGCCTTGCATGATGCGGATCGCCAGCAACTCCTCTGGATTCCGCACGAAGATCATCAGGAGAACGAGCCCCGCCCCACTGCCCATGGCCCGGACCACCATGATTTTCCGTCCATAGCGGTCGGCCATCGAGCCCCAGAGCGGAGCGAAAATGGTCATGGTCACGGTAGTACCGGCGTAGAGCGCCCCAGCCCAAATGAGGACGGAGTGTTCGTCATGCACGCCAAGGTGTTGCACGTAGAGAGGAAGAAAAGGGTAGACGAAGCTAAAGCCCACGATCGCGAGGATCTGAGCGACCCAGCTGACCCACAGGACACGCCGCCAGGACTCGATCACCCCTTCAGTGTACGAGCTTGCGCCGGAGCGTGACCGAGCGCGCCACTGCTAAACACCCCCCCACTGAGCACGGCTACCACCTGGCCCGCCAGTTGATCCGCTGTTTGGGCGCGCGGTCCACGACTCCACTGGCTGCCGGCCCCGAAGATCGCCCAACTGATGATCGTGGCGACCGTGTCCGGGTCCGCTCCTTGGGGCGGACTGCTGGGCGCTCCCTGCCGTAGCCAGCCCGCGATAAAGCTCTGGAGAACGTCTTGTCCCGCTTTCTCCAGCAGCGGCTCGAACTGATGATGCCGTGGCTTGCAGTGATCCTGCAACCAGGCCAGGTACTCAAATACGGCTCGGCAGAGGGTAGAGAGCCCGGCGCTGGTGAAGGCGGCGGTCAGGGGGATGCTGCGTGCCAGAGCTTGCTGGAATCCATCACGCATGATGCTGTCCATCAGATCGTATTTATCTTCAAAATGGGCGTAGAAGGTGGCCCGGCTCAAGGTCGCCGTCTCGGCGATATCTTGCACCGTGAGTGCTTGAAAGCTCTTCCGACCCATCAGATCCAGCATCGCCTGCTGCAAGAGCTGGCGGGTCCGCTTCACCCGTGGATCGTTGCCGTTCACTTGTCCCACCGGCATGGTAGGCTCCTTTCTGCTAGAGATGACGGAGCGAGTCCATGCGGCCCGTAGGGAAAAAGCCGCTCCTCGTCCGCCAGGTTCGTCGCTGTATGGGCCACTGAATCTATTGACTTAGTAGACAATATGGTGATTCTGTCGTGTAGCCGACAAACCCGCTCGTTTGCCGGTTGAGTCCAGGCTTATCAGACAGTAGCATAGTAAGCGACACATGTCAGTTAGTCAACTGGATGCGCCGCGGATGGAGAGGGCACGGGCCCTTGCCGCCTTCGCCGAGGCCCTGGCTCGTTGGCTAGCGAGAATCAACCCAAGGCAGGAAAGAGAGAATACCCATGGCAATCGATCTGACAGAGTCCACCAAGCTCGCGACCTGGAACATCGACCCCGCCCACTCCACGGCGGAGTTTAGCGTAAAACATATGATGATCTCGACCGTTAAGGGGCGCTTTGGCGTGATCAGCGGCGCGCTCCAGTTCGATGGCGCCGATCTTACCACGGCGTCGGTCGAGGCGACGGTTGACGTCAACTCGATCACCACGGATCAAGCGCAGCGCGACGCGCACCTGCGATCCCCCGATTTCTTCCATGTCGAGGAGCATCCCAGCATCACCTTCCGGAGTACCGGCGTGGAGCACGTTGAGGAGGATGCCTACCGGGTCCGCGGCGACCTGACCATCCACGGGGTGACGCGCCAGGTAATCCTGGAGACCACCTACGAAGGGCAGATTACCGACCCCTACGGCAATCGCCGGGCCGGCTTCGCCGCCGAGAC
>DATLQX010000421.1:0-9745 GCA_035534995.1 Chloroflexota bacterium | reverse complement strand
CGATAGCCGCCCCCTCGGGGCGAAGGGCCGGCGCAATGGGTATTCCGTTAATGACGCATGACGCGGCTCCGGATCCTTCCCGGCCTCAGCGGCGGGGATTGAGCAGGGGTGCGCGGCGCAACCTCACTGCCTATCTGTTTCTGGCCCCCTATCTCTTTGTTCTGCTGGTATTTACCTTTGGTGCCGCCGTCTTTGGCCTGGCGTTGAGCTTCTATCATGTCAACTACGGCATTGATCAGCCGCGTTTTATCGGTCTGGACAATTTTCGCTATATCTGGGACCAGTTTCTGAACAACCGCGATAATTTTGAATTTGCCATCGGCTTGAAGAATATCGCCGTCTACGCGGTGGTGGTGATTACCGGGCAGACGATTCTGGCCCTCTCCTATGCCCTGTTGTTGAATCAGTCGATCAAGGGCCGCTCGTGGCTGCGCACGGCGATTTATTTGCCCTCGGTGACCTCCTCGGTGGCGATCTCGCTGATCTTTATTTATCTCTATAACAATGGCGGCGGGGTCAACGCATTCCTGTCCATATTCCATATTAAGGGACCTGACTGGCTGCAGGATCCCGCTACGGCGCTGCCGGCAATTATGATCATGAATATCTATACCACGGCGCCGACTTTTATGATTCTGTTCCTGGCGGCCTTACAGGGTTTACCGGTGCCTGTCTACGAGGCGGCCAGAATGGACGGCGCCGGTGCCATGGCGCTGTTCCGGCAGATTACGCTGCCGCTGCTCCGTCCGACCATGTTCCTGGTGGTGGCCGTGGGTACTATCGGCGCCTTGCAGACTTTCGACCAGGTGGCGGTGATGACCCAAGGTGGTCCGCTTAATGCCACGGTGACGCCGGTCTGGACCATCTATGACACGGGGTTCTTGCAGCACCACTTCGGCCTTGGCTCGGCGATGGCCGCGATTCTGTTCGTCCTCATCCTGATCGTCACCTTGATCCAGCGGCGTTTCATTGACGCTGATATCCAGTATTGAAAGGGGACGGTGAAGGATGACCTCTCCCGAGGCGGCCGTACGACCGGCCCCGGTTACCCCGGCCAGGGATACCTTCATCACATCGCGCCGGCTGAGCCGCGCGATAATTTACCTGTTGCTGACTGTCTTCACCTTCATTGCCCTGGCGCCCTTCGTGTATGCGGTGCTGTCCGCGTTCAAGACCGCCGACAAGATACTCGAGTACCCGCCAAGCTTCATTCCGAATCCGTGGACCCTCTCCAACTTCCATGACCTATTCAGTAACGCCAATATCGATGTGCATTTTGGGCGCTGGCTCTTTAATAGCTTCTTCTATGCCTTATGTGTAATGGGGCTGAATCTTTTCTTCAGTTCGATGGCAGCCTTCGCCCTGGCCCGCCTTGAGTTCAGAGGCAAGGTCTTCTGGTTCTGGGTTACGTTAGCAGTGATGATGATCCCTGGTGAGATCAACTGGATCAGCGTCTATATCATCTTGAACCACTTTGGTCCCTTTAACCTGATCGACACCATTTGGGCGGTGATTCTGCCCGCGGCGGCGCAGCCATTCTCCGTCTTCCTGATGACCCAGTTCCTGAAGGGGTTGCCGGTGGAGGTGGAGGAGGCGGCAACAATCGACGGCGCCTCGAAGTTCCGCACTTACTGGCAGGTCATGCTCCCGATGGCCAAGCCGGCCGTGGTAGCGGCAGGAATCCTGAGCTTTCAGGGCACCTGGAACGCTTTCGTGGGCCCGCTGCTCTATCTTAATTCCTCGACCAAGTTCCCGCTCACCGTGGGCCTCAACTTCTTCAACGGAGTGTATAGTTCGCATTACAACCTGATCCTGGCCGGGGCGATGTTCAACACCATTCCCATGGTGATTATTTTCTTCGTGTTTCAGCGCTACTTCATCCAGGGCGCGGCGACCAGCGGGCTCGGGGGTCGGTAGATGCGCGGGAGGGCCTCCCATCATACCTTGAAGGCACTACTCCCGGAGGCGCCCTCAGCCCTGGCCAGGATGTCCAAGCCGAGATGATGGGCATGGGCCTCATAGGCATCATGCACGGCGCGATCCAGTTCGGCGATAGCCTGTTCCACCAGAGCGTCTTGGGTTGCCGCCACATGATCAACCTCGACCAACCGTTTCACGGTCGCCACGGCCACCGGTGAAAGATTGTCGGTACGCTTTATACGCATGGCACGATCACAGTGATTGTCTATCTGTGTGTCAATCCACATCCAGATGAGAGGATCCCATCCTGGCTCCGCACTACGCTCCAACGTGTTACACTACCTTCACAGCAGAGGTAGTGCATGCCAGGGGAAGGCACATGAAGGAACAGATGGGGGTTCTCACGAGGAAGGGGCAGGTCACCGTCCCTGCCGCTATTCGCCGGGATCTCGGCTTACGACAGGGCGACAAACTTACCTTCGCGTTGGAAGGTGACGAGGTGCGTTTGCGGCGTGGCGGAAGCGTCGTGACGGCAACCGCGGGCGTCTTTGGGAAGTACGTGACCAAGTCCCTTACCGCGGAGGAGTTACGGGCGGAAGCTGAGCGGGCGATTGCCGAGGAAGCGGCGGTGCGTGGCCGATAAGGTCGCGGATCGCCTGCCGTTTCTAGATACCAACGTTCTTCTCCGCCATTTGCTGCACGATGTTCCCGGCCAGTCGGAGCGCGCGAGCACCTACATCGCCGAAATCGAGCACGGAAGCCGGAAGGTTCGCCTCGCGGACACCATAATTCTTGAAGCTGTCTTGGTGTTGCAGCGGACCTATAAGGTGCCGAAACAGGAAATCGCGAAGGCGCTGCTTTCTCTCATCGACCTTCCTGGAATGATATTGCCGAGAAAGCGACTCTTCCGCGCGGCCTTTGCCTACTACGCGGACTTGAATATTTCCTTCGGTGACGCCTATCATGCGGCGTTGATGGAAAGTCTGCACATAGATGAAGTACTCTCCTTTGATCGGGACTTCGATCGTGTACCAGGCGTTCGCAGGCTGGAGCCGTAGGGGTGACGCCGACCAACTTCACGGTCACGATGCAGGCGCGCGGGTCTCCCTAACGGCCCGCGTTGACCGCTGGCCGCCAGGCCCGCCGTGACGAAAGCCTGGGAGCGGAGGGTAGCCATTGAGGGTGTGGTACACTACGGTGCGGAAACCATACCATGTAAGCGTCCATCATTCTCCCATCCAGGAGTCCTATGATGAGGGCCTCGTACCAGTCAATTCTTACCCTGGAACCGGGCATACGGAGCGGTAAGCCGACCATCCGCGGCATGCGGATTACCGTCTACGATGTTCTCTCCTACCTGGCTGCCGGTATGACACATCAGGAAATTCTGGATGACTTTCCCTATCTCACCGAAGAGGATATACGCGCGTGCCTGAGTTATGCGGCTGACCGCGAACGCCAAATGCTGACGACGGGCGCGTGAAGCTCCTGTTCGATCATAACCTGTCTCCCCGCCTGGGCAATTGCACGACCAGTGAAATGGAGAACGCCTTGCGACGTGGCCACGCGGCAATCGTGGATTTTGTTCTTGATCCGACTGCCGGCATACTTGAGCTTCGCTAACGGAAGCGACCCCCTCTCTATCGTTATGCATCTGCCGAATGAATGCGAGGCGATCCTCTCACGGCTCGCGTTGACCGTTGGCCGCCAGGCCCGCTATGGTGAAAGCCTGGGAGGGAACAGCAACCATGGCATCCTGGAAGCGGAGCGCCGGTACCCTGGCCACGGCGGCCGGGGCGGTGGCGGGACTGGGCGCGCTCGCCGCTCGCCGGGCCGCGCGGGGACCGCTTCCCGAAACCAGCGGCGCCTTTTCCGTTCCCGGGCTGCACGCGCCCGTGGTCATCGAGCGCGATTCCTGGGGGATCCCGCGGATTCGGGCCGAACAGGCCCAGGATCTCTTCTTCGCCAACGGCTTCGTGCATGCCCAGGATCGCTTCTGGCAGATGGAGTTGAACCGGAGGGTGGGCAGCGGCCGCCTGTCTGAGTTGTTCGGGCCCCTAACCCTGGAAGCCGACCGGCTGATGCGCCGATTGGGATTGCGCCGGGTGGCGGAGGAGGAGGCACGTCTCATTCAAGGTGAGGACCGCGCGCTCCTGGCCGCCTATTGTCGGGGCATCAACTACTATCTGGCCCGCCGGCCCAGCCGCCTCCCCCTGGAGTTCAGCCTGATCCGGGCCCTGCCACCCCCAAGATTCCGCTGGCGCCCCGATCCATGGGAGATCGCCGATACCCTGGTGTTTGGGAAGGTGATGGCCCTTGGTCTCTCCTCCAATTGGTCGGAGGAGTTGGTCCGGTCGGCGGTCCTGGAAAAGCTGGGACCGGAACGCGCGGCCGCTCTGGAGCCCAGCCATGGGGTGGACCTGCCGCTGGTGCTCGAAGGCGCTCACGTGCCGGAGGAGCTGGTCCGCCGTTTACGGGACTCCTATACCGAACTGCATCCTTTCCTGAGCGCCACCGGCATCGGCGCGGGCGGGTTCAGCAACAACTGGGTGGTGGATGGCACGCGAACCGCCTCCGGGAAGCCGCTGCTGGCCAACGACCCCCATCTCACTTTGCAAATGCCGTCCATTTGGTACGAGATCGAACTGAACGGCGCCGGCTTCGCGGTGGCGGGGGCCAGCTTCCCCGGCGCCCCTGGGGTGATCATTGGCCGCAACCGCCGGATCGCCTGGGGAGTGACCGCGGCCTGCCTTGATGTGCAAGATCTGGTGATCGAGCGGATCAATCCCGCCAATCCTCAGCAGTATTGGCACCAGGAGCAATGGCGGGCGGGCCGCGTGGTCCGTGAGGAGATTCGTGTCCGTGGACGGGCCGAGCCGGTGGTGGAGGAGGTGCTGATTACCCACCATGGCCCGATAGTCAGCCCGGTGTTGGCGGGCGAACAACGCGCCCTGGCCCTCCGCTGGACCGCTCTGGAGCCCGGTTCAGTGGCCCAGTCGGTGCTCCACTATAATCGGGCCCGCGACTGGGCGGAGTTCACCGAGGCCCTGCGGCTCTGGGATGTTCCCGCGCATAACTTTGTCTATGCCGATGTCGAGGGGAACATAGGCTATTACACGCCGGGTAAGGTGCCGATCCGCTCCCGTGGGAGCGGCGCCGTCCCGGTACCAGGATGGACGGGGGAATATGAGTGGGTAGGGACGGTACCCTTCGAGGCGTTGCCCCATGCCTACAACCCACCCAGCCACCAGGTGGTGACCGCCAATAACCGCCTGGTCGGCGACGACTATCCCTACCACCTGGGCGACGACTGGCTGGCCGGCTATAGGGCGCGGCGAATCACCGATCTGCTCGGGGATCGCGTTGATCTGACGGTCGAGGACTTTCAACGCATGCAACTCGACCTCTATTCGCTGCCCGGCCGCGAGGCGGCAGCCGTGTTGGCCGGGATGCGCGGGCAGTCGCCGATCGAGGAGACAGCGCTCCGGCACGCGGCGGAGTGGGATGGCTTCCTCACCGCCGAGACGATCGGCGGCTGCGTCTGCCTGATCTTCCAGCATCACCTGCTCCGCGCCGTCTTCACCCCAATTCTGGGCGACCTCACCGAGACCTATCTGGGGCTGGGCACTTCCCAGATCATGCCTCGCAATGGTTTCCTCAGCCGTTCACTCCCCCTCCTCTATGACTTGGCCCGCGCGCGCGATGACGGCTGGTTTGTCCGCATGGGCGTCCCGACGCGCAGCTGGGAGGCAACGCTTGCCGCCGCGCTCCGCGCCACCGTCGCCTACCTACGGGATCGGCTCGGTAACGAGGTCTCCGGCTGGCGCTGGGGCCGGGTAAACGCCCTCCGCTTCACTCATCCCTTGGGGATGAAGCCGCCCCTCGATCGCCTGTTCAGCCGTGGCCCGCTGCCCATGGGAGGCGACGACAACACGGTGGCGGCCGCCGCACTCCCGATAGACAGTCCCTATGACCGGAGCGGCTGGGCGGCCTCCTACCGCCAGATCGTGGATCTGGGCGATCCGGGCCGCTCCGTTTCCATCCACACCACGGGCCAGTCGGGCCATCCGGCCAGCCCCCACTACGACGACATGATCTCGTCCTGGCGCGAAGGGCGGTATCATCCGCTGTCCTTGCCGGAGGGAGACGTGCGCCGGGCGGTAGGAGGGCGGCTGGTACTCCAGCCGGCGCCGGGGGCGAATGGGATTGGAGGAGATGCCAATGGGCGCTGAGCGATCTCCTGGGCGCGTGACGATCGACGAATGGCGGACCTTGCTGCGTGAGAGTCACGATGTCAAATATGAATACATCGACGGCTATGTTCATGCCATGGCGGGAGGCACGCAGGCGCACGCACGCATTGCCGGCAATGTCCTGGGCGTGCTGGATGCTATCCTGGGCGACGGACCTTGTATTGCCTACCCGCTGGATATGGCGACGCGCTTGTCGGAAAGCCGCTACGCCTTTCCGGATGTCGTCGTGACCTGTGAGGAGTACGAGAGTGTGGCCCTGCGAGAAGAAACAGAGATCGCCTCGCCAACGGTCGTATTTGAAGTGCTGTCGGAGTCCACGGAACTCTACGACCGTACCGTCAAGTCCGCCTACTATCGGGCTTGCCCAAGCTTGCGCGAGTACGTCCTGATCGGTACGGACTTTCAAGCGGTCGAAGTGTACCGCCGCGCGGCCGATGGCTGGGGCATGTTCCACGTGTACAGGCATGAAGATGAGGTTGAGCTCACGAGTATCAATGTACGATTCCCGGTGGCCGCGCTGTACCGGCGTACCAACGTGCCGGCCACGCCGCCCGATGGCCCCCAGAATCACCTACACTGATAGCCGGCGCGGTGGGAACAGGTATACTAGATAGGCAGTCCTTGGGTTAATCCTCTCCCGTCCTTGCGGCGGTGATGATCCCAGGGTTGGGAGGACAAACCCCTTCTCCACCGAGTGATCAGCAGGAGAGGGGGTTTGGTGTTTGTAGGTCTGTTTGGTCGCTCCGTCATGAAGGCGAAGGCGGGAATAGTCGGTCCACCCAGCCAGCTTCCACTACGACGACATGATCGCGTCCCGGCGCGAAGGCCGGTACCACCCGCTGACCTTGCCGGAAGGTGACGTCCGCCGCGTGGTAGGAGGGCGGTTGGTGCTCCAGCCGGCGCCGGGGGCGTACGGGGCGTCTGGGCGGTAGATTCACGGAAACACGGAGGGGCGGAGAACCCGGAGGCCGGCGCGGCGCTAAGCCCTTCCTGAAACACGGACGGCACGGATGACTCTCCTGAACAGAGCGGCTCCGTTGACGAAATCACTGAAGTGCTGCTGCCGCCTGAGAGCGGAATCAGCTATACTGTCCATGGACCATGACCATAGTAAGGAGTGAGGATGGACGCTACCATTGGCGCCGGAGAGTTCAAGGCCAAATGCCTCCAACTGATCGACGAGGTCGCGGAGCACCGACAACCGCTGATCATCACCAAGCGTGGCCGGCCGCTCGCGAAACTGGTGCCGATCGAAAACACCCGCTCGCTCTTTGGCGCCATGGCGGGATCAGTCATCCATGAAGAGGACATTGTTTCGCCCCTGCACGTACCCTGGGAAGCGGCGGAGTGAGCGGGGTGGTGCTGGACACCCATATCCTCGTCTGGCTCCTGGCCGGCGATAGGCGCCTATCGCCGGCCGTAGTTGAGGTCGTCCGGCAAGCCACCGCCACGAACCAGGCATTTGTCTCCGCGATTACGCCATGGGAAATTGCGATGCTCGTGGCCAGGAACAAACTCACGTTCGCCTGCGACGTGCGAACCTGGCTTGACGAGGCGCTGAGCCAGCCCGGGCTGGCGCTCGCTCCGCTCATTCCGGTGATCGCCGTCGACAGCGTACTCCTCCCCGGCGCCATCCATGGAGATCCCGCCGACCGTATTATCGTGGCAACCGCGCGCCACTTACGCGCCACGCTCATCACCGCCGACGCCAAACTTCTCACGTACGGCCACAGTGGGCATGTCGCGGTTTTGGCTGCGTCCTCGACCGGCGACCCGGCGGAGTAACCAAGAGATCTCCAGTTTCCCACCGAACTACTCGACCGAAAATGCGATCCGCGCAACTTGATCGATACAGCATCGACATCCTCCTCCGGTTCCTGACCCTCCTGGATCGCAACGTGACGATCGTGGTAGGGGCGGAGCAGCCCGATCGTCGGGGATCCCTGCGCGTGCGCGCTGGCTAGCGTCCACTTCCTACTTGCTACGGCTCATCGATCCCGAGTACCTCACCGCCGTCCTGGACAGTGCCATGGACGCGCCCACCCTGGATCAGTTCACGGAGGCGCTTGGTGGCTAGCCTGCCGATCCCTACGGTGCCACCACTCGCTTCGGCGCCGCCTCGTGCCGCCCGCCCGCCAGTTCGGCTCGCCCAAAACCCGTGGTTATTCCATGGTCGTTCTCGGTAGGGGCGCACAGCCGTGCGCCCGCTTGGCGGTTCGGACCAGGACCCACGACTGTGCGCCCCTACCAAAGTCGCCGGGTGCCGAGCATGAAATGGCCGTGGCAAAGCCACCTCGCACCTTCATAGGCAAGGGTTTTCCCCCCTGCGGAAGCAGCCACTGGCGTCAATTGGGCTGTCTGAAAGGTGGCGTATTTGTGGGGATCGGCGTATTTGTGGGTGACGGCATGTTTGGGTCCAGTGTTGCCGTTGCGATCAAGGGGTTCGGGGGCGGAGCCGTGTCGCCAGGCGCCGTGCTGCCGTCCTCCCCAAACAGCGCCTGGGCCCCGACCGTGAACTTGCCGAACCCTAGCACCCCAACGAAGAAGTGCGGTACGCATATTTCAAGGTCGGTCACCTGTACGCCTCGCGCCCAGTCCGGCATGGTACCTCCGCCCACGGGAAAAGGACCGATCCCGCCATTGCTTGTCTCGTCAGTAATATCAGTTTGTTTGTTCTGGTAATTAACATAATAGGCCACCAGGTACGCCTGATTCGTAGTAAGCGGCGGATTGGCGGCGCATGCCGAGGTCGCCGGCGGATCAAGGTTCGTATTGGCAGGGCTCAGTCCAGCACTTGCCAGGGCTTGCTCCATGCGCTCTTGGACAGCCAAGTCCTGTTCTTGGGGGTCAAATCCCGATGGATCAGATCGAATGGGCAAACCATTGACGGTGTAATTATGAATATAGTAATTCGCGTAGACTTCTTGTGCGCCCGCGCGCGCGACATCGTTCGCGGCACCCTGGAGAAACTGGCGCCGCTCATACGCATGGCCCACATCCACCGCGAGGCCGGCCATGCCAAGCAGGACCGTGAGGCTGAGCGCAAAAATCACGATGACCTGACCACGCGCCGCTTGGGTGCCGACCAGACGCCGCCGTTGGAGGGCCTCTGCCACAATTCTCACCCTTCCGAGTCTTCCCTCATGGATTCGCCGCGCTATTCTGCTGGACACGTCTGCTGGTCTTGTTGACCCTCCAGGGTGGTCGCCGCCACGGTCTCCGAGGCCCTGCCGCCAAAGAAGGGGATGGAAAACCCGATGAATGTGTTGTATGGCTGGCTGACCGTAACGATGATGGTACAAGGGGCGTCCAGGCTGCCGGTACCGATGATTGTTACATCAGGATAGTTGAAGCTCATGCACGTAGTACCATCCGCGGGAGTAGAACTGGGAGACCCGGCATTGGGATAGACGCCGGTGCACGTTCTGTCGGCGGGGTGGTAGTTGCCCAAGGGCCCGGGCGAATCCTGCTGTTGCCAGGTAACGGAGGAGAGGTCAAGGCCCAGGTTGGCCTGTCTGGCCCCATCCTGCACGGCCGCATTGGCCCTGGTGAAATCGATCGTTCCTGGTACT
>DATLQX010000420.1:0-2038 GCA_035534995.1 Chloroflexota bacterium | reverse complement strand
AGTCATACCGCCAGGGCCGGCGCCACGCGACGGGATGGTAGGCGCCGCTGTCGAGCCGACCATCGTCACCCCATACGGTACCGTCCCGAACACCACTGGTTGGGTCTACTGGTCGGGCACTTCGTTCGCCACCCCGATCATCAGTGGGATCGCCGCCAATCTCCTGGCCGAAAACGAGTATGCCTTGCGAGAAGGCCAGACGCACCATCGGCTCACCCCACGTGGCGTAATGACACGGGTGCTGGCGATGGCGGGCCCGGTCCCAGATCTGGCCGCCGATCCGGGGGCACCGTACCTCAAGGTGAGTCAGCAGCAGTATTAGGTAGGTGTGGAACCTCGCGGGATCTCCGGCTGAGGCCGGGGTTTCAAGTGTCCACTGACTCAGGCGCCTGATCATCGAATCCATAGCCCGCGCGGGTGACGAGGGCCATAATCAGGCCGATCTGCACCTCCATGCCATGAACGAGGAGATCGTCAAAGAACTGGTGGCACGAGAAGCCTACCAGCGCGGCTAACCCGCCCAGACTGATTGCTCGGCCGAGGGCATCCGGCGATCGCCGGTAGGACCGGACGCAGATCACCATGGCGCTGCCAAAGAGGAAGAGATAGGCGGCGAACCCAACTGTCCCCGCCTCGGCGGCGATATTGATGTAGTAGTTGTGGGCATGTCCAAGGTTCGCGGTCCACGGGCCGGGGACCCGGTATTTGTCGTATTGCGCCGGATAATTGCCGATCCCCACTCCCAGCCACCAGTGGTCGGCGAACATGTTGAGGCCGGCTTCCATGTGGGCCAGGCGCTCAGCCGTGCTCCAGGTAACCGGGGTTGGATTGGTTACGTCCACGTTGGCGAGCCCAAGACCCGCGGTCACCGGATCGACAACCGCGGTAGGTAGTACCCCGGCCACGACACCGGCCGCCACCAGAGCGACCACGGCCACCCCCATGAGAATGAACCCTCTCACCGCTTTGGTGGTGGCCAGGGCGATGGTGAGCAGGCCGGCGGCGGCGGCCAGTTCGCCGCCCCGCGAGAGGGAGCCCAGCACCCCAACAGCGGTAGCTAGCGTGACCAGCCACATCCAGTGCCGGGGAAGGACCCGGAAAACGAGGCAGCAGACCGCTAGGGGAAGCGCCGTATTCAAGTAGCCGGCATAGGGGTTCGGCTGCTCGAAGGTGCCGGAGCCGCGGAGTAGCGCCCCGCGGGCGAAGCTACTGGGGCCACTATGCAGGACGACCTGGGCCGCGCCGACCGCTGATTCGGCGATCACCGCTATGAACATCACCACGAGAAGGGTCTTGAGGTCCTTGCGAGTACGCACCATGCTGACCGCGGCCAGGTACGCGAACAGCATCTGCCCCCACTTCAGCAGCTCTTTCGCGCTCCCCACCAGATCGGTGGCCTGGCTGAGCGAGGCGATCAGCACGGCCCCGTACACGATCAGCGCGGGTCGCCAGGGAATGGGACCGGTGGCAAGGTCGCCCGTGGACAGGCCGCGAGTCAGCCAGGCGACGGCGACGCAGAACACCACGAAATTGGTCACCGTCAGGTTGACGCCGCCCGCGTGCAGATTATAGACGGACTCAAAGGGGACGCAAAAGGTCAGCGCGCAGAGTCCCAGAAAAGGGCGGGCCAGAAAAAACAGTAAGGCGGCGATCCCTACGATCGCCGCGACCCCATACAACGCCGGAACCACGGCGATCACGATCGCCCCAAGCGCGATCAGAATGGGGAAGAGCCTGCGACGGAAAGGAACATGCGACGGATGCAACACGCGCGCTGGAGGCGCGTCGAAGATTGAGCCGGAAAAGGGGAGATTTAACACCCCATTACTATACCAAAGCAGCCGGTTGCCGGTGGAGGAGCGGCTATGGATTCGCGCCCCCACCCAAGTAGGGATAGGCAATCGTGGTGGCCGATGTGGAGGCGCGCAGGCGGGCCTTGCTGGTCGAGCAGCTTCGGGCGCCCATGGACTCGGGCGGCCTCGAACCCTATCGCTTGGCGGCCGAGGAGTTAAGCGAGGACGCCGATCCGATTGCTGAG
>DATLQX010000419.1:0-15892 GCA_035534995.1 Chloroflexota bacterium | reverse complement strand
ATCGCCCGCCGCAGCCGCCATTGCCGCCACCAGTTGCCGGTGGGGGCGCTCAGGACCACGTCGGTGGCGTCGCGTGCCCGAATCTCCGCTACCAACGCGGACGCCATGTCGCGGCACAGGATGATCTCCGATTCCCCAGGGATCTCGGCGCATGGCTGCTCGGCGGTATTCAGGGCGCGCTCGGCCGCCGGTCCCACCACCCGCTCCCCATAGACCCGCAAGGGAAATAGCGCCGGCACCTCCGCCAGTACGAGAAGATCCAAATGGGTCCGACTCTGCTGGATGAGAGCACGAGCCAGATCCACGACCGTTGGGTCCAGCGCGCCGCCTACCACCGCCACCACATGGCTCCGTCGCGCGTCGGCTACACTCCGGATCGAGTTCGGCGCGGCCGGCCCGCGCGGGCGCCTCATGGCACTCATGGCAGCCGGTGGGGTACGCTGACCACCACCGTGTTGGTCCGGCTCAGGAGGATGCGCCGCAGCCGATTCGCCGTATGGTTGTGCAACACTCGGCCCAGAATGCCGCGGGCCAGAACCAGCGGCAGCACCGCGGCAACCGTCTCCTGGAGATCGTGCTCGACCAGCGCGTCAATGTACGCGCACAGAGGCCCGACGATCGCCCGGAACGGCGAATCGATGCTGACCAGAGGGAGGTGGTTTCCCCAGGCATCCCATTCGCGGCGAACCTGCTCCCGATCGTCCTCGGTGACCACGTGGACCGCCAGCACCCGGCCGCGGAAGAGCGAACGGCCATAGGCAAGCGCCTCCAACGATCCCTGATTGAGCGCCGCGACCGAGACCAGGGTGGTATGCCGCTTCCCGACCGGGTACGGTCGCGCCCCCCGCGCCACTTCGATCACCGCCGCCCCCTGGCGGCAGAGGAGGGCGCGGCGGAGCCGCCAGCCTTGTACATCGCGGATCAGGCTGCCGGGACTCCTGACCAGCAGCACGGTGAGACAGGCGTCGGGCGCCGCCGACCGCTCCCGTGCCGCGGCGGCCAGGATCCCGGAAAACGCGCTCGCGGCGGTCACATGCACCCACTGAACGGTCTCCTCGTCCGCCAGGGACGGGTCGGCGGGCGCCGAACCGGGCGGCTCCACGATCACCACGCGGGCGGGCCGCAGGATCTTGAGATAGTCAAGCACCAGCCGGCGCTCCTCCGGGCCGCCGAACGCGGAGACCACGAGCGTATGGCGGAGCGCGTCCGGCGGCGCCACCGCGCGGGGACTGAGGGCGCGGGCGGAGTCCCGATAGTGGGCGCGGATGCGGAAAAAGATCGTCACCAGCAAGGGGACCAGCAGGACCACCAGCCAGGCCCCGGAGGCAAACTTGGTCACGGCGGTGATACAGAGCACCACCGCCGTGACCGTGGCGCCCGTGCCATTGACGACCAGGCCCTTCCGCCAGCCCTCTTCGTGCTTGGACCACCAACGCCGGACCATCCCCGCCTGCGAGAGGGTGAACGAGGCGAACACGCCGATCACATACAGATTGAAGAGCTGGCTGGTGTCGGACCAGTAGCGGACGATCAGCAAGGTGGCCAGCAGGGTCAGGATCAGGATGCCGTTTGAGTACGACAGCCGATCTCCCTTTAGCTTGAATTGGTGGGGGAGAAAGCTGTCGCGGGCCATGAAGAAGGCCAGACGAGGAAAGTCGGAAAAGGCGGTATTGGCGGCCAGCAAGAGGATCAGGGCAGTGACGATTTGCCCGTAGTAAAAGCCGATTCCGTTCCCCAGGGTGGTGCTATTTAGCTGCGAGATCAGAGTCGGCACGTTGTCACCGGCGTTGGGGACCAGGCCGTAGGCATGCACGAGCAGCGTGATCCCGGCGAACATGGTGACCGCCAGGAAGCCCAGGGAGGTCAGGGTGGTCCGCGCGTTCCGCCACTCAGGCGGCTGGAAGGCGGGGACGCCGTCCGAGATCGCCTCGACCCCGGTGAGGGCGGTGCATCCGCCGGCGAAGGCGCGCAGGATGAGGAACAGGGAGAGGCTTTCGGTGGCCTTGACCGGCGAGACGCCCGGCAGGAGGTGCGGCGCCAGCACATGGGCGCCGGCGGCGAAAAAGCGAACGCCGCCGACCACGATCATCAGATAGACGAAGAGGATAAAGAGATAGGAGGGCAGCATGAAGATGGTGCCCGACTCGCGGATGCCGCGCAAGTTCCCGAGCAACAGCACGAGGACAAAGACCAGGTCGAGCACCAGGGTGAAGGCGACGAGGCCGGGGGCCAGGGAGACCAGATTCGCCACCCCCTGGGTCACGCTCACCGCGACGGTCAATACATAATCGATCATCAGCGAGGAACCGGCGATCAGGCCAAACAGGGCCCCCAGGTTGGCGCTGGCCACGATATACGAGCCGCCGCCGCGTGGGTAGGCTTTGATCGTCTGTCGATAAGACAGCACCACGATGGCGAACAGGGCGGATATCGCGGCCCCAATGCCGAGCGAGACGTTGAAACTCTGGGCGCCGGCCACCAGAAGCACGGAAAGCATGGCGCCGGTGGCATAGGCCACCGAGCTGATGGCGTCGGAGGAGAGGACGGCCAGCGCCTTCACTTTGGTCAGCCGCTCGTGGCTTGCCCGCTCGTTGGCCAGCGGACTCCCCACCACCAACTCCTTGCCGCGGAACAGCAACCGGCCGACTGGACCACGGGCGCGGGGGACGGCGGCGGTGGCGCGCACGGCGCCGGGGCCGGCGGTCCGCAGCGCGCCCCGACCGGCCCTGGCCACCCGCACGAAGCGATCCCCCGGCCGCGTCCCCCGCACCTCGCGCACCACGGTCAGATCGGGTTGCCCGGCATCCGTGCCCTCGGCGCCACCCTCTCCCTCCGGCCATCTCTTCCCGGCCTCATACAGAGCATGCAGCCGGGCGTCCTCCTCGCGAGCCTCTACCATTCCCTCGTGCTCCGTCCCCAGGGCTCAACCTTCGTCACGAATCAGCGTCTTCCGGCGCGGCCGGGACGTCCTGAAGCACAGATGAACAGATTCAACAGATTTCACAGATGACCGCCCTGGGAATAAGCCTGACAATGACCAACGACCTTGAGGCGGACCCTCTGGTTACTCCAGCGGAGCATGGCGGCCGTTGTCCGCCCACTCACCGACCCGTGAATCGGAGTAGTCATCTGTGTCATCTGTCCCATCTGTGAATCTGTGCTTCAGGACTCCGTGCTTCAGGGCGCGCCCACAGCCGGGCTCCACCCTCCGTGCGCTCCCTCTCCTCCGTGTTTCCATGATTCAAGGTAGGCGGGCAGGGCTAAAGACGGGCTAAAGACGACGCGAGGGGGGTCTAAAGAAGTTCTAAATATTCACGGAGGGGCGGGGAGTGCTCAGCAGCCGGTATCCTGTCCCCGGCTCGGTCACGATCAGTCGTGGTCGGGCCAGGTCGTCGCCCAGCTTGCGGCGTAGGTTGCCGATGTAGACGTGGAGATACTGCGTCTCCTGGCCGTAACCCCGACCCCAGACATCCCGAAGCAAGCTGCCGTGGGTCACCACTCGGTCGGCGTGCCTGGCCAGACAGAGCACGAGGGCTAGCTCGGTGGGAGTAAGGTGAATATCCTCGGCGCCTCGTGTGACTTGCTGCCGGGCCAGGTCAATCGCCAGTTCACCGGCCCACACCACGGGGCTTGGGGTGGCCCCGGCGGCCAGCCGTTGCCCATGGCGCAAGGAGACGCGGACCCGCGCCAGCAGCTCGTCCATGCTGAACGGTTTGGTGAGATAATCATCGGCACCGCCGTCGAGGGCGCGCACCTTCATCTCGTCCTCGCCGCGGGCTGAGAGGACGACCACCGGAACCTCGCTCCATTCGCGGAGCCGCCGAAGCACCTCCAGGCCATCGATGCCCGGCAGCATCAGGTCCAGCAGCACCAGATCCGGGGGCCGGAGGGCGGCGGCCTCCAATGCCGCCTCACCATCCCCGGCCAGATCGACCTCATAGCCGCGGGCGGCCAGATTCGCCCGCACGAATCGACGGATGCCTTCCTCGTCATCCACTACCAGGATACGCTCGGCTCCTTCTCTCATCCGGCCTCCTCTTCCGCCGGTCGCTCTCCGGCGGGCACGACGGCGAGGGGGAGGGCCACGCGAATACTCACTCCCGTTCCCTGCCCATCAGTGATCGCGATATTCCCGCCGTGAGCTTGAATAATCGCCTGGCAGATCGCCAGCCCGAGGCCGGTACCAGGGGTTCGATGCGCCGCTTCCCCTGGGAGGCGGTAGAAGCGCTCGAACACCCGCTCGCGGTCAGCGGGGGGAATACCGGGCCCATTATCGGAGACGCCGAGCACGACCTGATCATCGTGGACGCGGAGATCGATGGTAATGGTCGACCCGGCTGGGGTGTATTTGATCGCGTTATCCAGCAGGTTCACCAACACCTGTTCCACCAGCAGATAGTCGAGGAGGACCGCCGGCGCCCCCGGATCGAGGCAGGTGCGCACCTGATGGCCGGCCAGGCGTGAGTCCATGCGCCCAAGAACCCGGCTGACGATTTCGGGCAGGTGATAAAGATGGCGGTCGGGCCGGAGCGCTCCAGCCTCCAGGCGCGAGAGGTTGAGCAGATTGCTCACCAGGGTGGTCAGGCGACCCGATTCGTCCCGAATGCTCGTCAGCAAGTCCCGCCGGGTGGATGCATCGAATCCCACGTCATCGGCCAGCAGGCTCTCCGCCGCGCCGCCGATAACGGTCAGCGGGGTCCGTAAATCGTGCGAGACGTTAGAGAGCAAGGCGGTCTTCGCCCGGTCGCTCTCGCGCAAGATCACCGCCTGGGCCGACTCCTCGGCCAGCCGCGCCCGATCGACCGCCAGAGCGGCCTGGGTGGCGAAGGTCTCAAGGAGGCGCCGCTCCTCGCTGGTTAGAGGCATGCGGGCAGGGCGGGCCAGGGTCAAAACGCCGGTGGTATGGACCTCGTTCGGCGCCCGCCCGGTGCGTAAAGGGAGCACCAGGATTGACTCGGTCGGCGCCGAGGCGGGGCCGTCATCGTGCGATGGCGAGAGCGAGAGCCCAACCACCTCATCTCGCTCATGCGCCCAGCCGGCCACCGCCAGAAGATGGCGCTCTTCCTCCGAGCCGGATTGGACCAGGGGCATGCCCGCGTGGGCCCGTGTCTGAAGGACGCCGGCGCCATTGGGGAGGAGAATCGCGCAGGAAAGGAGGCTGAAAGCCGCGGTCAATCGTTCGACCAGGGCATACAGCATCGTGTCAAGGTCGCCGGCGAGAAAGACGCTGCTCAGATCGTAGAGCAAGGCAGTGGTGGCCGCGCGTCGCGCCACCTCCTCGGTTCGCGCTCGTGCCCGGGCCGCCAATTCCGCCGCCAGCGCCCCCACGCTCAGATACAGGCCAAGGGTCAGCACGTCCTGGCCGCTTTGCACGGTCAGGGTGCCATACGGGCGGATGAAGAGGAGGTCGAAAGCGAGGGTGCAGAGGACCGAGGCCACCACTCCCGGGATCAGACCACCCACCGTGGCCCCCGCCAGCACGGGAAGAAGATAGAGAAGGGCCACGTTGGCGATACTCAAATCGGCGCGCAAGGCCAGGAGAACCACGGTCAGGAGGACGGCCAGGGCCAGGGCCAGGAGACCGCCCCGCGCGCTCCGCCGCGCCGTGGCCATGGGCAACGGGAAGCGGGCCCGTGGGCGCCTGTTCCAGGGCCGTTGTTCCGAGTCCCACCAGCGTTGTATCACCTGTAGCCATCCACCCGCCGGGAACGAAGGCCGGCCATCCTTCATGGTACGACGTTCAGCCCGCGGCCGCGGGGTGGGGGCGACGCCTTCCGCGCTTTACCAGGCGGGTACCATTTGGGGGGGACTATGCTCGGCTGCCGCCGCGACCACCACCCGATTGCGGCCGCTCTGCTTCGCCGCGTACAGGGCATGATCGGCACGCCGAATCAAAAGGGTGCGATCATGGTCACGCGAGCCGGCAACGGCCACGCCGATACTGATCGTCACCCGGATGCGGCTGGTCGGCTCGATCACGACCGCGGCCGCGGCGTCCCGGAGCCGTTCGGCGATCCGTACCGCCTCCTCGAGCGGGGTATGCCGTAACACGGCGAGAAACTCCTCGCCCCCATAGCGGCCAAGCACGTCATCGGCGCGGATGTGCCGCCGCGCCACCCGCGCGAACTCCTGTAAAACCGCGTCGCCCACCGCGTGTCCATAGGTATCGTTGACGTGCTTGAAGTGATCAACATCCATAAACAAGACCACAAGCGAGCACCCATGTACCCTGGCATGGTCAAGCTCGGCCTGGACGAGCGCATCGATCGAGCGCCGGTTATAGGTCTCGGTCAGGGCGTCGGTCGCCGCGAGTTGTCTGTTCTCCGCCGCCACCCGGTCGTTGCACATGAGCATGAAGCCTATGTTGATCAGGAGAACAATAGCGAGAACGACGACGCACATAACATCGTTCAGCGGGTTCGGTGCCAGAAGATTTTGCTCGGTTGGCCGGGTGATCGCGACCACGATCCCCCGGAGAATCATGAATCCCGCCAGCCCGGTGAAGGCGCCGCCGATCAGCCGCCGGCTGAGCGCGGGCGGGGAGATCGGGCCCGCCGGCACGGACTGGGCACAGACAATACTCGCGTAGGCCACGGCGGCGGACAAGAGCATCGTGCGGCTCGCAATGTTCACGTGCGCCCATTCAAAGAAGACAAAGGCCGCCCCTACGCCCAGCACCAGCACGTAGAGTGATGCGCTCGGTAGCTGATCGTCAAGCTCCCTGATGGCATGTGCATAGCAGGCCATGGCCATGATAATGATGGTATTCGCCCCCACAATGGAAAGGGAATCCGGGAGGGAGCCGCGGAAGCCAAGGGCGAGGAAACCCAGGACCAGGGCGCCGTCACCCAGCGCCCAGCGGCGCACGCCCTTCAACTCGGGCGGGAAGGCGCGGCCCATGAGCAGAAGGGTGCCACTGAGAACCAGCGAGCAGAGCGCGAACAGTAGGCACTCGGTTCGGATGTCCAAAAGACTCATTCCCTTTCACGCGGCAACTCGCGCCGGCGCCCGGAGGAAAAGCCTCCCTGAACAGGGTATACCGGCATGGCGCAATCACCTATCCCCTTTTTGGGATCGTCCGCCCAACCACCTTAAGAGGCGGCAATAACCTCGGCCGAGAAATCAAGCTGCACCCTATCCGCGCTTTTCGTGCGAGAGCGGCCACTATCTCCACCGTCGTGAGGCGCCCGGTGTAGAGATCCGATTCCGCCGTGATCGCGGCGTGTAGACGTTCATTGAATATGCTTTCCGCCCTGTTGGAAGCATTGAGATTCATGCGAGGCATTATGTGAGTCGTGCGTGGCCAAGACTGCCAGGTCCGTATAGAATGGGACGGAAGTGGGGACGCGGCGGTGTCTCGATAACGCGGCCGCGGCAGGTGAGCAAGATCACGGATCCGCTGGGGGGCGGCCCATATGCGGTGACATTGAGCCCCACGCACCGGTACGCCATCGTGACCACGGATGATAACTACGAGTACGCCCACCATGCGAGGAACGGCGTCTCGGCCTATGCGCTCGGGGCAGGCTGCGCTCTTCGTGGCCGAGTACGGAATGCAGTTCATCGAAGCGTGCACGTTGACCCGCGCCGGCTCGTCCGGGTGTACGGTTATCGCGCACCTGCCCAGCAACGGCGCGGCGCAAGGCCTGTCGATCTCGTAGCGCGCACATGAAGGCATGCCACGCCAAGGCCCCACTCTTTCCTGGCTCGGAAAGGGCGAGGCCATAACCGGCAACCTGCTACACTACGGGTTGCCGTGATCAGGAGAGTACAGGGCTACTGCCTATCTTCCCCGATCGTTCGGGAATGAGCGCCTCGTGCGCGGGGTGCCGCGGATAGCTGCTAAAGATAGAGGGGCCGGTCTATGCGGGCGCGGTTTGGCTGGATGTCAATGGGATGCATCCTCGCGGGTCCACTTCTCCTTATCGGCTCGTTGTCGCTCATCGTGGGACGTGGCTCGCCGGTCTCGAGCGCGACCGAGAGTATGCCGCCAGGTTTGAACAAGATTGATCATATCATCTATATCGTGAAAGAAAACCACTCCTTCGACAATTACTTCGGACGCTTCCCCGGCGCCGATGGCGCTACGGTCGGCCGCACCTCGACGGGCGCGGTTATCCCCCTGGTGGAGGCGTCCGATCAGGTCTACCCTGATGTCGCCCACGGGGCCGCCGACGCGGCGTCGGCCACGGACGGGGGTCGGATGGACAGCTTCGACAAACTGCCCGGAGCGGTCAGCCTGGGAGTGAACCATTCCTACACCACTATGTACCCACAGGACATCCCCAACTACTGGGCCTACGCGCGGCACTTTACCCTGGACGATCACTTCTTCTCCACTATAATGGGACCGACCTTCCCCAATCATCTCACCACTATCGCCGCCCAGAACGGTGGGGTGATCGGGAACCCGCAGCACTCCATGAATCACTGGGGCTGTGACGCGCCGGCTGGAACCTTCGTCCAGACCCGCGCCGTGACCGGGCAATTGGGGACCACCTTCCCTTGCTTCGATTTCACCACCCTGGCCGACCGGCTGAACGCTGCCCATGTCGGCTGGCGCTATTACGCTCCGCAAGCAGGGCAGCAGGGCTATATTTTCTCGACCTTCGACGCCATTCGGCACATCCGCAACGGACCCCAGTGGCAGACCAACGTGCTGCCCTGGACCCAGTTCCAGACCGACGTAGCTCACGGCAATCTTGCTCCGGTGACCTGGCTGGTGACCGACACAGCCGAGAGCGAGCACCCGCCCGCCAGCACCTGCCTGGGCGAGAACACCACGGTGGCGGAGATCAACGCGGTGATGCACAGCCCATTCTGGAAGAATACTGCCATTTTCGTCACCTGGGACGACTTCGGCGGCTTCTACGATCACGTCGCCCCGCCCGTCGTCAACTCCTATGGCCTGGGGCCGCGCGTGCCGACCCTGGTAATCTCCCCGTATGCCCGGCCCGGTTTCGTGGATCACGCGACCTACAATTTTACCTCGCTGCTCAAGTTGGCGGAACTGCGCTTCGGGCTGCCGGCCCTTACGGCGCTGGATGCCCAGGCGACCCCGCTGCTCGGCAGTTTCGACTTCGCGGGCCCGCCCACCGCTCCCTTCCTGCTTCAACCGCACTCCTGCCCGATCATTCCCAGCGTGCGGATCAGCGGCGCCGCTCAAGGAGGAGTCGGGGAAGCGAGCAGTAACGTGATCACTCTGCACGACGCGCCGGTGATTACCCGCATCATCACAAGCACCACTAACCTCTCCGTGACCGTCCGGACCAGCCTTGGCCTTCAGACCTATGCCATCACCCCCTCGATGCGCGTGCTTGGCCGGGGAGGGCGCTTCCTCGATCGCCTGGCCCTGCGCCGCGGCGACATTCTTCTGCGTCAGGGCACTACGGTGCAAGACGAATCGGCCGATTCCGTGACGATGAGTGGACGGGTAGCGCAGGTGGAGGTAGGGCGTCAACTTCTCGCGCTCCACGTCACCACTACCTTGTCCGGATCGGCGCGGTTGCGGATTTCGCGCCCAGGTTTCCGCAGCGAAGTGGTGTTCGTATTGCTTACTCCCCAGACGCGGGTCATGCTGCCAAAAGGCGAGAAGCTCGCGGAACTTGATTCGCGGCAAATGGTGTCGGTAACGGGGACGATCAACTGGCGTACTCACACCCTGCTGCGTCCGACCCTGCTCTCGGTAGGAGCCGAGGCGATCACTCCGCCCTGTGATGTCTTACCCGCCGCCGGCGAGCGCACCTGCGCGGATGCGACGCCAACGCCCACGCCGTAGGCGGTCCGATCGGACCGCCTACGGCGTGGGGCAGGACCACCAACGTCAACCCTGGGCCGCCGCGAGGATCTTGGCCGTGGTATGCCAGAACCTCGTCGTGCCTGGGACCGCGACCCGCTTCTCGATCAGGCCATAGGAATTGCCCGGCCTGCCGTCTTGTAGATGCCACACCACGAACAACTCGCTTGTGGTCATCCCGACCAATTCGTAGGCGCCGTCCGGGGTCAGATAGGGCACGGAGAGGTCGATCATCGCCGGTTCAGCCAGGAAGGTGACCGCGAGGCGGATCTCTGGAGTGACCGTTATTCCCTGGAAGGGATCGAGAGCGCGCACTTGTTCCACCTCCTCGATTGTCCGCACGCAGGTCGGAACCGCATACCCCAGGGCGGCCCGTAGGTGATCCTCAATCCTGGTCCGCAAGACTTTCTGGTCCGTTTCAGCACTCTCGAAGAAGAGGTTTCCGGTTTGGATGTAGGATCGCACCCGATCGAATCCCAGTTCACCGAACAGGCCCCGCACATGGTCCATCTTCACCGTATGGCCGCCAACGTTAATCCCACGCAGTAAGGCGATGTATGTCGTCCGCATTTCTCTGTTCTCTCCAAGCGTAGATCTCATGGGAAGCGTGTAGGGGCATGGGTCTCCCGACCCGCCCGCGGCCACCCGCTGGTATTCATCATGCTATCCGAACATCGGTTAGCCGCCGAACCAAGTGAGCGATCAAACCGTCCTGGATCGGGTCCGCTTGCTCTCTGATCCGACCATCACCGAGGCCGTGGAGGCGGGCCGGATCTCGATCAAGGCGGCGGGGATACCCGACCTGGCCGCTTCTAGACGAGATCGCGGCGGCCCCAGAGCCCACCTTCGCCGCCGTGCTTGCCTTGCTGGCTACCGCCGCCTTGCATCACCTCCGTTACGGGGAGGTGCGGGCATTGCTCACCTGAGTGCACCGCCGGCAGCACCTCACCTAACGCCTTTTCGGGCTGTACATCGTGAGTCACCCTTGGTAGAGTGCTCATGGACATTCATCGCCATCAGGAGGTAGGAACATGGCCGCGTACCTCATCGTCGCAATCAAGGAAATCTCGGACTCGGAGCGCTTCGCTGAATACCGCCGTCGGGTTGGCGCGACTCTCGAAGCGTACGGCGGGAAGTACGTGACGGGACGAGGCACGGTGGAGACGCTGGAGGGCAACTGGCAGCCGGTCGGACTCACGGTCGTGGAGTTCGCGAACGCGGAACGCATCCATGCCTGGTATGAGTCAGCGGCCTACCAGGAATTGACGCCGCTGCGCGAGGGTGCGGCCGAGGGTGATTTCGTGATTGTCCCTGGGGCCTAGCGCCGCATCCCCACCGCGCCCGGCTTTAGCCGGATGCCTTGCCTGGTTCAGAAACGATCGACCCGGAAGGGCGTGAGCGTCGTCTGGGGCCGCTCTCCCATGACCAGCGCCGAGACGGCCTCGGCGGTCGCCGGGGCCAGGGTGATCCCCAGCATGGCATGCCCGGCGGCGATCACCACATTATCCACTCCGGGAAGCGGCCCGATCAACGGCAGGCCGTCGGGCGTGACCGGGCGCGGGCCGCACCATTCCTCCCGCGTGGGACCAGGCCGCCACTCGCGCAGGTATGCCGCCGGAGCCCGCTTGATCGCCGCCAACCGCCGGGTCCGGACCCGGTGGTTGATCCCGGATAGCTCCATGGTGCCCAGAACCCGTACCGCCCCATTGAATGGAGAGAGGCCGACATGGGCCTCGGAGAGGCTCAGCGGGCGCCGGATCGGGCTCGCGGGATCGGCCATGGTAACGCTGTAGCCCTTTCCCGCCTCCAACGGTACGGAATGGCCGAGCTGCGCGGTCAACCGCGCGGTCCAGACACCCGCGGCCAGGACTACCTGGTTGGCGGGCTCCACGCCTCGCGGCGTCCTGACCCCGGTCACCACGCTCCCCGCGCGCTCGAAGCCCAGCACCGGCTCCCGCGTCCTCACCTCGACCCCCATCTCTTGGAGCCGCGTCTGAAGGCCGATCAGGAGACTTTCCGGACGCACATGCCGCTCCCCAGGAAGCAGCAAGCCGGCCGCCACCGCCGGCGACACCGCCGGCTCCTCCGCCCGGAGCGGTCCCGATTCGAGCCATTGGGCGGGCGGGCAGCCGAAGCGCTCCATCTCGGTCATGTGGCGGGCCTCGGCGCGCGCCAACTCGCGGGAGAGATAGAGGCACAGCAGGCCCTGGCAATGCATCTCGAAGGCAACCCTGTCCTGGGCCAGGGCGTCGAACAGGGACATGGTAGCACGGTTCAGATCGGCCAGAGCGACCAGCCCTTGTTGGTATGCCTGCTCGTTGCACTGCCGGCGGAACCGCCACAGCCAGTGCCAGAAAGCCGGATCGAGCCGGGGCCGGATGTAGAGCGGGCTCTCGGGCTGGAGGAGCCAGTGCAAGGAGGCGAGGGTGATTCCGGGACCGGGCAGCGGGTCCGATAGAGTGGGGCAGATCCAGCCGCCGTTGCCGTGGGAGGCCCCACTCCCCGGCACCGCTCGGTCAATGACCAGCACGTCCATACCCCGGCGACGGAGCGCGTACGCACAGCAGAGTCCGACCGCCCCCGCCCCCACGATCACGACACGACTCATCCGAGGGACTTAACCTTCTCTCTCGCCACTGACCAACGGCCGAGGCCGTATCCGGCCTCTCATGGAGAGAAAGATAACATGGATGCAAGACGCCGGAGCCGGAGTGCCCGCAAAAGCGCGGCATCTCATCAGAGGCGGCGAATATTCGCCGCCTCTCCGTGGGAGCGATCCGACCTCCGGGTTACTGGGCCGCCTGCCGCCAAACGTCCCGCATGCCGGCCTGGGCCGCCGCCAGCGCATCTGGTTTCACCGACATGCCATCTTGCGTCAGTTCGTCCAGGACTAGCTTGGGCATGAAGTTGTTGATTTCCATCACGAACTCGGCATTATCGCGCAGGTGGCGCTTGCAAAGGTCCGCGGTCGTGGTATCGCCCGCTGCCAGGGCCGTGGTATACATCATCTCGTATGCGATGATCGCGTGGTTAATCGCCGTATAGTCATCACGCAAATCCTTGGATGCCTCCTCCGTGCGCATTTTGTCAACCAATCCGGCGGCCACGCCGAGCGCGGCGGCCACCCCCTCCTTCAGCGGATGGCTAGGACTGCCGCCCAATTGATCCAGGCGTGCCTTTAGCGCGGTAACGTGGCTTTCGAGGGTATCGCGATAGGTACGTACCTTCCGCTGAGCATCAAAGTGATCGTCAAGAAGTTTCGCCTGCAGGCCAATTGCTTGCAGGATGTGCGATTCCAACGCCACCATGTCGCCAAGGTATTTAGTCAGGATCTCTTGCTCTTTATTGGCCACGGCTTCTATCCTTCACCAGCAAAAGAGGTAACGTCCATATAGGTAGGACGTGATTATCATACGACGCCGAAGTTCGCCACTGTATCGTCCGGATGGGCGATCCATTCCGCCTTAGGCGCCTAGTACGGCAACATCACAGGCAGGCGACGGCCTCAGGAGGATGCATGGACACTCCGAACCGAATGGAGGCGCTGGCGAGGGAGGCTGAACGGCTCGTTCGATGCCGCGTTGGCCAGAAGATCAGGATGAGCGACCCTTCGCTGATTGCCAAGCGGGAGCGCAGCCTGGTGATGCGCTGTACCGTGACAGGCTGGGACGGCGTGGCGTCGGTCGTGGTCAAGCGGAATGAGGGCGACGATGCGCGCGGCTTCACCGATTGGGCCGGCCTCCAGTTTCTGTCTACTCTGGAGGCAGCCGAGGGGGTGGCGCCCCGGCTTTACGCCGGTGCTCTTGAGGAACGCCTGGTAGTGATGGAGGATCTGGGCCACTCGCGCAGCCTGGCGGACGTGCTTGATGCCGGGGATGCCGCGCCCGTGGTCGGCGTCCTTCAAGCCCTGGCAAGCTCCATGGCGCGACTGGTCACGGCAACCGCGCCGCACGAGGCAGCCTACCAACGACTGCGGGCCTCGCTTCCTGGGGCCGAGGGGCTGGGACGGCAGCACGAAGCCAGGCGGTGGCTGGCGGCGCTTGACCGAGTGGCGCGCTGGGCGGACGCGCTCGACGTTCGCCTGCCAACCAGCTTCGCCCCAGCTTGCGAGCACATCGCGGCCGTATACGCTGAGCCAGGAGCGTACCTGGCATTCTCGCATGGAGATCCAGCGCCGTCGAACAATCATCTGGCCGGCGACCGGGTGTCTCTCGTCGATTTTGAGTACGCCGGCTACCGGCATGCACTCTATGATCTCACGGCCTGGGAGACGCTGTGCCCGCTCCCCCCGGAATGGGTTGTGGTGATGGAGCACGCCTTCACGCGGGCGGCGGAGGCGAGTTCTCTGGGAGGGATGCCGGTACACGAGAAAAGCTACCGTGAAGCCAGAGCGACAATATGCGCGTATCGGTCGCTAGCGATGCTGACCTGGTTCTCCCCAGGGATCCTACGGCAGGACCGTGGATGGACACCAGGTTGGACGCAGCGTGAGGCGCTGATCTCCACCACTCTGCGGCTGTATCGGCTAAGCGTCGGAGTCGCGGTGCTTGCGCCGCTGGCGGAACTTGGTGAGGCGCTGGCCGAGGCGACGCGGACGCGGTGGCCGGAGTTGGGCGACGGGCTACTTCGCTGGCCGGGCCTTAAAGACACGCCGTAACGTTCGCGGCCGGCGCGAGCGATAGCGAACCGATGGAGCCAGGAGGCGCCAGATCGTCATGGTAGGCGAAGCGCAGCTTTCCGCCAGGCAGGCGGGTGATCGAACCGGCGACGGCATCGTCGAGGATAACCAGGAGCGCATCGGTCATCGGACGCGGTACTGGTCGAGCAGAGCATCGAGATCCACCATCCTGGCCGCGGCGTGGGGCCTCTGGCTGCGGCCGGGTGTAGGGGGCTCCATCGCTTTAGATGCTTCATCTTGATGCCTCGCGGATCGCCGCTCACGTGCCGTATCGTAGGTGTGGCTATCGAGAGGTGGGCCACATAGTCCATAAGTAATCAGGCGCCCCCGGCCCTGCTGCTGTGGGTGGCGGTCTTGTTCATGATTTTCCAGACGCCATCGATCCGCAACAGCGAGTGGATGTCGACCCATGAGTCTGAGCGTTCGGTGGCATTGTCGAACCCGAGGAGGACGCTCGCCACCTCCCCTGCCTGCTGCACGGATATGACATGGCCCTCGACGTGGATCGGGGTAGCTCTGGTTTGAGCCGCCCACTCCTCGAAACAGTCGGCGAGGAGCGCTTTGTGGCAGATCCCCAGGGCGTCAGTGAAGAAAATCCACGCATCCTCGTGGAAGGCTTGCTTGTACTTGTCAATATCGCCATCGTTGGAGGCATCGATGTACAGTCGCACAACGCGAACGATCTCGTCGTAATCGGAATTCGTGGCAGTATCATCCGTCGTGGTCGTCATCGCGCTACTCCTTTCAGCGTGGTTTTCCGCGCCGACTATTGCTGAGCCCCCTTGTCCCTCAGGACATAGGCGCCTCGGGCCGAGGCTCCCACAGGACGTTGACGATCACCCAGCGGCCGTTCCAGAGAGTCAGATGCAGGTAGTCGTCCAAGTACTCCATGGTCCCGATCTTCACGCTGGCGGCGTTCGCGACTCGGTCCAGGATCGTCACATCGGTGCTCACCCTCTCCTGCGCCGACGTCGGGTCATGCCGCGTCAACTGCACCAGGCGGAGCGCGCTCATCTCGTCGAGCCGATCGCCAGGCGGCCACGAAGAGGCAGGTGTTGCCGTGACCCAGCGTTTCACGAGATGCGGGTGCGGGATGCGCTCCATCCGCGCGGCGTCCCCTTCGTTCCAGCCCTCAATGTAATCCTGTACCGTGCGCATGATCGCGGTCTCGTCCGTCTCATCCTGCGCGCCGATTGGGGGTGCCAGGTTGTGAGCCATCGTTCCGTCCTCCACCATGGCTGCTGATCAGCACAGGCGCCTACCACCGTTGCCCGACCTCAGACTTCGGGCCCGTGTCACCCGTTGCTCCACGCCGCCGGGGGACCGAGACAAGACGCACAAATTAGACGGCGGGGGCTCAGTCCGGTACGTCTCGCCACACTTGAATGTCTGCCATAGTCGGTCCCAACCCGTGCGTC
>DATLQX010000418.1:0-4325 GCA_035534995.1 Chloroflexota bacterium | reverse complement strand
AACCGGGACAGATACAGTTCAGGCGAATCCCCAGCCGTGCATAATCCAGGGCCGCCGCCCGGCTCATGGCAATGATCCCACCCTTGGTGGCCGCGTAGGCGGCGTTTTCCGGCGCGCCATACAGCCCGTCGATCGAGCCGGTGGTGATGATCGCGCCGCCGGGCCGGCGTACCAAGGGGCCACCATATTTGATCGTGAGGAACATTCCCCGCAGGTTGATCCGGTGCATGGCATCCCACTCGTCCTCGCTGGTATCCTCCAGGGTCTTGCAGATCATGATCCCCGCGTTCGGCACCAGAATGTCGAGCCCGCCGTACCGCGCCCGAGCCTTCTCCATCAGCGCCGCCACCTCGGCGGCCTGGGAGACATCGCACCGCTCAAAGATCGCGTCGCCGCCGGACGCCGCAATAGCATCCAGCGTTTCGTTGCCTCGCGCGGCGTCGCGGTCGGCGAGCAGAACCCGCGCCCCTTCACCCGCGAAGGCGGCGGCGATCCCTCGTCCGATGCCGCTGGCCGCCCCGGTGATCAGCGCCGTTCTCCCCGCCAGCCGCTGAGCCCCGCCTACCAATTCCAGTTCCCATATTGGTTTTGCAATCGCTGTTGGTCGGCCACCACCAGCCGTTGCACTTGTGCCAGGGCGCTCGCCGCGGATTGCTGGCCGAAGAGCACGCGGGCCGTAGCCTTCGCCAATTGGTCCTCGTAAAACACGTCCACGGGATTGATGGGGAGGTATGCCTGGCTGTTCCGGGCTAACTGAGGCTGAAGCTTCAGCGCCGCGAGCGTGGCGGACGGATTCCCGGGCAACTTGTTGGCCTTCCGGTTCGCCGCCTCGCCAACCACCAGACCATTGAGCCACTTCTCCTGATCCGCGGCCACTGGCGAACCATTGGTGGACGGGCCGAGCAAAGAGCCATTGTCCCAACAGATGAACTTGCTGACCGCGAAAGCCGCGTCGGGGTGCTTGGCGCCTGGCGGAATGATGATCGCCTGCTGCGTCGCCGGGATATTGGCCGCCTCGGCCATGGTTCCGTCCAGCGTGGGCGGCATGCTCGTAAGCTGATACTGGAGGCCGCCGGTGACCCCAAAACTGAAGCTGTCGAAAGGCGTGATGCTCCAGTAGGAGTTCGACTCCGAGGGGATCAATGTCTTCCCAACCGCCTGGTAGTCCTTGGGGCTCCCGTTCCAGATCTGGGGGTCGCCGGACAGGAACTTGGAGAGCTTAGCATATCCCCCGTAGAGATCGGTGAGCTGCTTGAGGTAGGTCATGGCCGCCACGTTGCACGGGTCGGTGGCGGTGGGCTGATTTTGCGCGTTATAGATGCCGTGCCCGGCTGGACAGAAGCCGCGGGCGACTGTTTGCCAGAACACTCCGGCGGCGCCGGAGCCGACCGGCCAGTAGCCGATGCGCGTCAGGTTGCCGCTTTTGTCGAACTGAACCGCCTTCTTGGACATCTGGTAGAGCTGGCTGAAGGTCTTGAGGTTGCTGTTGTTGAAGCCCAGCGGGGTCATGTACTTGGGCAGATACACCAGTTGGCCCGCCTCCGGGCCGCTCACCGCCGGAATACCCCACCAGTGGCCGCCAAAGTGGGTCCATTTTGCCATGGCGGGGAGGAAGTAGCTGTCGCCTACGTGGTATTGGGCGAAATACTTGTCGAGCGGCTGAGCCAGCTTCCGGAGGACGGAGAAGCCCATGTAGCCGCCCTGAATGAATACCAGGTCGGGCGGGTTCCCGGAGTTGACGGACAAGGTGAGGCGGGTCTCCAGGGTGGCCTGATCGTTAAACTCGGTCTCCTGCCACTTCAGATTGGGAAAAGCCTTGGCCAGGCGCGCATGAAAGATGCTGTAGATCGAGAACACGTTCCCGGAGGCGCTGCTGTTGAATCCTTGCAACGAGCCGCAGCAAGTATACACGGACAGGGTGACGTTCATGTCAACCGCCGGTGATCCGGCGTGGCTGACGGTGGGACGGGCGCCGAACAAGCCCCCGGCAAGGGCAAGCACGGCGACCAGGGAGAGGACGCGACGGCTGAGCACGGTGGTCATGGAACGAATCCTTTCAATCACAAGAACATCGAGATGAGAACAGGCGCCCGATCCTCCTTTCCCGTCAGAACTTAAGGCCGCTCATGGTGACCCCCCGGATCATCGTGCGCTGGGTAAAGAAGAAGAGCAAGATGGGGGGAATGGAGAGAATCAGCGCGTAGGCCATCATGGCCCCGACATTCGCCACTCCATGGTTCATCACGAACTGGTACACGCCCAGGGACAGGGTGTAGTTACTGGGATCATTGAGAAAGATCAGGGGATTGAAGAAATCGTTATAGGTCCAGAGGAAGGTGAAAAGGGCGGTGGTCGCCAGGGCCGGCTTGATCAGCGGCACGATGATGTGCCAGAAAATCCGATAGTCGGAACAGCCGTCTATCCGCGCCGAGTCCGAAAGATCGAAGGGAATCGACATCATGAACTGGCGGAGAAGGAAGATGAAGAAGGAATTGCCGGTCAGGGCGGGCCAGGTCAACGGCCGGAGCGTCCCCAGCCAGCCAATCCACTTATAGAGATAATAGGTAGGGATCAGGGTGGTCCAGGGCGGCAGGATCAGGGTGATCAGGACGAAGGCGAAGAGCACCTCCCGCCCCTTGAAGCGGATGCGGGCGAACGGATAGGCGATGATGGCGCTGGACACTACCGTGGCCGCCACGTTGAAGAGCGTAATATAAGCGGTGTTCCGCACGTAGTCGGAGAACCCGGAAATTCCTACCGCGTCATGGAGATCGGTCAGGGTCCAGGGATGCGGCCAGAACGTGGGCGGCAGCGAGGTGAGATCGGCATTGGTCTTGAAGGCGCTGATAATCAGCCAGTAGAAGGGAATCATGAAGGGCAGGGCCAGGGCGAGTAGGACCGCATGCCGCGCCAGCCGCCCACCGCCCCGCCGCCGCCGGGCCCGTGTCCTGGCCTGCCGGGCGTCCGCGACCCGAGCCGCCACTACCTCGGGCGGCTCAACCCTAGCCGCCATAATGGACCCACCTCCCCGAGGATCGCACTAAAACGAGGGTTATCACGATTACCACCAGGGTGAGTACCCAGGCGAGAGCCGAGGCGTAGCCGACGTTACCCTGCTGGAACGCCTGGTCGTAGATGTGAAGGGAAAAGAACAGCGTGGAGCCGAGCGGCCCGCCGACTTCCGGGCTGCCGCCGGCGCTGCTGGCGGAGGTGGCCAGGGTCGAGACCACGAAGGCCTGGGCGAAGTATTGAAACGAATTGATCATCCCCAGGATGAGATTGAAGTAGATGGTGGGAGTGATGATCGGGAGGGTAATGTGCCAGAAGCGGGCGATAGAGCCCGCGCCATCCAGCGAGGCTGATTCATAGAGGTCGACCGGTACCTCCTGCAACCCAGCCAGAAAGATCAAGACCGTGGCGCCCGAAGCCCAGATGTTCTGCAACAGGAGACCAGGCTTGGACCACGATGGGTCGGTGAACCAGCCCGGTTGGTAGAGGTGCAGCCATCCGAGAGTCTGATTCACCAATCCGGTCTGTGGATTGAGCAGCCAGAGGAACAGTAAGGCGCTGCCCACGAATGGGACCAGGGATGGGAGGAAGAAGATGGTGCGATAAAAGGCGATCCCGCGCACTTTTAGATTGAGCAGCATGGCCAGGAACAGACCGGCGATCAGGGCGCTGGGGACGCTGAACACGACCCACCAGACGGTGACGCCAAAGGTAGTCATGAAATCGGGGTCGGTACCGTCGAACATGGCGCGGAAGTTGTCGAAGCCAATCCAATGCGGCGGCCACACCGCCCCTGTGTAATCGGTAAAGGCAAAATAGAGCGATAGGCCGGTGGGAAGCAGCCAGAGGGCCAGCATCCCCACCAGCCAGGGAGACAGGAAGACGAGCGCCGTCCGAAGGTTCCGGCGACCCTCAAGAGAACGGTGGCCGCGAGCGACCAGCGCCATGTTTACTGCCTCGCTTCCACGCGGCGAAGACTAGAAGGACGGCTCATCCCTTTCGGGCCCCCACTTCCTCGTGCAGGGTCTCCGCCAGGAGGTCGAATAATACATCCGCCTCTTCAAGGGTGATGGTGAGCGGTGGCGCGAGAGCGATCCAATCGGGATCGGCGCGGAGAATCAGGCCCTTCTCCATCGCGCGCCTGGCCACTTGCTGGCCAAAACGAACCTCCGCCCGCCAGGGAACGCCCTTGGCGGCATCGCGGGCCAGCCCGAAACCGATCAAAAGTCCCTTGCCCCGAATATCGGTAATGACGTTGAGCGAAGAGAGTTCATCAAGCCGTGCGCGGAGATGATCGCCGATCCGCCGCGCGTTGG
>DATLQX010000417.1:0-13062 GCA_035534995.1 Chloroflexota bacterium | reverse complement strand
CCGCCGCCACGGTGCCCCGCCCGCCTGGTTGCATTCCCGCCAACACCGACGGCCAGGGTGGGCCATACCCGGCCGCCGTCTCCAGCCGATGCACGGGGCTCCGGCAGGTGGAAGTGGACGTGATCAGCGATCCGAAGATCGGTGGCGGCTTTTCGCCCAGCAATATCACGATCAGTGCCGGCACCACCGTGCTGTTTGTCTGGAAGTCAGGTGGGCATAATCTGCACCCCTTCCAGGATCAGATCCAGGACACCGGTTATACCCTGCGTCGGAACTTTCCCACCAAGGGTGATTACTCGTACGAGTGCCAGATCCACCCTGGCCAGAATGGGATCATTCATGTGGTCTAGGGGCGCTTGCTGGAGTGGCTGTCCGCGCTATCATCCACTGTGATACCCCGCCCACCCGTGACATCTCGCCTAGAGGGAGCCCGACCGTGAATGACTACCAGCAGGGCGAGCCGCCGGCCACGTCCCCTGCCATTGAGGCGCTGATCGCCAGGACGGCGATCGTGGTTCCTACCTATTGGGGCCGCTCGTTTGGCCTCCGCCGAGTCGGTGACAGCGTGGAGGATCACCCGACCCCGGTCAATCAGTCCGGCACGACAGCCCGGTTGCTTCGTAGCCTTCAGGCCCTGCCGGATCGGCCAAAAGTGGTGCTGCTGCTGATCTCCAGCTCCGCGCCCGACGTGGAGACCAGCGCCGCCTATCAGGTGGATACGATCCGCGATCTCTACCCCGACCTGCCCATCGCCCTCTGGACCCCGGCTCATGTAAGGATGTTGCATGGCAGGCTGCGGTCGCTGGGCCACGCCGAGTGGATGCCCTGGTTCGATGGGCGGGGCTACCCGCAGGTCCGTAACCTGCAACTGCTGATCCCGTACCTGGTCGATTGCGATCTGGTGGTGGCGCTCGACGACGACGAGGTGGTGGAGGATCCCCACTTCCTCCGCCGCGCCGCCGCCAGCGTGGTGCTGGGGGCCGACAATGGGGATCGGGTGTTCGGCGCCGCCGGATATTACCTGGACGAGCAAGGTTTCCGCCTGCATGAGGTGGCGCCGTCCGCCGCCGCCGACCCCAATCCCTTCGAGCGGAAGATCGCCTTGATGAACGGCATGCTGCACCGGATCGAGGCGGAAGCGGGCGCCGTGGTTCCCTCCGCCTTCGCCCTGGGGGGAAACATGACCTTCAGCCGCGAGCTGGCCGGGCGAGTAGGCTTCGATCCGGCGATCACCCGCGGCGAGGACATTGATTACGTGATCAACGCTCGCCTGGCCGGAATCGGCTACCACTTCGACAAAAATCGCCCAATCCGCCATCTCCCGCCCCCTGGCCGCAGCTACCGAGATTTCGACTACGCCAAATTGCAGCAGGATGTGCGGCGGTTCCTGTATGAACGGGAGAAGCTCCGGGCCGCCGCCCAGGATGGCGGCTTCGCGCCCCTCACCGTCTCCGATCTCGATCCCTACCCGGGAGAGTTTCTTGGCGATGATCTGGAGCGCTACGCGCTGGAGGCGCTTCGCGCCCACCGGCCCGCCATTTACGACACCACCATTCTGGAGCCGGGAGCGTTCGTGGAAAGCGCGCTGGAATCCGCCCAGCGGGGAGCCCAGACGTTTCTCCGCTTCGCCCGCGCCTGGCCGGAGGCGATCGAGACGCTCTATGGGGATCGGGCGATCCGCCATGTGGCGCGCGGTATCTTGCCCGATGGAAGACGGTAGGGCGATGGAAGCGAGCCCGAATGATGAACGGGTACGAGCGCGGGATCTGGGGATTCGTATCGGTCGCCTGAATCCAGGGCCCTGGAACGCAATCACCGACGTGGCGGGGGTGCGAGTGGGGCACGCGACTCTCGTTTCCGGCGAGGGTCCGCCGATCCGAGGACAGGTGCCGGTGCGCACCGGTGTAACCGTGGTGGTGCCTCACGCGGGAAACCTGGGCGCCGATCCAGTCTTTGCCGGCTACCATGTGCTCAACGGGAACGGCGAGATGACCGGCCTGCCCTGGATCGAGGAGTCCGGCCTGCTCACCACCCCGGTGGCGATTACCAACACGCACAGTGTGGGGGTGGTCCGAGACGCCCTGATCAGCTACGGACTCCAGCGCCACGGCCCTGAACAGGCACTCGTCTGGAGTCTCCCGGTGGTGGCGGAGACCTACGATGGCTTCCTCTCCGACATTAACGGGATGCATGTACGGCCCGAGCATGTGTTCGCCGCCCTCGATTCAGCGGCGGATGGGCCGGTGGCCGAGGGCTGCGTGGGCGGCGGCACGGGGATGATCTGCCATGAGTTCAAGGGGGGGATCGGCACCGCCTCCCGCGTCCTCGCGCCCGAGAAGGGCGGCTGGACCGTGGGAGTGTTGGTGCAGGCTAACTACGGACGGCGCGAGCAGTTACGGGTGGACGGGGTCCCGGTGGGCCGCGAGTTGGGGCCGGACGTGGTGCCTCTACCGGGTATGCCGGTAGGCGACGCGGGCTCCATTATCGTGATTGTGGCCACCGACGCGCCGCTTCTCCCCGGTCAATGCCGCCGCCTGGCCCAACGGGCCACCCTGGGGATCGCCCGCATGGGGGGAATCGGCGCCAACAGCAGTGGCGACATTTTCCTGGCCTTCTCCACCGCCAACCGCGGTTTGGGCGAGAACGAGGAATCTCTCCAGCCAATCACCGTCCAGACTCTCCCGGCCGGAGCCATGACCCCACTGTTCGAGGCGGCGGCGGACGCGGTGGAGGAGGCGATTCTGAACGCCCTGTGCGTGGCCGTGACCACCACGGGGATCAACGGGGTGGTCGTGCATGCACTGCCCCTGGACAGGCTGCGCGAGGTACTGCGGGCGTACAAGCGCCTTGACGCCTGAAGAATCAGGGAAGGGGCCGGACTCCCAGCCCCTTCCCTGATTCTTCAGGCGTTGATCGCTATTTCCGCTGAACGCCGGCCGGCTCCAGAACCTGGCGGATGGCGGCGTCGAGACGAGCCTTGGGGAGACCGCCGATCACCCGCTCGATCTCCTCACCGTTCCGGAAGAAGACGAGCGAGGGGATGCTTTGGATCCCGTAGCGGGAGGCGGTATCCGGGCTGTCATCGACATTCACCTTCACGGTGCGGAGACGGCCCTCGTATTGGTCGGCCAATTCCTGGATCGCGGGCGCGATGGCCCGGCAGGGCCCGCACCAGGGGGCCCAGAAATCAACCAGCACCGGCTGCGTCGATTCCAGTACCGCCTTGGCAAAACCCTGATCGTCGGTATGAATGACATTGTTGCTCATGGTGATTTTCCTTCCAAACCTGCGTAGTCTTGGTAAACCTGGTTGAGGCTAGGCGGGCGCGGCCGCCCGCGCTACTCCCCCCGCTACGGGCTCACCCAAGCCGGCCATGGCGGCCAGCCGGAGCGCCAGCCCCGGAAGGGCCGCTTCCAGCACCTCTCGCTGAAGCACCAGCATCCGGAACTGGCCGGCCCGCCGCACCGAGATCAGCCCGGCCTCGCTCAGGATCCGTTGATGGTAGGTGAGGGTCGAGTTGGCGCAATCACAGGCCACGGCGAATTCGCCGCAGGTCATCTCGCCCCGCGTCACCAGTTCAGCGATCAAGCGCAGCCGCGTCTGGTCGCCCAGGGCCCGGAAGATCCGAGCTAATCGTTCCCGTTCCTGCATAGGCCATCCGTGTGTTTCAATATTTCAACTACTATCGAAATGGTACCAGATCATGCGTGAGTAGACAAGTCCCCACGCGGGAGAGGATTGAAACGCGCCTCAATCCTCCCTCGTGGGGACTTATTTTTCCGGCAGGGCGCTCGTCGCTATGATGTACTGAGAGGTAGGAAGGCGATCCCGTGCGGGCTTTCGGACTGAGAACTTGAGGATTGGCATGCCATGAACGAGATGTCCGCGTCCGGCGGCGACGACGTAGCCTGGGGCGTGCAAGCCCGGAAGGAACCGCGCTGGCCGGCCTCGCTGGCCGTGCTCGCCATCCTCATTCTTTATGGCACCCTTCCGTCCCGGTACACTCTGGGCCCCGGATTCCTCATCCCCCTGATCGCGGGCGCGTTGCTGGTGGGCCTTACCATTCTGGCCCCGCATCGGACCCACGGCGAGTCGATGGCGCAGCGCATAGGCTCCGTGGCCCTGATCGCCATCGTCAACGTAGCCAACGTGATCTCGCTGGCCTTTCTCGTGGATCACCTGCTACACGGAAGTAAGGCGAGCGGCAACCAATTGCTGGTTTCCTCGGTGCAGATCTGGCTCACCAATATTCTGATCTTCGCCCTCTGGTATTGGGAGCTGGATCGCGGCGGGCCGGACGAACGGACCATGCCCCATCACCGGCGGCCCGATTTCCTCTTCCCCCAGATGACCACCCCCCACTGCGCCGCTAGCGATTGGTCGCCCTCCTTTGTCGATTACCTGTATCTTGCCTTCACCAATGCGACCGCCTTCAGCCCCACCGACACGCTCCCCCTGACTGGATGGGCCAAACTGCTGATGATGGTGCAGTCGCTGGCCTCGCTGCTCACCGTGGCCCTGGTCGCCGCTCGCGCCGTCAACATTCTCACCTGAGGCGTGGCCATCCCCCGACTGAGGAAGGTTGACCATTCCCTACTCAAGAACTTTCCTTACCACCAGGGCGGTGTTCCCAGTGGCATCCTGGGCGGCGATGCTCAGGCGCACGGCGTAAGCGGCGGGCAAGGTGATCGTCCCCCTGAACACGCCGTTGGCGGCAACCGCGAGCGCATGGGCCGAGGCGCCGAAGTTTCCCGATGCCAGCACCACCACTCTGGCACCGGGCGCCGCTCTGCCGGTGATTCTCAAGGTCCGCACCCCGTGTCCGGTCAGATCGCCGGCCGGGGCGGTGACCGCCAAGCGCGCCTGGTTCACCGGATGGGTGACATATCTGGCGTGGACGATCGCCGGCTGGTCAAGGAGGATACCGGATTGGATGTCGGCCAGCAGGCGGATGTATTGGGCAAGAGCCCAGTTGAGGGGAGTGGCCGAGCCGTCGGCCTGCCCAGGGGTCATGCCGATAGACGCGGCACTCGGCGACCCTCCCGGTGCCGACGCCGCCACGGGCCGACCTTCCCAGATCTGCTCGGGGATCAATCCAGTCGGCGAGGCGAAGCGGCGCATTACTTCCAGATAGGAGCGCGCCTGATCCGCGTTGCCGCGGCTCAGTTCATACTCCCCACGTTCACCGTCGAAGACCGGCCAGGGATGCCCGAGTCCTTGCCCTGCCGTTTGATCCCAGGGCACGCCACTGGATGCGTCACCATAGGTGTCGTGGTTATAGCGGTACCAGGCGGGGCCGTTCACCGTGTTGACCCGGATGGTCGAGTCGATCACGCCCAGGGAGTTGACCATGTCGCGATCGGAGGGTTCGAGACTGCCCAGGCGAACCAATTCCAGGAAGCCCTCGTCGACTACCGACCGCTCGTCGAGGGTCGGGCCGCCCGCGATGGCCAGGCTGTCTCCATCATTGGGATCCTGATTGTCGTCGATCCGCATGAAGTAGGGATGGCGAGACAGCGGACCGGTCGTGGTCACGGTCCAGCTCTTCACCTGCCGCTGCCAATCGTCGGCCACCGCCCGGTAGACCAGGGCCCGCGCGGGGTCGCCGTCCCGCTGGGCGATCACCCCCGCGGCCAGCACGCCGGCGATCTCCGCCGCGATGGTCGAGGGCGAATAGCCCCCGTCTTCCTCCCAGCGCTCCTGGTTGGTGATCGGTCCATGGCGGACCAGGTAGTCCGCCAGCAAGCGGATGTGAGAGGCGTACGTCGCGGGATCGTCCACCCCCAGGCTCAAGGCGAGAATCAGGGGGTAGGCAATCTCGTCCATCTGGATGCCCCCATCCACGGGCGTCCCATCCACCAGGCTATTCTGGGGCATGCTGCCGTCCTGGCCTTCCAGGGTATCCAGCATATAGCGGACGATGCCGCGGGCGGTGGCGAGATCACCGGCGGCGATAAAGCCGGTGGCCATTTCATAGAGATCGCGGGCCCACACCCGATGATACCCCTGGCCGCTATTCTGGTTGGCGGGAACTGATTGGCCCCAGGGTGTGCTGAGCGAGGCCACGAGGGCGCCAGGAAAACGCTTGTCCTCGGATGCCTTGAGGGCAAGGATAGCGTCGAAGTATTGGGCGTGCTCCGCGGCCGTGAAGCGGGCGTCCGGTTGGGTCAGGCCGGCGGCATAGTGGTGCCAGGCCGCCGTGAAAGTGGAGGCGATGCGCGCGAACGGGGTTGCCAGGCTGAGGCTCGCGGTGTGGAGCGCGGCGGCTTCGGAGGGGCCGAAGCCCAGGCCCAGGTCGGCGGTCCCATCTTTCCGCAACGATAGGTAGGCGCCCTGCACGATATTCCCGGGTCCGGCCCCCGCATACCGCGGGCCCGGCGTGAAATGGGCGCTCAACGGGATAAGCGGGTCACTGGCCGTACTGGCGTACCCGGTGGTTCCCTCCTGGAGGGGCGGCGTGGCGATCAGCGCCGAGGCGACCGGCCCGTAGTGGCCCTGGTTGTCGTGCGCCAGGAGCGCAGGGCCGGCGACCCGTCCCGTATCGTTGATGCCATTCCCGTTCAGAGCCGCGTCGTAGCGCACATACACGGTAAGGGGAGCGCGCCCGGCGGACTGGATGAGCCGCAGATGAATTAGCGCCGTAGGGCGGAGCGGATCGGAGAGATAGGCGGTGACCAGCCGGTAGGGATGGCGGCGTCCATCGCAGGTGATCACGTAGTGCTCCGAGCGGGGGTCGGGGTGCGTGGTCACGCAGGTAGAGTCGACCGCTTGGCGGTCGGCGAAGGTACGCCGATCGGTGACGACAAAGAAGAGCGAGGTGACGTCGGGCGTATCGGTGGTGGGGTAAAACACCTCGGTCAACGAGCCGCCCGCCAGCGTGTACCAGACATTCGACGCGGTGCCGTAGGCGGAGCCCACTCCGTCCTTCCGCCCGAGCCCCCAGTACGCCGCCGCGCCAGGGCCGCCGGGAGCGGCGCTTGTCCGCGGCGCGTTCGCCGCCCGTATGGGCACCGCCAAGCCCATACAGAGGAATACGATCGCGATACGGGTGCCAATCACCCCTTCACCGAACCGGAGGCCAGGCCGGTGACCAGGAAGCGTTGACAGGCGAAGAACACGATCAGGATCGGCAGGCCCGCGAGGATCGCGCCGGCCGAGAACACCGACCAGTTGGTATTGTATTGCCCGGCGACCTCGTGTTGCAGACCGACCATCATCGTATAGTTATCGGTTGACTGCAGGAGCAGGTTCGAGAAAAGGAACTCGCCGTACAAACCGACGAAGCTGAAGAAGAAGATGGTAAAGAGGATTGGCCGAATTAGCGGGACGATCACCAGGGTGAAAATCTGCAAGGAATTGGCCCCATCGACCCGCGCGGACTCATCCAGTTCCCGCGGCAGGCTGTCCATGTAGTTTTTCAGCAGCATCATGTAGTAGGCGCTGCCGCCGATGAACACCAGGTAGACGGCCCAGAGGGTATCAAACAAATTGACCTTGACGACCAGGGTGAAGATGGCCGAGATGGCCGCCACCTGCGGGAAGACCTGGATCATGAACATCATCACCAGCCCATACCGCTGGCCCCAGAAGCGGAGGCGGCTGAAGGCGTACGCTCCCAACGTATTAATCACCAGTTGGGTCAAGGAGGCGGCGAAGCTGACCATCAAGCTATTCTTGGTCCAGGTCCAGAAACCGGCGTTGAAGATGCCCCGGTAGTTGTCGGCGCTCAGTTGTGAGGGGATCAGCGACGATGAATAGCCGGAGCTGCCCGGCTGCACCGAGACGGAGAGCACCCACAGCACCGGCAGCAAGACGAGCACGCACATAAGAATCAAGAACAGACGAATGAGCCAGGTACCCAGATCGCCGCGGAGATACGCTTGCCAGGACATACGCCGCCGGGCCGGCCCCGAGAGATTCCTCGCCGCCGCGCTCATGGTCGGTTCCCCTTCAAGTTTCCCGTCAGCCAGAAGCCAAATAGCGCCAGAACCGCCTGAATCAGAAAGATGATGATCCCTACGGCAGCGGCCAATTCGTAGCGGTGTGACGTCCCGGTCAGGGCGTAGACGTAGCTGGCCAATACGTCGGTGCTCCCCGCCACCCCGGTGCCTCCGACCTTGGGCGGCCCGCCGGCGGTCAGCAGGTACACGATGTTGAAGTTCATGAAGTTGAAGGAGAAGGCGCCGACCAATTGCGGTGAGGTGATGCGGAACACCAGCGGCAGGGTCAGTAGCCGGAGCCGGTCAAACGCCGAGGCGCCATCGACGGTCGCCGCTTCATAGATATCGGCGGGGATGGCCTGGAGGGCACCCAGGCACAAAATCAAGTTAAAGGGGAAGCTCAGCCAGAGGTTCACCATGAGGATGGCGGCCCGAGCCCCAGTGGGGTCGGTGAGCCAGGGGATCGAGGGCAGGTGCAGGCTGGTGAGCAGCGCGTCGACCGCGCCGAAGCTCTGATCGAGTAAGCCCGCCCAGACCAGGGTGGTGATCACGCCGGGTATGGCGTAGGGGACAATCAGCAGCGTGCGGTAGATCGCGCGCTCGGGTATCCGTGGATTGTTCAGGACCACGGCGAGCAAGAAGCCGACCACATAGTTGAGGATCGCGGTCGACAGGGCGAATACCACGGTCCAGGTGAAGACCGGAATGAAGTCCTCGAAGAAGAGGCCATTGGGATTCAGGATGTCGTTGTAGTTCTTGAAGCCGACAATTGAGAAGCTATTGAAATGGAAGAGATTATAGTTGGTGAAGGAGAGATAGAGTGTATACGCGGCCGGATAGACGACCAGCACGGCCATGGTGATCAAGGCCGGGACCAGGAACAGGTACGGGGAGAGCGGCGGACGACGGCGTCGCCGCTCCATGACCAGCGGGAAATCCGATGACACCATCGACCATATCCTCCTTTTTCCGGCTGAGGCTGGGACCTCCGGCTGAGGCCGGATGGCAGGATACGACGGCCTCAGCCGGTTCGTCCCTCACCCCCGACCGCGGTCGTCGTCCGCTACCACTCGACCGCGGTCGGGGATCGGGGCTGCACTAACCTCCCAGCTGCGCGATACCCTTCTTGATCTGAGCCACCATGGTGGTGGCCGCCGTGGCCGGCGTCTCTTTGCCGGTCAGCACCAGATCGATGTTGTTGGCGGCGGGAGTCCATACCTGGCCCATCTGGGGCACGTTCGGCAAGGGATCGCCGTTCAGGGCCGAGTTGATGTAGGCGGAGAAGATCGGGTCGCTTTTGAGTGACTTGAGATTGAGGTCGGCGACCCGGGCCGGAATCCGCCCGGCTACCTTGTAGTCGGCGTAGGGGAAGATCGGCTGTAGGTATTTGATCAGCGACCATGCCTGGGACTGGTGATGCGAGAAGGCGCTGACGAACGCCACCTGTACACCGGCGAAGGGGTGCGGCGTATTGCCGCCCAGGGTGGGCAGCGGCGCTGCCCCGAAGTTCTTGCCCAGGGCTTTGCTGTTGGCGAGGATGTCCCAGTCGCCGTCAATCCACATCCCGAGCTGGCCCTTCTGGAAGAGGCCCTGGACCACGCCGGCGTTCGCGCTGGTCTGGATGCTGGCCGGGATGATCTTCTTTTGGACCAGGGACTGGAAGAAAGTGTATGCCTTGATCGCCCCAGGCGTGGCGAGGCCGATATTGGTCGTGTCCACGCTGGTCCCGTTTTGCTTGAAGATATAGCCGCCGTCGGCTCGGATATAGGCATACGAGAAATAGAGGTTCGAGGGGTCGAACAGGAAGCCGTAGTTCTGGCCCTTGGTGTTGGGGAACTTCGCCGCCATAGTGTCCAGGCTTTCCATGCTCGTGGGCGGCGTGGGGACCAGGGCCTTGTTGTAGACCAGGGCGTAGGTATCCAGATCGAACGGCACCGCGAACGCCTGGCCGCCAAAGTTGACCGCCGACACGGCGCCCGGCACGTAGTCGGAGGGCTTGAACTGGCCTTCCGGGGCGGGCGAGAGCAGGCCGGCTAGCTGGAAAGTACCGATATTGTCGTCGGGGATCCCTACTTCGAGATCGGGACCTTTCCCGCTATGAGCCAGGGTGGCGAATGCCTGGAAGGTGCCGGTGTTGAGGACGACTTTGACCGTCGCGTTGTTCGCGGCGGCCCACTTGTTGGCCATGGTCTGCAGCACCGCGGCTTCGGACTTCTGCATGTTGGTGAACATTTCCAACTGGATCCCCCCGGCGGCCCGAGCCGGCGAGGAGTGGTTGGGGAGCACCGCCGGGGCCAGCAGCAGCGCGGCCGCCAGGGCGGGTGCGACTCGTTTCAAGGTAATCAAGGCTATTTTCCTTTGATGCAAGCGGTACTTTGCCATCGTAAAAGATCGCGCTCCGATACAGCCGTCGCCACTCGGGTTGCCCCGCGCGCCGGGTTACCAGTGACCCTGGTCTCTGACTCCGACCACCCCCTTTCAGACCACGCGGCGATCTCGCTCACCGTGCTTACGGTTTCACACCCTTGATCGAACTTCCGAGTGCAGTGCTTGTTGGTCATGCCCTTCCGGCAAGCGGCGGGTCCGCGGCTGGGCGGTGGTGTCTCGCACAATCAGGGTGGTGGGGAGCATTTGATGTTCCACCGGTTGATTCCCCAGTTGACTCTCGATCAGGAGCCGGGCCGCCCGCATGCCTTTATCGACTCCGCCCTGGCGAACCGTGGTGAGGGCCGGGCGCGACCACTCGGCCGGGGGAATGTCGTCGAAGCCAACCACCGAAAGATCAGCGGGAACCGACAGGCCAAGGCTGATCGCCGCCTCCAGTACCCCCAGGGCCGTGATGTCGCTCATCGCCAGGACGGCGGTGGGGCGGGCGCCCGCCAGCCAGGCGGTGCGCAGGGCTCGCTGCCCTCCCTGATGGGAGGTGTCGACCGGGATGATATACTCGTCCTGGAACGGAACGTCCGCCTCCGCGAAGGCGCGGCGATACCCGTCCAGGCGGCGGGCCGCCACATAGGAAAACGGATGGACGGCTTCGGCGGCCAGATCCGCCTGGGCGGGGCGAATGCTAATCATCAGCACCTCGCGGTGACCCAGGCTCAGGAGATGGTGGGCCGCCTCGTATGCCCCCGCCTCATCATCGACGTTGACCGCCGGGGCATGCGGAAGGGCCGGACCATCCACGGTCACGAAGGGGATGCCCTGGCGGACGAGGGCGACGATCGCCGGATGATCTTCATCCAGTCCCACCACGATCAGCCCATCCACCGCCGCGCGCCTCAGGGCGCTGGTCAGCGAACCCTGTACCGGGGGGACCAGGAGCACGGCGTAGTCGTAGCGGTCGCAGACGTGTCCGATCCCTCGCAGGAGACTGGCGAAGAAGGGGTTGGCGAACAGAGCGGTGATTTGCTGCGGGATCAGCAGCCCGATCACGTCCGCGCGTTTCGTGCTCAGGCGGCGAGCGGCGGGATTCGGGTAATAGCCCAGTTCATCCGCCGCCGCGTGAATCCGGGCGTAGGTGTCCTTCGAGATGCGAGACGAGTCATTAAAGGCAAAGGAGACGGCAGTGCGGGAGACTCCGGCTTTCCGCGCGACATCGGCAATCGTAGCCATGGCGCCTCACTGTGTCTCGCTTTAGTAAAGCAGTTTACCACGACACATTAGCAGCAAGAAGGTGGGTTGTCAATAGGCGCGGGATCCTCGGGCGCGACTCAAGTTTGTGGTCGAGGGTACGTTTTAGGGGCGCGGGTCTCCAGACCCGCTTGCTTCAGCAAGCAAACGTTAGGTTAGGTCGCGCGCTGGCTGCCAGCGGGGGCGTGCGCGCCCAGGCGGGTCTGGAGACCCGCGCCCCTAAAGTCTAGCCCTGCTTCCACAATGGGGATCTGAGATAGTAGGATTCCGATGACCTTGGTATCATGGTGCTATCGAAGGGTAGAATGGTAGCCAAATGAGTATGAACATTAAAAGTGAAGAGGCCCATCGGCTGGCCCGAGAACTGGCCGATCTGACCGGTGAGAGCCAAACTGCCGCCATTACCGTCGCCTTGCGTGAACGGCTTGAACGCCTCCAGGCCGAGCGGCCGGCGGATCTGGCGGCACGCCTTCTGGCGATCGGCCGGGACTGCGCCGCGCATCTACCCGAGCCCTACCGCTCCATCGATCACGCTGACTTGCTGTACGACGAGCACGGGCTTCCGGCTTGATTTTAGATTCCTCCGCCCTCATCGCCATTCTGCGGGCCGAGCCGGAAGCATCGATCATGGCCCAGGCGCTGGCCGAGGCCGTGGACCGGCGCCTTTCGGCCGCCAACTTCGTGGAGGTTGGCGCGGTAATCGACCGGGGCGGCGATCCGGTGGCCAGCCGCCGCTTCGATGACCTCCTGCGAACGGCGCGTATCACGATCGTCCCCGTAACCGAGACCCAGGCCCGTCTCGCCCGCCAGGCGTATCGTGATTTTGGTAAGGGAAGCGGCCATCCCGCCCAGCTTAACTTCGGTGACTGTTTCGCCTACGCGCTCGCCAGGGATCTGAACGAGCCGCTGCTCTTCCTGGGCCGCGATTTCGTGCATACGGATATCACTCCGGCCCGATGACCGCGGAGATCGGCGTTAGACGCTTGCGGATCCCACGGCAAGCACCGTGCCCGACATCGGGGCCAGACGGATCGCCAGACCCTGGGATGCGTCCAGTTCGACCTCATTCCCGGTGGTGAGCAGAATCGCCTCCGGCCCACTTACCGCGAATTCGGGTAGGGCGATGGGCCGCGTCTCCTCACTCAGGTTGAACGCGACCAGAAGATCTCGCGTCCCCTCAGCTACCGGTTCGGCGGCACGGCGGACGTAGGCATAGGTCGAATCCGCGACATCGAGATACGCCGTGTGTCGTTCACCATCCCGGAGGGCCCGATGGTCAAGGCGGAGGCGGATCAGCGCGCGGAAGAACCGGAGCAGATCGTGGTCCCATAACTCGGGATCCCACGGCATGTCTCGGCGCGCCTCGGCGTCACCGCCGAACGCCGTGTTATGCACGTCGCGGGGCTGGGACATCCCGATCTCGGTCCCGTAGTAGATGGTGGGGGGCGGTTCCAGGGTGAAGAGACAGAGGGCCGCCAGCTTGAGCCGGCGC
>DATLQX010000416.1:0-21610 GCA_035534995.1 Chloroflexota bacterium | reverse complement strand
AGCGCCCGCGAAACCAGCGGCGGGCGAGACGGGAGGCGGGTCCGGTTCGACGCGCGAATAGGTCGCTCAAAAGCCCTCCACCTGCGGATGCCGATAGTGGACGCGGGCCAGGGCGGCGCGCAACTCCAGCGGCTTCCTGTAGATCTGGAAGCGATAGCGGGGTGTGCTGATCGTCCGCAAGAGGGCCCGCTGGAGCCGGGTGAGCTTGATATCGGTGTATGAGGGGAAGTGGGCATTGAGCACCGTCTCGAAGTCTCGAACCAGGCCCACATCGGCGGTGGTGAGCCAGGGAGTGGCTGGGTCGCGCATCCCCGAGAATCGGAGCCAGCGTTCGGTGATCCACTCATCCAGGGTAGTGGGATAGGCGAACCCCTGGGCTACCGCTTCGTCGTAAAGATCGCCGCCGGGCATGGGAGTATACAGATAGAGGGAGACCTCGCACAGGGGGGACACCTGCTTCAATCGGCGGATGAACGCAATGCTGTCCACGATATCCTGGTGAGGATTCCTCGGGTTCCCTAACACGAAACTGAACTCCGGAATGACGCCATACTGTTGGCACCGCTGGGCAATAGCAAGTGTATCGTGGATCTTCAGCGGATCCTTACGCATTTGCTTCAAGGCTTCCTGTGAGCCGGACTCGGCCCCCATGAAGACCGACTTCAGGCCGGAGGCCCGCATCCCCTCCCAGGTGCGGTCGCTGTATTTGAGCAGCGTATCCACCCGCCCCTCGCCCCACCAGGAAAGGCCCATCCCGGCTATTCGCTGGGCGAACTCCAGGGTACGCGCTTCCTGGGTGAAGAAGTTATTGTCGTAGAACTCCACCGCGTCGACTCCATAGGTGTCCTGAAGATGGCGGAGCGTACCGTGCATGCGTTCGGGCGTCTCGGCCAGCCAGGCTCGGCCAAAGACCCGGATCACGGCGCAGAAGCTACAGGGGAAGGGACAGGACACGCTGGAATGGTGGCAGACCGTCCGGTGCCCCATGAAGGTGTGGCCAAGATACCGCTCCATCGGCAGGCGATGATAGGGGAAGCGTGGCATGGTGTTGGGATCGGCAAGGGGACGCGGGGGAGTGTGACGAAGGGTGATCCCGTCCCGGTACCAGATCCCCAACACCGTGCTCAACCCTCCACCACGCTCCACTACATCGAGAAGTTCCAGCAGAGTATGCTCTCCCTGACCCTGGACAATGAAATCGACGTAGCCCGAGTTGAGGCACACTTCCGGATGCATGGAGGGAAAATAGCCGCCCCAGACCACGGTGAGCGCGGGGAAACGCGCCTTCAGGGCGCGGCAGTGGGGAACCGCCCACGCCATCTGCGGCCCCGGCATTACGGTGCAAAGGAGATAGTGCGGACCCTGACCGGCTTCAACAATCTCGGCGATAGTGCGCTGGGGATCAGGATCGAGGTTACCGTCCACGATTTCGTACGCTCGCTTCCCCTCCAGGAGTGCCGCCAGGGCCATGAGCGACATGGGAATGCGCGCCTTTGAGACGGCGGCCCGCGGATTGTAGAGGATCAGCATGGGCCGCCCTCTGGCTCTCCCAACACCAACGGCATGGTTGCCAACTCCCGGCGGTGAAGCGCGCGGCGGGCCCAACGCCGGACGCCGCCCGCGGTGGAGCGGAGGGTGCCATGGACCGCGATCTCCTGGTAGCGGAGGCCGGCCAATTGGAAGGTCCGGCGGAGTTCGGCGCGTACCAGGAAGGAGCGACCCGCGGTGCCTGCCCCCTCGCTGCCGAAACGAGTCCGCTGCTCGGCCAGCCGTCGCGCCGCCATGACCTGACCCGCCGCGGCCGTCTCGTAGAGTGGCGTATCGATCAGGATCAGTGCCCCGCCAGGGACCAGCACCCGCGCGGCCTCACGAACCGCGCGAGTGACTGAGCGGGCATAGTGCAGCGAGGCGGCGGCGATCACGAGATCGAACTGCTGGTCCACGAACGGCAGGCGCTCCATCGTGGCTTGCACGCAGGCGAATGCCGACTTGTCGCCGGCCGTATCCGCTGTACTCGCGACTCGTCGCGCCATTCCCAAGCCATGATGAGGACTGAGGCAGATGTCAGTCGCCACCACCTGATGACCGAGGCCATGCAATCGCCAGGAAAGCCAGCCGTTCCCCGCCCCAAGGTCCAGCACGTTGAGGGAAGCACCATCGGTGGACCTTCGCCGCCGCAACATGGCGATCAGGCGCTGGTATGCATGCCGGCGCCGCCCCCAGAGGGCCGCCACCTCACGAGGGTAGGAATTTGGCGGTAAGCCAGGGAGGCCAAGGATGACTTCCAGGGGCAGCCACGAACCCTCGCCGTCGCGCACCGTCTCATAGTGCCGCAGGAAGGGCTCGGCCTCCCTGAGATCGCCGTCCACCATCAGGCAGGGAAGACCTTCGACCGTGGCATAGACCGCATGGCAAGCGGGACAGGCGAACAGGATTTCCCGTCGCGCCGCGGGAAGGCCGGCGCTGATCCTCCAGTCCGGCGGCAGCACCGAGGTGGCCCTGGGCATGGGTGCTTCGCAGGCCGGGCAGCGGTACTGGAGGGCCAGGACAGGGGAAACCGGTTTCGGTATGTCTGGCGCGGGATGAATGCCCGTGGTCACTGACGTTCCAATTCGATGAGAAAGTGATCCCCCAGCCCGCGGAGGATCGGCAGGCCCGCCAGCGCGTTGTCCAGCATTTCAGCCAGGCGCCAGACGCGGGGGAAGCGGTCACGCAGGTGGGCCAGGTAGGGCGGCGGCAGGGTCAGCAGGAGGGCCCGATAGCCTACTACCTGGAACGCAGGCCGAAAGTGGCGGGCAAAGGCGCGAGGCGTGTAGTAGTAGGTGGTGACGCGATGGGGAAGGGCAGGCGACACCGTACCCGGCGCCATCCCACCCCAGCGGCGAACTGCCCGCCGCCACTCACCATGCCCGGCATACCAGGCGAACTCAAAGGGATGATAACGGTTGATGGCCGAGATCAGTAACCGCCCGCCTGGGCGGATCAGCGCCGCCAGACCCTCGGCCACCGCGGCGAGGTCCGGTTCGCAGTTGAGCGGACCAAAGCTGGAATAGGCCCCGACGAAGGTGCCCGGTTCATGGAGATTCAGGAGGGAGGAGAGATCCGCCGCACCCAGTTGGTGAAGCGTCACCCGATCGCCCACTCCCTGATCGCGGCACCGGAGCGCGGCTTGCGCGAGCATTCCCGGCGCGATATCGATGGCCGTCACTCGCACCCCGGTTCTCGCCAACCCTACCGCCTCGACCCCCGTGCCGCAGCCAATCTCCAGTACCTGATCACCGGTATGCCAGAGGGCACAAAGCCGGCGCCGCACCAGGCGCCGCACATGGGCAACCGCGGGATTCGTCTCGGTTTCCCGGTCGTAGCGTGGGGCCACGGCAGTGAACGCGGCGGCGGTTCGGGCGCCAAAATCACCCATTGTGCGAGAACTCGGGGCCGGCGGTGGGAAGGGCCCGTGGGCGGCGGTCGCGCCGGGCGCGCGCCGCCATGATCGAATAGTAGGCGACCTTGGCCAGATCCACCGGCACCCGCCGATCGACGCGGGTTCGCCGCTTCAGGCGCAGACGGGCTTGCAGGCGTTGAATGGTTGCCGCGTAAAAGCGCGTGGAATAGGTAGCGTTGAAAAGCACCCGGTTCTCGTTTCCGCTCCGCCATTGCTGAGCTTGAACTGGGATCTGGGCCTTCACCTTCTCGTAAAACCCGGTGCCCTCAAGCGGGTAGGCCACGCTGAAGCCTACCATTTCCGGCACGATCTCCATCAGCATCCTCTCGGTCAGGCGAATGTCGCCGATGTCCTCGGGCGGATAGCCCAGCATCATGAAGAAGCCGCGTTCGATCCCGGCCGCCTTCAACATGGCGGCGGCGGCCCGTATCTCGTCCACCTTGGTGTCCTTTTGCATGGCATCAAGAACGCGCTGCGAGCCCGACTCGGCGCCAAAATAGACGCGAAAACAGCCGATCTCTTTCAACTCGGCCAACATCCGAGGAGTGAGCAGATCGGCCCTGGAGAGGCACTCGAAGGGCATCGCGGCGTCCGCCGCCAGCACCGCCTCGCGCCAGTCGGAGACCCACGACCGCTTCACGCCGAGGAGGTCGTCCGCCACCCACAAGCGCTCGGGTTGATAGGTCTCGCGCAACCAACGCATTTCGCGGGCCACGTCCTTTGGATCCCGTGCGCGGAAAGTTTTCCCGTAGACGCCCTTACTGCACCAGTTACAGCGGAACGGGCAGCCCCGGCTGGTCAGCAGGTGCACCGAGGAATAGCCATGCCGGCTCCGCCAGGCCGCCAAATAGGGAGTGAAGTCCATCAAGTCGCGGGCGGGCCAGGGCAAGCCATCCAGATCCTGGATCTTTTCCCGCGGGCGAGTGATGGTGAGGCGCCCTTCGCGGAGAAAGGCGATGCCGCGCACCTCCTCCACGGGCATGGTGCCGCGCCCACTGAGCGTGTCCAGCAATTCGCGCGTTGTATACTCCCCTTCCCCCATCACAACGTAGTCGGCCCCGAAGTCGCGGAGATAGGTTTCGGGGACAATGCTCGGATCGGGGCCGCCGGCGATCACCGTGCAGCCCCTCGCTTTCAGGGCGCGGATCTGTTCTCGCGCGGTGGTCCGGCCAATCACCAGGGCGCTGACCCCGACGAAGCGTGGGGCCGAGGCCCGCACGGTCTCTAGCAGCGCCTCCTCGTTAGCCTGAAACACCGAATCAAAGAATGCTACCTCGTAGCCGTGTTGGCGGAGGTAGGCCGCGACGTAGAGGGGACCGAGGGCCGGATAGGGGCGCATGGTGATCTGCTCGTGATGATCGTTGCTGATGTGGTAGGCGTTCGTAAACAGAATGTCGGGCACCTTACCCTCCCCCAAGCCGGCTCAGCCGTTGATCGTAGGCGAAGAGGATTCTCGACCGATGGCCATCAAAATGGCCCTTGCATTGTTCGGCGCTGAGCGAGATCTCCGGCGAGGTGACGCCAAGGGCCCGGAGCCGGGCGATCTTCCGGGTCCGTTCCCAACGCTCGATCTGATCCCCCAGCCGGCCCGCCAGCGCCCATTCGCCTACCCGTTTGAGGAACCCGGCGCCGGGCGGGAGGCGATCGTGCGGGCAGGGGAAGGGATGGGCATTGGGCAAGAGATCTTCTACCCTCGGGTTCCGATCCCAGAGTTGCTGGTAGAACGCTCGGCCATACAGCGGGCGTAATTGAGCGAGCTCGTGCGCGTCATAGATGCTCATTTCTCCGAGGATCAGGGAATCCTCGGCTATCACGTAGTTGGGACAGAGGTTGTCGCCAAAGTGGCGCACGAACCGGGCCAGGGCAACCGCGGCGAGCCGGCACAGCCACACCCGGCCGGAAGCGGCAACAATCATCAGGTCCGTGTCCCCTTCACCTTCGGGCTGGACCGCTCTCGATCCGGTAAGGCCAATCATCCGCACGAACGGAAGGTATTTCAGGACGGTGAGAGAGAAGCGGCGGCGGCCGGCGGCGGGCGGGCTGGCGTGGCCGGGGACCACGGTCTCCGGGAAGGAACGGTGCGACCGTGGCCGGGGGTCCAGGCGGCGGCAGGCGGCCCGCACCTGCTCGATAGTCGCCGTTTCACCGTGTAGGTAGCGATGCAGCTCGCAGAGGGTCGGCGTGTAGCCAAAGATAGAAAAGTAGGCGCGGGTGCGGAGGATGGCCGATTCAAGCCGCCTGGCGGCACGGTCTCGGGCTGGGTACAACGCGGGCTGGGCCATGTAGTGTCCCCCTCGGGCAACCTCTGGCGCGCTCTCGCGAGTAGAGGGCCTGAACATCGTTTGCATGGTTGAGTATACGCCCGCGGTTACGTCGCGACCCGCTTGTCAGCAGAGTATTTGCACACTATGCTCAAGCCTGAAAGGGCCCGGATCGGCCCCCGGTCGCTGGTAACGCGCGGTCATTGGGAGTAGCAAGGATGGCACGGGGAAACCGCTCGTTGGTTCTCTACTACACTCCCGACGTGAATATGCTGCCCTTCGCCGCGCGGCTTGCCGCTCTGAGCGCGATCTCCGTTCCGCTTGCCGCCATGATCCCGGTGATCGAGCGCCTGGCGGGCGCGACGATCTACCTGGTGAGCTTCCGATACTGGACATCCTGTGCCCCCGAGTCGGTCGCGCGGTGGATCGCCCATCTTCAGGATCCGGACATCGCGATCCTGGTGGTGGGCAGGCCGGGAAATCAGTTACCGCTGGCGCTCCAGGACGAGGAACTCTCGGCCCAGCTCCTCGAAATGCCGGTGTCGGTGGACACCCTGACCGCCGGGATTCATGGTGCGTTGACCGCGATGCGGTTCAGACTCCGCCTGTCCGCCATGCGCGATCAGCTTGAGCGACGATCGCGTGAACTTCGCGAGGTACATCAGGTGGGGGTGGCCCTGACGGCCGAGCGTGACATGAGCGCTCTTCAGGATTTCGTGGTCCGCACGGCCCGTGAGATGACCGGAGCCGACGCGGCGACCCTCTATCTGGTCGACGACGATGGAACTGGCCGGCAAACGCTCGTTTTCCATGTGACTCAGAACGATTCGGTCGATGTGCCTTATGAACGTTTGACCATCCCCATGAGCGTCCAGAGCATGGCGGGATTCGTGGCGATCACTGGTCAGGTGCTACGGCTCGATGATGCATATGCTCTCCCGGAAGGCGCGGAATACACCTTCAATCCCGCCGTCGATCGGCGTTTCGGCTATCGGAGCCGTTCCATGCTGATCGTGCCAATGCGGAACCATCGTGGCCAGGTAATAGGGGTCATGCAGCTGATCAATCGGAAACGACGCTTCTCGGTGAAGTTGGCTGATCCGGCCACGGTTGAGCTGGAGGTGGAACCATTCAGCGAGGAGAACGAACAGTTGGTCCTTTCCTTCGCCAGCCAGGCGGCGGTGGCGATCGAGAACAACCAGCTTTTAGCCGACATTGAGCGCATGCTGGCCGGCTTCGTACGGGCGTCGGTTACGGCGATCGAGGCGCGCGATCCGGCGACCTCAGGGCATTCGGAACGGGTGGCCCGGCTTACGGTGGGTCTGGCGCGCGCGGTCAACGAGGTGGGCTGGCGGAGCCTCCGATTCGGGGCCCAGCAACTAAAAGAGATAGAGTACGCCGGCCTCCTGCATGACTTCGGGAAGGTCGGCGTGCGCGAGAGTGTCTTGGTCAAAGCCAAGAAACTCTACGATTGGCAACTTGACGCGATTCGAAATCGCTTTCGCCTTGCCATGCAGGTGGCCGAGGCTCGAAGTCTGCGCCGGCAACTGGAGGATGCACTGGCGGCTGGACCGGAGGCGTACCCACGGCAAGCGGCGCGCCGGCAAGAGGATCAGCGGGTCGAGGAGGCGGCCCTCGATCATGCTCTGAGGGTGATCCTGGCCGCCAACGAGCCGACCGTGCTGGACGAGGATCGCTCGCGGGCGCTGCTTGAGGTCGCGGGCCGGATCGTAACCCTGCCATCAGGTGAATCGATGCCGTTGCTGCTGGATGGCGAGCTGCGGAGCCTGCTGGTCCGCCGCGGTACCCTGGACGACGAGGAACTGGCCGAGATCCGCTCTCATGTGGTTCATAGTTTCAACTTCCTGATTCAGATTCCCTGGACCCACGACTTGCGAGAGATTCCGCGGATCGCGGCGGCCCACCACGAGAAGTTGGATGGGACGGGATACCCCTACCATCTGAGCGGTGACGACATTCCCGTTCAGGCCCGAATGATGACCATCGCCGATATATTCGACGCCCTGGCGGCTCAAGATCGGCCCTATAAGCCCGCCATCCCCGTTCCCCGCGCCCTGGCTATCTTGCGCGACGACGCGGCTCGGGGAGGGATTGACGCCGACCTCCTGGAGTTGTTCATTGCTCGCGAGGTCTACAGGGTCATCGACTGATGCGCGTCGGCTGGATCGTCCCCGGATTCCAGGGCCATGCCGGCGAGCCGGGGATTCCCGCGCTCACCGCCCTGGCGGGAGAATTGAGCCATTCCCTCGATCTCCGGGTCTACGCGATCCGCTTTCCTCCACGAGACAGCGTCTACGAGGTCGATGGCGTCCCGGTGGTCAGCTTTGGCGCGGCGCCTGAACCGGGAAACCGGTTTCGTTGGCGCGCCGCCTCCGCGCATCGATGGCTCCGTTTCCTCGCCGCCTTGCGGGTCGCGCACTCGCGTCGCCCCTTCGATACACTGCATGGCTTCTGGGCTACTGAGTCGGGGATGTTGGCATGCGTCGTGGGGAAGCTGCTGGGCATCCCGGTGACGGTGAGCATCTGCGGCGGCGAACTGGCCTCGGCCCGGCCCGCGAATTATGGAAACCGGCTGCATCGTTTGGAACGCGCCCAGGTGGGGTTCAGTCTCCAGTCGGCCACGGCGATCGGCGTGGGTTCCGATGATTCGCGTTCCCGAGTGCTCTCCCGCTCCCCCTGGTTGGCGGCCAAGATCCGTGACTTGCCGCTCGGTTTCGACCCACGCATCTTCATGTCGGTCTCCGCACCCGTCAACCGCGAAACCGTCGTGTGCGTCGCCTCCTGGTCCCCGGTCAAGGACCACTCCCTCCTTCTGGATGGGATTCGCCTCCTGGCGCGCCGGCGACCCGCGATCCGACTCCTCCTGGTGGGCGAACGCACGGACGGCGCCGAGGCCCGTGCCGCCATCGCCGCGCGCGGACTGGCCGGCGCGGTCCGGCCCCTTGGCTACCTTCCGCCGCGCGAGGTGGCGGCGGTGGTCGCGAGGGCCCACCTCAGCGTGATCACCTCCTGGCACGAAGCGGAGTGCCTGGCCGTGGTGGAGTCGCTGGCCAGCGGCACGCCGGTCGTCGCCACTCCGGTGGGGATCGCCCGCCGGCTGTTGCGCGATCCGGCCCTGGGAGCCCTGATTCCCCTCCGCTCGCCGGAAGCGGTGGCCGATGGCCTGGATGCGGTGCTTCGGGCGACCAAGGACGAGCCCAGGCAGGCGCGACTGGCGCGGGCGGACGCGGTCGAGTACCTGGCGGTGGGACGGGTGGCGGAACGTTTCCTGCCGCACTATCGGGAACTGGCGCGGCCGTAGCGTCAGGGAAACACTGAAGTGAGGGAGAACACTGCACCAACCCACGAAGTCGCTAGGCAACCGGCGAACCTTCCATCCCTTGGGGTGCGCTTCTCGGTGAACGCGCTCTATCGGCGGACCGATGTGCCGGCCCTCCCATCGGAGTAAGTGGGCCGGTCCGTCCCTTAGCCGAGCCGCCACTTGGTGAGGTTCCAGGCGATCCCTGGCGAAAACGGATTTGCTTGAAAGCCGCTCAAGGCCGTGGTGGCCAGGGTGAAGTGCTGAGCCCAATAGAGAAAGATATCCGGTTGATCCTCTACCAGCAGGGTTTGGATGCGCTGATACAACGCCACCCGCTGGCTGTCGCTGGTCGCCGTCAAGGCATCCCCGAGCAACCGATCAATCGTAGGATTGCTGAACCCATCAAAATTGCCGCCAGAAAGATTCCCTGGCCGCACGATCGTCTTGGTGGCCCAATAGAACGAGTCGTCCGGCTCTGGTGAGGTCGTCCAGGTATACAGCACGGCGTTGAGTTGCGCGCTGTAGAGGCGATCGGGGTTGTAGAGTGGCCCGTGATAGCCGAACAACTTGTGGGTGTTCTCCGTGCGTACGCTGGTTGGGATCCCCGCCGTGCTCCAGCTTTCCGCCACCAGGTTCGCCACCGTCGCGCAGTCCGCGCAGCCGCTATCGGTCCACAGAGTAATCCGAAGCTGGAGACCGAACTTCCCCCAAACCCCGTGTTTGAGCGTGTAGCCATGCCGGCGCAGGAGACTGGGGATCTGGCTCGGATCGTACCCCAGCGAGCCCGCGATACTGGGCTGATAATATTGGGAGGTTGGCGGCTGGTCCCCATCGGCGGGGCTGACCAGGCCATGGAACACCCTGGTGATGATCGCCCGGCGCGGGGTTGCGTAGGTAAGAGCCTGGCGGACCACATGGTCCCGCAGAAATCCGCTTTCGATCAGGTCGATATGGGTCCAGCCGTAGCCAGGCGAGGAATAGGCGGTCAAGCCGGGCTGTCGTAAAGTCGCCAGCAGATCCGTGGGACTCACGCCGACCGCCGAGCTCACCAGTTGTACCGCTCCCGAGCGAAGATCGGCCAGGGCGGCGGATTCGTTTGGTTCCCGCTTATAGACTAACTGGCTGATGCGCGGCGTCCCCTCGAAGTACGTGGGATTGGCGGCCAGCGTGACCGCGGCAGCGCTGATGCCAGACACCGTATATGGTCCATCGGTCACGGGATGTTGGTTGAAAAAGGTGTAGCCGGCCAGCTTGTCGGATGGAATTGGTCCTAACACATGCGAGGGAAGCAGGGGCGTGGTGGCGAAGGCCCTGAGGAACGGCGCGTAGGGCGAATGGAGGGTGACGGTGACGGTGAGCGGTCCATCGGCACGGATCGAGGCGATGGACCCATAACCAAAGCGATTGGCGGCGGGGAACTTGGGGTCTCGCATTAGTCGAGTGGTAAACAGCACGTCATCGGCGGTGACCGGCGTCCCGTCCTGCCAGCGAGCCTGGCTGTTCAGGGTGAATTGGTAGCTGAGACCATGGTCGCTGATCGTATAGCCCGCGGCCAGATCGGGAACCAGCCTATCGTGTGGGTCCGCGGCGAGCAGGCTGTCGAACAGAGCATGGGTAATATCCGCCGTGGAGTCTCGCGGATCGATGAGCGGATTCAGGCCGCCTGGCAAGCTGGTCTCGCCGATCGTAAGCGTCTGGCTGCTCGCTGTCCCGGTGGCCGTTGCTCTCGCCGGCCAGGAACCGGCAAGCGCGATCACCAGCATTGCCGCCGCGCCCGAACGCCCGATCTGCCGTACAAGAGGCAGCATCTATGTGAGTTCCAGATGGCCGAGATCCGCCATCCACTGACTGGTCCGCGTTTCCGCCACCAACTTCCCTTTCGCGATCACGTAGCGCCGCGGCGGTACCTCCGCCAGGATGCCGGCCGGATCCGTGCTATCCAGTACCACCAGATCCGCCTGACAACCCGGAGCCACCGCGTGCTCTTTGAGGCCCAGAACGCGCGCCGGGGTGCTGGTCACGGATCGCAAAGCCTCCGCCTGCTCGTCGGGACTCCCCAGATGCGCCGCGTGCGCCAGCAGGTTCGCGACCAGGAGCAGGTCGCACCGCCCGAACGGGTTGAACGGATCGCGCACGTTATCGGAGCCACAGGCCACCGGTACCCCCGCCCCAAGCAATTGGCGGACCTGGGTGATCCCACGGCGAATCGGGCCGTGGTCCTGGCGCCCCTGCAGATACATGTTGGCCGAGGGCAAGGTGATCACGGTAATTCCCGCCTGGCGGACCAGCTCGATCGCCCGGGCCGCTTCCTGGTCATCTACCGCCGCCAGAGAGCAGCAGTGGCCCGCCGTCACCCGTCCCTGCCAACCGTCGGCGAGCGTTTTTTGGGCCAGGTAGGGAAGGCAAAAGTCAGCCGCGTCGTCGGATTCATCCATATGGAGATCAATGTCGCGGCCGTACCTGGCCGCCAGGGCAAACACCGCATCAATATCCGCCCCCGGATCATTCGTCAGACCCGGTGCGCCGCCGACCAGGTCGACTCCCATTCGCAGGGACTCCTCCATCAGTTCGCGGCAGGGCTTGCCGGCATCACCGGCCAGCGGGTGGGCCAGGGCGACCAATTGGATGCGCATCACCTCGCCCAGATCCTGGCGAAGCCGCAGCAGGGCCTCCACCCCTCGGAGCCCGATGTGGGCATTCACGTCCACGTGCGTGCGGATGGTGGTCGTGCCGAATCCCAGGTAGCGCCGCGCGCTCACCAGGGCTCGTTGGTAGATGTTTTCCCCCGTGTCCCGAGCCTGAATCTCATGGATGCGGGCGATCGCTTCCCGTAAGGTGCCGCTCCGATTGAGCGCCAGACTGTAGGTCAGGCTCTTGTCCAGATGGGTATGGGACTCCACGAACGCGGGCAACAGCACCTGGCCGCCGAGCCGAAGCTCATGGGCGGCATCGCCTGCAATGCTCGGCGCCACTTCGGTGATCGCGCCCCCGCTGATTGCCACATCCACGCGGACGCCATCGGCAAGCCGCGCGTCGCGAAGGATCAAATCAACTGGCATCTACCTTACTCTCCCCTTCCCATGCCATGGAGAGCCACGGCTATCCTGCCCAACTGGAAAAGCCGGCGCCCAGTCCGCCTGGGCCCTGAACGGGGGAGCACGCCACGATCCCGCAGGTATACTCGCGCCGTATTCCGGCCTGGACCACCCGTGATGCCTCCGCCGGGGTGGGTGCCGGCGCCCGTGAGGTAGAGGCCGCGGATCGGCGTTCTATAGCCGGAGAGATCGGGGCTGGGACGATTACCGAGCATTTGGTCGATCCCCGTATCCAGGTGGTCGGCATTGCCGTTCAGGTTTCCCGTACGCCGTTGCCAGTCGAGCGGACTCAGCACCTGGCGCGCGACGAGGCTCCCCGGCACGTTTGGCGCCACCGTCCCCACGGTTGTCAATAACTGGTCCGCCACCCGCTCTTTCATCTGGTCCCACTCGCTCCCATCGCGCCATTGGTAGGGGACGAATGCCGCCAGCCAGAGCAGATGGGTGCCTTCGGGCGCCAGGGACGGATCAAGGGCCGAGGGCGCCGCCCACATGGCGCCGGGACGTTCGGGCATGACCCCCCGCCGAATGTCCATGAAGGCATTTTCCACGTCCGCTACCGCCCCGGACTGCCATACGGATCCCCGAAGGGCCTCATCGCCAAGAGCCGAGGAGATGAATTTCGGTTCCTCGGTGACGATGCAGGCCATGCTCAACTCGCCGATGTTATCGCGTCCGCTGGTCAGCCCTGCCATGCGGGCGCGGAAAGCGGGAGGCTGGTCGCCCACGTCCACCAGTTCGGTGAAGAGGCGCCGTGCGTCGATGGCCGACACCACCCCATGCCCAGCCGTGAGCCGTTCGCCCGGGGCCAACTCTACCCCAACCGCGCGCCGGTCCCGAATCAGCACCCGCTGGGCCGGAGCGGAGCAGCGTACTGCTCCTCCATGGTGCTCGATACAGTGGACCAGTGCCGCAATCAGTCGGCGGCCGCCGCCCTCCACCCGCGTCCCCCCGCTCCCCTGGCCGCCAATCGCCAGGCAGGGTGCGTAGCCGGAACCCAATTGCCAGGGTGGGGTCTGCGCGTGGGTGGCATAGTTCAATAGCCCCGCGCGTACGTAGTCGTTCGTGAACCAATGATCGACTACCTGGCGTGGACTGGACAGAAAGGTATGGAGGAGCCGGGATCCGGACTTTCCCGCCGCGCCCGCCAGGGACGCCAAGTGATCCAGGCTGGGAGGCGGACCCTCGCTGACCATGCCAAGCAGCTCCAGGATCTGGAGGCTGAAGCGGCTAAACCGCGCGAAAGCCTCGGCGTCCACCGGTGAAAGGATGCTGATACTGGCGAGCGTTTTGGTGGGATCGGCATGGATAGACCAGGCAACGCCGTCGGCGAAGGGGAAGGAATAGATACGATCGCGGGTCAGATAGCGGAGACCGAAATCGGCCAGGCGCAATTCCTGACCAACCGGGGAATGGGCGAACGCCCCATGTTCGAGGCCGCCAATGTCCATGTGAACCTCGGGGAAGCCGGGGATGCGGGCCGTGGCCACGCATCCCCCCGCCTCGTGGTGGCGTTCGAGAACCAATACCCGCTCACCGGCCTGGGCCAGGTAGGCGGCGCACACCAGGCCATTATGGCCGGCGCCGATCACGATCACATCGTAGTCGGAGGGCATCTCTTCTACATCTTGGGGAGGAACTGATTGGTGAATGCCTGGCTGACGTTCACCCCGCCCACCTTTTGCCCGATGCTCACCATTTGCTGTTGGAGGGTTTTCCAGCGGCCCAGGGTGAAGATGCCGATCCCGTGCTTGGCGGCGTCGCCGCCATTGACGAGCTTCAGGTTCTTCAACTCGGTGTAGCTGTATTGTAACTCTCCCGGCTTGAGCAGGTAGTTCTTGGCCCCCGCCGCGGTCTCCAGATAGGCATTGGTAGCCGCCGCCTGGGAGGGATTGTTCAGATAGCCGTTCCATCCGGCGATGCTGGCTTTGACATAGGCCCGCACCACGTCGGGATGCTTGGCGATCATATCCTCGGTGGTGTAGATCAGGTCACCATAGGGGTTGTAGCCGGTGGAGGCGATCAGGGCCGCCTTCGTCTTGATTCCCTGCTCACCCCACGTATATGGCTCGGAGGTGATGAAGCATTGGTTGGCCCCCTTGGGATCCTGGGCGAACTTCCGCGGGGTAAAGTCGTAGCTGAAGGTCTTGAAGTTCGTGTAGTGATATTTCAGCACCATATACGCCTCGTAACCGGCGCCGAATGTGTAGTACAGGTTATGGTTACTGAGGTCGGCAAGTGTCTTGATCGAATGATCGTTGGCGTGCCAGAGGATACACTGATCGTTCGTTTGATAGGTACCAAGAATCGCCACGACCTTGGCGCCCTTCGCCCGATACTGCAGAATCTCATCGGCATTCGCCATGCCAAAGGTGTATTTTCCCGATACGACAAAGGGGATGGTGATGTTGATCGCGTACGAGAACTCGCTGATCGAGGAGTTTATCCCCGCCTTCTGGTAGAGGCCCATCCGCTGCGCGTTATAAAAGCCTCCCTCCTCGGGCTCGGGAAACCAGTTCATGATCAGGTTGTAGGCAGGGCCTCCGGCATGGGCGGGGGGCGGCGTGGCGCCACGCGATCCGGCCAGGAGGCCGGCAACCGCCAGGATGGAAAAAAGACGAGTGTGCTTCATAGGATGATCTTCTCCTCAATCTAAAGAGTCCTGGTGCCCCAACCGACATCGACGTGATAGTGCGTGGTACCTCCCTTTTTAATTTTCCTGCCGCGCGGCCGATTCGTGCCAATGACGCAGGGCGAGCGCGCTCAACAATCCAAGGACAATAAACACCGCGATCCCCAGAAGGGCGGAGGTAATGGCCGCCGCACCCAGGAGGCCCCAATCGCCTTGATGGGCCGCATACTGAATTTCGTAGCCCAGGCCGCCCCCGGCGGGGTCGCCGCTTCCCAGGAGAAATTGGCCGACAATCGCCCCGATAATAGCCAGTCCGCTGGACACCCGAATCCCGGTCAAAATATTCGGGATCGCGGAGGGCAGCCGCAAAAACAAGAGTTCCTGGAGGCGTGAGGCGTTGTACATGCGGAAGAGATTGACCTGGCTGGCATCCACCGAGGTGAGCCCCAGGGAAGTATTGGCGATCATGGGGAAAATGGCGATAATCAGGGCCACCACCACGATGGCGATATGGCCGTCTCCCGCTATCTGATAGATCAAGGGGGCGATCGCGAAGACCGGGATCGTCTGGGCCAGGGTAGTATAGGGATAGATGGCCCGTTCCAGCATTTTAGCCTGAGACATGATGATCGCCAGCCCCACCCCCAGGACGATGCTGAGAGCGAGCCCGAGGAAGGCGTCCTGCAGCGTGGAGAGGAGGGCGGTCCAGAGGTCACCCGAATTGTCGCGGAATCCATTGAGGACATCGCCCGGAGACGGGGCGAGAATGGGCGGCGTGTTCTGCCAGCGAATAATCCCGATCCAGGCGACCAGCAGCACCACCAGGCCAACGAGCGGCGGCAGCCAGAGCTCCACCAGCCGCCGCGCGCTACTCTTCACCGGGATCAACATCTCATCCGATTCGCCGGTCGCCGCATCGGCCGCCACTCTCACCCCCGGCACAGCCGCCTCTCGACCTTCCCGCATCGCTTGGCTCATTCGCTCCTACCCCTCCTGCAAATGGGCCAGTACCCGGCTCGCGATCAGGTTGAATTCGAGACCGGTTCTCATGGCCGGCTCGCGGGGATAGGGCAGATCGATGGGAATGTCCGCCACGATCCGGCCTGGGCGCGGACTCATCACCACGACCCGGCTGGAGAGGAAGACCGCCTCGAACACATTGTGGGTGACGAAGAGAACGGTCCAGCCGGCCATCGCCACCACGCGGAGCAGTTCCACGTTGAGGCGCCCACGGGTCAGCTCGTCCAGCGCCCCGAATGGCTCATCCATGAGCATCAGACTGGGCTTGGCCACCAGGGCGCGGGCGATTGACACGCGCATTTTCATTCCGCCAGACAATTGACGAGGATATTCACGGGCGAATTCACTCAGTCCCACGGTCGCCAGCGCCTCCATGGCAAGGGCCGCGCGCCGTTCCTTGCCGCCTCCGCGCAATTGCAGCGGCAACTCCACGTTGCGGCGGACGTTCCGCCAGGGCAGCAAGGTGGCATCCTGGAACACGAAGGCCATGTCCTGGCGTTCACGCCGCGCGGTTTCGGGCGCCAGGCCCGCCACCCGCACCTGTCCGGCCGAGATCGGCCCCAGGCCGGCCACGATACGGAGGATGGTCGACTTCCCGCAACCGGACGGGCCGACCAGGGAAATGAACTCGCCTGGCCGCACCGCGAGGCTGGCACCGCGGAGGGCCACGGTCCCATTCGCGTACGCCTTGCTCACGTTACGCAGCACAACCAGGGCGTCCGCGTCATCGTCGCGCTCGAACCGCATGGCGGCCGCCTGGTCAACCGGCGTCGCCACGCCTGTTCCCTTTTCTCGCCATCCCGCCTCGCATACCGCTCCCCGCGGGCTGGGCCGGTCCCGCGCCAAACCCGATCGTGCCACTCTCCGCGCGGGCGTCCATGCGTTGGCGCCCTCCACGAGCCTCCACGCCGCGCCATCGCCCATTCACTATACACGAGAATCCATGCTCGGTGAGGGAAAATCTGGGATGCCCTATGAGCCGCCCAATGCCTGGACAAGCGGCGGCCCCAGGATCAGGAGGCCAATCGCCGCCGCGCCAATCCCCATCACCAGGACGGCGCCCGCCGCCACGTCCTTCGCGACTTTGGCCAGGGGATGATACTGCTCGGTCGCTAAATCCACCACCGCCTCGACCACGGTATTCAGCATTTCCAGGGTCAAGACGGCCAGGATACAGAGCAGGAGCACGGCCACTTCGACCCGGGAGACGCCGAGAAGAGCCGCCAGAATCAGGACGCCGCCCGCCGCGCACACATGGATGCGCATGTTTCGTTGCGTCCGCAGCACGTACACGATTCCCAGCGCGGCGAAACGGAAGGCGGCGCTCAGCGAGCCGCTACGCACCGGCGGCATCTCGCGATAGACCCGCCTCCGCCAGCAATGCCTCGGTCGTGACCCGCATCCGCTCTTCGTCCTCGACCGTTTGGTGATCGAAACCCAGGAGATGCAGTAGACCATGCACCAGGAGGAAGGCGAACTCTCGTTCCTGGCTATGCCCATAGGCACGGGCCTGATCGCGCATCCGCGGGAGGGAGATCACGATATCGCCCAGGGGCACCGGGTAGCCGGGCGGCAACGTCCGCACGTCCAGTCCCTCCCCTTCCAGTTGGGAGAACGACAGGACATCCGTGGGGGCGTCGATCCCCCGGTAGTCGCGGTTGTATACCTGAATCTCCGCCTCGTCCACCAGGAGAAGGCTCACCTCTCCCCGGTGCGGCGCGATCTCCCGCGCGGAAAGGGCGCGCAAAGCGTCGATGCCGACGCGCTCCGCCAGGTTCGCCCAGCGTTCCTCGGCCGCCGCGCCGCCGATCACGAACTGAAAGGCCGATCCAACCGCGGGATGATCAACGCTCATTGATTCCCCACCGCCGGGAAGGGAGAACGGGGGTAGCGAACCCGGCCGTGCGAGATTCCTTGCAGGACGATGGCGAAGCTCTTCTCGATCGCGGCGAGATCACGGAGGGTAAGGGGGCACTCGTCAAGCTGGCCGTCCTGAATCCGTTCCTGGGTAAGCCGATGAATAATCCCGCGTATCTGGTCGGAATCGGCACCCGGACTCGCCCGTACCGCCGCCTCCACCCCATCGGCCAACATAAGGATACCCATTTCACGAGTCTGAGGTCGCGGTCCTGGGTAGCGGAAGTCTTCGATCAGCACGCCGGCCTCGCCCCGCAGGTCCACCGCCTGCTGATAGAAGAAACTCACCAAGGTCGTGCCGTGATGCTGCCAAATCCCATCCTCCAGCACCTCCGGCAGATGATGAGCGCGGGCCAATCGGACCCCTTCGTAGATGTGCTCCAGGATCAGGGCCACGCTTTCCTCTGGCTCAATCCGGTCGTGAATATTTCCGACCGCTGCCTGGTTCTCGGCGAAGTTCGTGGGATGGATCAACTTCCCGATGTCGTGAAAGTAGGCGATCACTCGCACCAATAGCGCATCGGCCCCGATCTGTTCGGCGGCCCGTTCGGCGAGGGTACCGATCATCAGGCTATGGTGATAGGTTCCCGGCGCTTCCTGCATCAACCGGCGCAGCAGGGGATGGTTGGGGTGGCTCAGCTCAAGCATGTGCAGGGCGGTTGTCACCCCAAACAAGCGGCCCAGGGCGGCCAGGCTGCCCAGGGTCAAGGTCGCGGCCAACAATCCGCTCAGGGCAATCGCCGCCACATCGCTGCCCATCCCCAGCCAGTCACTCCCATGCGCCAGTAACCGTCCGGCCACCACGCAGCCCAGGCCGGCGATCGCCGCCCCACTTCCGGCGGCAAAGAATCCAGTGGAGCGCCGGGTACCGCGGATCAGCATGGCGCCGGTCATCCCACTGACCAGAAAATAGCCACTGATCAGGATCGATCCATCCATCTCCCACCCAACCAGAAACGCCCACAAAGCGGTGGCCACCAGGGCCAGGGGAAAATCGAGAAGGAGGGTCAGCAGCATGCTGATAGCCGCCGCCGGGAAGGCATAGGGGAGCGAGCCGTGCTGCTGGGTCATCACGGCCGCCGCGATACAAGCGGCGAGAAAGAGCGTATCGAGCAGCAAGAGACGGCGTGGACGGAGCAGAATGGGGCTCCGGGCCCTGATCAAGTAGCCATGGAGGAGCCCGGCGGCCAGGAGTGAGAGTAAGAGGTCGCCCAGTAGCGTTTGCCCCGAGAAGCTGCGATCCATCACTCCAGATGCCTGTAAGGCCGCGAGCGTGCGCCGGCTAATCATGTCGCCGCCGCGGACGATGACCTCTCCGGCGTCATACCGCGCCCGTATTGGCGCCACCCGAGCGGCGGCATCCAGCCGCGCTCTCGCGGTGAGCGCCGGATCCGCTACCCGGTTGGGTTCGAGGAAGGCCGCGAAGAGGGCCGAGGCGACGGAGCGCGCCTGGGAGCTAAGCGCCCCTCGGAACGGCGGCGCCACTCGCAAGGCGTGCGCCTGCGTCGCGTCCAGGGGGAGTTTGGCGCTAAAAGCGAGTCCGTCCGTAACCGCAGTTTCAATCCGGTCGAGATCGGCCCGGCCGAGGCGCAAAAGGTCCGTGGCGAGGGCAGGACTGATCACTCCTCCCGAACGGCGGGCCAGAACCACGGGCGCGGCGGCACTCTGGCGGCCATGCTGGAAGCGCGATCCCAGGAGCACCTGAGCGGCCGCGAAGAACGCGGTAGCCTCCGCGCGCGCGCGCGCCTGAGGACCGGGAACGGCGCGGTATTGAAGCGGAATCGCCCTGGCAACCTCGTCGTGGCGGCGCGCGGTCGCCTGGGGATCGGCGATGGAGAAGTCCTTCGGGGACAGGATGGTTTGGGTGGCGATGCTCCCTACGTGCATGGTCTGAACCGTCAAGGCAGCGGGTAAAAACAGCACCAGAGTGAGCGCGAGCGCCAGAATCAAGCCTAAAACGGAGGCACGGGCGACATGGAACCAGGCAGGGTTCCCTTCCCTTCGGGCCCGCGGCAAGGGCACCGGCCGCCGTGCCCCGGCGGAGGCGCCGAGCAGTCGGGGTCCAGGGGTTCCGGGACGGTTCACCGTCCTCAGACAGCACCCTGGAGGGCGCCACGCACGCGCGCCGCAACCTCCTTGCCGTCCACGCGCCCAGGATACCGCTCAAGGACCACGCGGACCACCCCGGCCATATCCCTGAGCGAAGTAGCGCCGGTCGCGGTGATGGCTTCCTGAATGGCGGCGGATAATTCCGGGTCGGTGGGCGGCGCGGGCATATAAGCCGCGAGAATAGCCAACTCAGCCTCCTCCTTCGCCGCCAGATCCTCGCGGCCGGCGGCGCGGAACGACTCAATGGAGTCGCGGCGCTGCTTCACCTGGCCCACCAGGACCGCCTCGGCCTCCGCCTCGGACAGGGGCCGCATGGCGGCGATCTGGGCATTTTTGAGCGCGGCGGTCAGCATGCGGATCGTGTCGCGCCGCCGCTCGTCCCGGGCGCGCATCGCGTCCTTCAGATCGTCGGCCAGCCGCTCCTGAAAGTGTGCCATCTGGTGCGCGCTCCACTCGTCGTCATGTTCGTCGCCACCAGCCCACCAGGATCCTCCTGATTCCGGCGGAAGGGGGACCACCCGTATCCATCCCAGTCTAGCAGATAGAAAGTACCTGTCTACGGTTTGAGCCGGATTGGGCATGATAGGTTTGTGGCAGTAAGTGGATATGGCAGAAGCGAGGAACGAAATGCCAGAGGGTCGCCTATTCTTCCCTGACGCAGAGATTACGCTGGCTGCTCGGAGCGCCGCATTTTTTGCTGGCGATGTGCCGGGTTTGCCGGAAAGGCCGCCCGATTTCGCTGGTGACGACGTGGAGGTTGCGGCCGGGATGGCGTCGATGGATTCCCTGTATGAGCCAACCCAAGCGACATTCATCGAGCCGCTCGACTAACCTCAGATGAGGTTTACAGCGCGAGTCTTTAGGTGGTTCTTGGCTTGGAGGGTCTCGACGAAGAGCAGGACGTAATCGCCCAGTTTCTCTGGATCTCCATTCACGCCGTCCCCCGCCATATCGAGCGGCTGACCGCGAGAACTGGCCTCCACGGACGGGTGCGGCTCGCGGTCTACGCGGTCGGACTGGGCCTGGGGTAGCTGGCGGCTCGCCTTCCAGCATGCACGCCGCGACCGTTCTCCGCGGATGCGTACCACGTCTTGGTATGCTGTACGTCGTGAAAAGCCACCGGGCAGCGGGACGATACCTCAAGGCGATATGGGTCTGGGAAGATGTCGACACCTACAGAGAATGAGGGATTCCGGCCCATGTCTGCCGTCCGTGCCCTGGCCAACGAGGAAGTCATCGCGCCTATTCACCAGCTGGTGGTCGTCTGCTTCTACCATTCGCTGGTCTCCGATTGGAACCATGGCAACGCGCATTTTCTCCGCGGCGTGGTGACCGATCTGCTGGCGCGCGGCCATACGGTGCGCGTCTGGGAGCCCGCCGATGGTTGGAGCCGAACCCGCCTGCTGGCCGAGATCGGCCCCCCGGCGATCGAGGCGTTTCACCGCGCCTATCCTGGGCTGGAAAGCCGGCTCTACCAGCTCAATGGCGACGGCGAGAACGGGTTCGATCTCGACCAAGCCCTGGATGGAGCCGATCTGGTTCTGGTCCATGAGTGGACGGATCCCCGGCTTGTCGCCCGCCTCGGTGCGGCGCGAGCCGGCGGCGGACGATTCCGCCTCCTCTTTCACGATACCCATCACCGGATGGTGAGCGATCCCTCTGCCATGGCGATGTATGACCTCCGCCACTACGATGGCGTGCTTGCCTTTGGCCGGGTCTTGCGCGATCTCTATCTTTCCCGTGGCCTCGCGGCGCGGGCCTGGACCTGGCATGAGGCGGCGGACACTACCGTTTTCCACCCGCCCGCTCACG
>DATLQX010000415.1:0-14509 GCA_035534995.1 Chloroflexota bacterium | reverse complement strand
TCGGCGACATGGTGCTGATCAAGACCCTGTTCTACACTGGCGTGCGGGTGAGCGAGCTCGTCAACATCCGGCTGGACGATGTGGATCTCGACCGCTGCCAGATCCGCATCAATCATGGCAAAGGCGACAAGGATCGCGTGGTGCCCTTTCCTGATGGGTTCAAGGAGTCGCTCGGCATGCATATAAAAGGACTGAGGGAAAAGGGTGCGACCTATCTCTTCGAGTCATCCTGGAAGAAGCAGTACAGTGATCGTGGTGTCCGCCGCATGCTGGAGCGCTACGCGGAGGCGGCCGGCCTGGAGCACACCGTCTCACCGCACCAGTTGCGCCACTTCCTGCTGACGTGGCTCAAAAAACAGGGGATCGACGATGCCCTCATCCAACCGTATTCCGGTCATGAGAGCCGCAAATCGCTGGAGATCTATTCACGCCTGTCCATCGGGGAAGCACAGGAGGAGTACAACAAGGTGATCCATCGCTTCCCGATCTGACGTCAGGTGGCGGCTGGCTGCAGCTTCCGTAACACTGGGCCTCCTTATGCCTTGCTTCTTTCAGCTACGGGAACCAAGCCGGCCGAACGAGTGACGGATGTAATGCCGGATGCCCACTTGCCGAAGTGGGCCCAGCATAGTGGTTCGGCCGAGGCCGGCGAAAGGGCCATTCGTACCCACGGCAGAGGCTAAACGGCCCCTTCTCTTTGGGCCGACCGGGGTCGTCGGGGGCCGACCGGGGCGTCGGGCGTCGACCGTGTCTGAACCGCCTCAACTCGTTCTCGGTCGCGGGATCGCCGAGGGCCGAACGGCCCGGCGCGGGCTCACGTAGCGCCCATCGACATCCCGGAAGTCGTGTGACCTTTGGCCTGTCGTAAAGGGGCCGCCCGGCTGTAGATCGCCGGACCATGGCAGGACTAGGCTGTAGATGGAGCCACGAACCCGCGCACTCTCCCGGCATCGGGTGCTCCTCGGCGTCCGGCGGATAGGACGGAGGGACAACCGATTGACGACTCCCTGGTCAGCGAGGTTCTTCGGAATGGAACCCACGCAGTCCCTGCCCTGGCAGGGGGCCGGCGTGGCGACACCTCGCCGGCCCGGTATCGACTGGTCGGCCCGTGAGCCGCGCCGAACTCATCCATACGCCGGAACGGTAGACCCATGAAAACCATGCCGGATCTCGCGGCGACCGCGACGGCTCGTCAACGCAAGGTGGGCGACATCGCGGACTGGTATAAGGGAGACGCCTCTGTTGAGGAGCAAAAGCGGCTCGGCATGCATGTGGTCGTCGTTGTCGATCACATGAGCAGAATCATCCGCGTCGAGGCGCACGATCCCCGTTTTGGAGGAATGCTACGAACCCCAATCGAGGAACGAATGGAGTTTGATTACGAGGTCCTCGATTATATCAAGAAGGCACTGCGCAATCCGAATGTCGCCGTGATCCTGGATTCATCGGATGTGTCCGGGCGCCTGTCGTATGGTTCCACGGTGAGCCGAGGCTGGAGCGCCCGGATCAAGGTGGTGGATATCGACAGCGGAGAAGTCGTCGACGAACGGACCTTCATGAAGGTCCACCCCGAGTTTCCCCAAGAGTTGAAGATGAAACTGTTGGCATTCCCAGGTGGCGTGGACTCGGTGAATGTGGTGCCGAGGACGTTCGCGGCCGAAGCGTTCGTCAGTGCGTACCTCCGAATGCCCACCTAGAATTGGGCCGTTCGGCCCCGCTGGAGAGGGCCGTTCGCCAATGTGCCTCGGCATTGGGCGCGCTTAGACTGGAGATAATGCTTGAGCGGGCAATACTTGCTCGCCGTCGAGAGAGGGAGCTTGAAATGATCAACACGATTCTGGTCCCGCTGTCGGGCTCGACGCTTTCTGAATCGGTTCTTCCCTACGCTTGCCAGTTGACACGGCAGACCGGTGCGCAACTCGTCTTGGTTCGGGCGGCACCGTTTACCGCCGAGTCTGCCATGAGCACCTCGGATTTGCATACCGTCGACCCGCAACTTCGGGTGACGTTACGCGACGCCGAGTTGTATCTTGAGGCAATCCAAGAGCGCCTGAGGTTACAGGGTCTGCCAAGCCGGGCGGAGGCGCTGGACACCGATGCGGTCGGCGCCATCCTCTTCACGGCGCGCCGGTACGGCGCGGATCTGATCGTGATGGCTACCAGCGGACGTTCAGGCGTGCAGCGCGCGCTCGTCGGTTCGGTCAGTCAACATGTAGTACATGGTACGAACCTACCCGTGCTCCTGGTGCGCGGAGTGGAAGAACAACGTACAGGCGAAGAGGTAGGGCCCTTCCGCAAGATCCTTGTGCCGCTCGACGGAACCATCCTGGCGGATACCGTCGCAACCTACCTGGTCGGCGAGCCGGCGTTGCTGGGAGACGCGTCGGTCACCTTGCTGGGTGTTGTCTCCCCGATGGGTACCGGCCGGAGCGAGGAGAACTTACGAAGCTATCTTGACCTGACGAGTCAGCACTTTCCGAAGGGCGGTGGTCTCGACATTCAGGTAGTACATGGGTCGGCAGGCGAGGCGATCCTCGATGCGGCGCGTCGAGGCAGCGTCGACCTCATCGTTCTGGCCACCCATGGGCGAATTGGCCTGGACCGCCTCTTACACGGCAGCACTGCCTATCACGTATTGCACGGCACATCGGTTCCGGTGCTTCTGTTGCATGGAGCCGCGATGACCGAAGCGCTGGAGCAGGAAGAGTGGTGACCATGAACGCAACGGAGACGCGGTCGCCCCTCGTGCTCCCGGTTCGGCGTAGCAGGCTGCCGGCCAGCGACCACCGGCCAGCGAGAAAGATAACCAGGAGTGATTAGACTCGTCCGGTTTCTCAGCCCCTTCAAGGCGCGAATCGGCTTGATCCTGGCGCTCACGCTGATCCAATCGCTGGCCAATCTCTACCTGCCGAACCTGATGGCCGACATTGTGGACACCGGCATCGTGAATAATGATGTAGGGTATATCGTGCGCACCGGCGGCCTGATGCTGGCCGTGGCGTTTGGAGCCATGCTGTGTTCGCTCATCGCGACCTACTTCTCGTCCAGGACGGCGGTCAACTTCGGTAAGATCGTGCGCGCGGCCCTCTTCCGGCGCGTCGAAAGCTTCTCACTCCGTGAGTTTGACCGATTCGGCGCCGCAACGCTGATCACCAGGACCACCAATGATGTGACGCAAGTGCAGTTCGTTACCGTATTGATCCTCGGTATGATGCTCAGCGCACCGATGATGTGTATCGGTGGTCTGGTGATGGCTCTGTCCTTGGATCGTCCGCTGACCCTTGTCCTGGCCGTGGCGATTCCCGTACTCGTCCTGGTCATCGCGCTTATCGCGCGCTCGTCCATCCCGCTCTTTGGCTTGATGCAGATCAAGCTTGACAAGCTGAATCTGGTTCTGCGCGAAGGCCTGACCGGCATCAGGGTGGTGCGCGCGTTCAACCGGATCGAGGATGAGCAACAACGTTTCGAGGCGGCGAACGCGGACCTTACCAATAACGCGATACGGGTCAATCGCATCATGGCATTCCTGATGCCGGTCCTCATGTTGGTGATGAATTGCACCAGCATCGCGATCATCTGGTTCGGCGCGAAGCGCATCGACAGCGGCGGCATGCAGGTCGGGTCGCTGATCGCCTTTACGCAATACGCCATGCAGATCATGTTCGCGCTGCTCATGGTGTCCATGATGTTCATCCTGATACCCCGTGGCGCGGCGGCGGCGACACGGATCAATGAAGTACTGGATACGGCTCCCGACATCGCCGACCCCGAACAGGCCCAGTCGGCCGATGGCGAACGAGGCTTCGTCGAGTTCCGCCATGTTACCTTTCGCTTTCCCGGCGCTGAGCGACCCGCCCTTGATGACATCTCGTTCAGTGCCAGGCCCGGCGAATTCACGGCGATCCTGGGCGGGACCGGCGCCGGCAAGTCCACGTTGCTCCACCTACTCCTCCGCTTCTACGATGTAGACAGCGGCAGCGTACTGGTGGACGGCGTGGATGTCAGGGAGATGACCCAGGACGCCCTGAGGGCCAAGATCGGATTCGTCCCCCAGAAGACCGTCCTCTTCACCGGTACCATCGCGGAGAACTTGCGGTTCGGCAATCCCGACGCTACCGAGGCGGAACTGTCGCGGGCCGCGCGGACTGCCCAGGCGACGGATTTCATTGCGGCTATGGATGCGGGCTTCGACTCCTGGATTGCCCAGGGAGGGGCCAACGTTTCCGGCGGCCAGAAGCAGCGGCTGGCCATCGCCCGCGCCCTGGCGCAGCGGGCGGAAATCTATCTGCTGGACGACAGCTTCTCAGCCCTCGACTTCAAGACCGACGCACGCCTCCGCGCCGCCCTGAGGCGAGAGACGGAGAACGCCACGGTGTTGATGGTGGCCCAACGAGTGGCCACGGTCATGGACGCGGATCGCATTATCGTACTGAATGAAGGCCGTCTGGTTGGGATGGGTAGGCATCGGGAGCTCATGACGACCTGCACCGTCTATCGCGAGATCGTCTCCTCGCAACTCTCCGAGGAGGAAGTCGCATGAGCAGCCCTCATCCGGCCCAACGGGGCATGCCCGGTCCCGGTCGGGGTCCGATGGGCGGCGCCTGGGGCGCGATGGGCCGGCCGGCCGAGAAAGCCAAGGACTTTACCGGGACCCTGCTCCGATTGCTCCGCTATCTCATGCCCCACCGCTTCAAGCTTGCCGTCGTATTTGTATTCGCCATCGTCAGTACGGTGTTTTCCATCGTCGGCCCGAAGCTCATGGGGCAAGCGACCACCAAGATCTTCGAGGGTATGATGGCCAAGTTCATCGCCGCGAGGCTGGGTCGGCCCATGCCGTCGATGGATTTCGCCTACATCGAGCGCATTGTCTTGATTCTGGTCGGCCTGTATGCCGTAAGCTCGATCTTCAGCTACGCGCAACAATTCGTCATGGCCGGCGTCGCCCAGAAGACGGTCTACGATCTACGTGAGGATGTAGACCGGAAGCTCGCCCGCCTACCCTTGAAGTTCTTTGACGGGCGGACTCATGGCGAGATCTTGAGCCGAGTGACCAATGACGTGGACAACATCGCCACCACCTTACAGCAAAACCTCACCCAGTTGATTACCTCGATCGCCACGATCATCGGGGTGATCGTCATGATGCTCAGCATCAGCCCGTGGTTGACGCTGATTGTCTTGGTCACCCTCCCGCTCTATGTGCTGGTCACCACGGCCCTTGCCAAGCGCTCACAGGCATACTTCCTGGCCCAGCAGACCGAATTGGGCGCCCTCAACGGTCACGTCGAGGAGATGTTCGGCGGTCATGCCGTGGTCAAGGCATCCAGGCACGAGGCAGCCTCCATAGAGCGGTTCAACACGATCAACGATCGTCTGTATGACGCCGGGTGGCGCGCCCAATTCGTCTCCGGCATCATCATGCCGCTGATGAATTTTGTCAGTAACCTGGGGTATGTGCTCGTGTGCGTGGTGGGCGGCATACTCGTCACCAACGGGCAAATCACAATCGGCGATATCCAGGCGTTCATTCAGTACTCCAGGCAATTCACTCAACCGATCGTACAAACCGCCAATATCGCCAACGTAATTCAGTCGACCATCGCCTCCGCCGAACGCGTCTTCGAGTTGTTAGACGAAGGTGAGGAAGATCGCGACCACCTCGACGCACACGAACTGGCCGCGCCGAACGGTGAAGTCACCTTCGAGCACGTCGATTTCCGATACGACCAAGCCACGCCGCTCATCGAGGACATGAATATCGATGTCAAGCCGGGCCAAACGATTGCCATTGTCGGCCCCACCGGCGCGGGCAAGACCACACTGGTGAACCTGCTCATGCGCTTTTACGACGTGGGCGGCGGCCGAATCACCTTCGACGGCATAGATATCAGAAACATGAAACGGGGCGCGTTACGGAGCCTGTTCGGCATGGTGCTGCAGGATACCTGGCTCTTCAACGGCACCATTCGCGACAACATCGCGTATGGCAGGGCGGGCGCCACGGAGGAAGAGGTCGTCCGGGCGGCACAGGCGGCGCAGGCTGACCATTTTATCAGGACCCTTCCGGAGGGCTACGACACCGTCCTGAACGAGGAAGCCTCGAACATCTCGCAGGGACAGAAGCAGTTGCTCACAATCGCGCGCGCCTTCCTGGCCGATCCGGCGGTATTGATCCTGGACGAGGCAACCAGCAGCGTCGACTCGCGGACGGAAGTGCTGATTCGTAAGGCGATGGCTACCCTCATGCAAGGAAGGACGAGTTTTGTTATTGCCCATCGGCTCTCCACGATCAGAGACGCTGAGTCTATCCTGGTCATGGATCGGGGCCGCATCATTGAGCAGGGGAGCCACCGCGATCTCCTGGCTCGGGGCGGCTTCTACGCGGATCTCTACAATAGCCAGTTCGCGGGCGCCCATCTGGACGAGGCGCCGGCGCGCGTGGGCGCGCTTACGGCAGCCCGATAGGGGTACTACCCACACTTCCGAAACGGCAGTCCGTTCAGTAGCGGAGCCAGGCGCCGATCCCCTCATGCTCCATCAATTGCGCGCTTGCCAGGCCGGTCACAACCGTCACCTGGGCGCCCTGATCCCGGGCGCCGGCGATCGCTCGTGGCGCCAGGTCAGCCACCGCGACCAGCGGTGTGTCGCATATTGGACAGCGTTCTTCCTCGGCCGACAGGCGATCGCACTTGGGACAAGTGCCTCCGGGCCGTGAAAAGCCGTCGGCCAGGATCAAGCGCTGCACCCGCCCCTCGCCCAAGACGGCCAGCGTCTCGTCCAGTCCTACAACGGCAAACGGTGCGGTTGCCGCCGCCAGCAGTTCCCGCACATCCGCCAACTCAGCCTGCCGCCCAAGCTCCGCCTCGGCCTGCAACACGGCATCCAACACCTTGGCGTCGCTCGCGAAGATCTCCAGACTGAGTGTACCGGCCAATCGGGAGCGGAGAGACTGGGGCAGGTGGTGACGCAGCACCGCCAGGGCTTCCTCCGAGCCGCCCAGGAGGAGCCGATCGAAAGGATGGGCATGGTACATGCTCAGCAATGCCGTTACGGTATGGCGAACATGGCGCAGTACTTGCTCTTCGTGGCGGCGGGCATAGTGCGTCTGAGCCAGGGCATACCAGCCGCCGGTCGCCTGCTTGCCGGACACCCAATCCCGGATCTCGCGCTGTTCCTCAATGTGACCCATATAGACGGTGAACAGCCGGGCGTGCTCCTTATCGATAACGACCGCCGCGATCCGTTCGTATTCACCAAGCAAGGCGTACAACGGCGCCAGATGGGGCTGGTTATCCCAACGCACCTCGTCGCCCGGGGCAGCGGGCAGGTCGACGGCGCGAAGATAGTCGGCTTGGCCGGAAGCGAAAAGCGCCAGTCCCGGCTTGCCGGGTGTGAATTGCGAGGTCAAATACTGCTCGGCTTGTGCAATAGCCGACTCAAGCACCTCCCGCTCGGACGCCGAGACGCCGAGCCGTAGCGCCTTACATCCATCGCGGAACGCGAAGAGGTAGGCGGGGCCGTCGGTACGGCCGGGGCCTGTATCAAGGTAGACCGAGAGTATGCTTTGGTCGGGCGGGAACGATTCTTGCAGTACAGTGAGCAGCGGCGCCAGAGTTGTCGATTCGGTTTTCATGATTGCCTTCTTCCTTCTCCTCGGTACATACCCACAATACCGTGCCTTAGCGCACTGCACATCAAGTGGTTCACCTGATACTCGCGCCCCGGCATCCGGCCGTCGGCCGGCTATGTATCTTATCGTCCGAGCGGGCCGCTGATCCGCATTAGGCGCAATCCGCGGCTTGGGCGGAACTGGGCCTGCCGAGATCGTCGATCGCCCCGGCCGCGGGCATCACGGATTCGGTCTCAGCCACGGATCCGTGCTCAGTCATCGGCTGCGTACTTACCAGCACCTTTAGCTGGTCATGATCCAACGACTCCTCGCGGACCAGGGCGGCGGCGACGACATCAAGCGTATCTCTATGCATGCCCAGGATACGCAACGCGCGCTGATGCGCTTCTTCGATGAGATGATGGACGGCCGCGTCTATCCGCCCTGCCGTCAACTCACTGTACTCCTTGGGTTCCCACGGCATGTATAGGTGCCCGGTAAGCGCGCTGTCGGTCCCTCCGCCCAGGTATTCAAGACCGATCTCATTAGTCATCCCCAGTTGGGTAACCATGGCGCGGGCCACCCGCGTCACCTCCTGCAGGTCGTTCTGGGCGCCGGACGTGATCTCTTTGCAGGCCAGTTCCTCCGCCGAGCGCCCGCCCAAACCCACCGCCATCCGATCGAGGAGGTAGTCCCGGCGATAGTTCCGCCGGTCGTCGTTCGGCCGGAACTGGGTCACGCCCAGCGAACGGCCCCGCGGGGTGATCGTCACGCGGTGAATGGGGTCCATTCCCGGGAGAAAATAGGCCACCAGCGCATGGCCGCTCTCGTGATAGGCGATGGTACGCCGTTCCTCCTCGTCCATCAGCGCTGCTCCCGGCGCGCCCAAGGTAATCCGGTCCAGGGCATCCTCGAAATCAAGCGGGGTTATCGCGGTTTCTCCGCGGCGCGCCGCGGTGAGCGCCGCCTCGTTTGCCAGATTCGCCAGGTCGGCGCCGCTCATGCCGGGAGTCGCGCGAGCCAGGGCGGTCAGGTCGACCGCGGCTGCGAGCGGCACATGCGTGGTATGGATACGCAGGATGGCCTCCCGTCCGCGCCGGTCGGGCAGATCGACGGTGACCTGGCGATCGAAGCGACCGGGACGCAGCAGGGCGGGATCCAGCACATCGGGCCGATTGGTAGCCGCGAGGACAATCACTGCCTCGTTGGGCTCAAAGCCGTCCATCGACACGAGAAGCTGATTCAGCGTCTGCTCACGCTCATCGTTGGTACCGCCTGGGCGGACGCCGCCGCCCCGCTGCCCGCCGATGGCGTCAAGCTCATCGATGAACACGATCGACGGCGCCTGGGCCTTCGCCTTCACGAAGAGATCACGTACGCGGCTTGCCCCGACCCCGACGAACATCTCAACGAATTCGGTAGCGCTTATGCTCAGGAAGGGGACGCGCGCTTCGCCGGCCACGGCGCGGGCCAGGAGAGTCTTTCCGGTACCGGGCGGTCCCACCAACAGCACGCCCTTGGGAATGTGGGCGCCGAGCCGCAGGTACTTGGCCGGATCACGCAGGAAATCTACCTCCTCACGTAACTCGGCCTTGGCTGCCTCAATGCCTGCCACATCGGCGAAGGTCGTATTGGGGCGCTCTTCCGTATAGAGCTTCGCTCTGCTCTGCCCGAAGCCGAAGACACCCTGCTGTTGGGAGCGCGCGAGCCGTGATCCATAGAGAAATAAGCCGGCCAGCAGCAGCAAGGGGAGCCAGGTGAAGAGCATGCCCAGCACGGTAAGCCACAAGGGTGTCGTCGTACTCGTCCCGGTCAATTGGACGCCATGTTGCTCAAGCAACGGCACCAGGGTCGGATCGGTGAGCGGCAGCAGGGTCGTCGTATAGCTTTTGTAGCTGTTATGACTGGTCGGATCGACGTACGGCTTCTTGAAGTTTCCACTGACTGAGTCGGTGGCCATGGTCGCCGTCGTCACATTATTAGCCCGCACCTGGGCTAGAAAAGCACTGTAGGAAAGACTGGTCTGAGAACTGGTGTTCGAACCGGCCATGAAGGGCGCATAGAAGAGCAGGTCGAACAGGAGCACGGCGACCACCGTGAACAGCCAGGTGCGACCGGACATATGCCGGAACGGCGGCCTCATTCCCGCGGTGCCCGAAGGCTTATCCGTATCCTTGGCGTCGTTGCTTTGCTGTTTATCGTTCATCAATCACCTCACGGCCTGCTGCTCATTATCACCCTGTCCCTCGCGGCGGGTACTGGGCCTAACGTTTATCTACTCTGTACCAGGATTAGGCGGGGGCACGAAGGCGCGCCGCCGCTGCTTCCGGGATTAAGCCGCCTCGCACCTCAAGCATAGTTAACGGAGACCACTGGTGCTTAGGGCCGAAGGTCATCTCCATCGGGGCCGAACGTCGTCAATCGAGGTGTTCTGAGACGCAATGCCGGGCGCCAGGTCTTGTCGCCAGTATCGGCCGTAAAAGCGCGGGCAACGATTCGCCGCGACGCCGTCGGCGACAATGCGGACGCAACCCGACCCAGCGACTCTCTTGTCGCCTACACCGTCGACCGGCAGCCGATCGGGTCCATAGGGCTGAACAAAACACTCTACCGGGTGGTGGGCCAAGGTGTGCACCGAAGTGAACGTGACTTTCGGCACCCGAATTCGCCCCCATTCGGCCATACGTCCCGGTAGTCGTGCGGCGTATGGTAGGGATGCACGGGGTGGCCGCTCCCCACCGTGCCGATGATGACCGGCGCCGCGGCAACCGAGATGCTCAAGCAGGCCGAGAGCGATATCGTCAAGCATCAGGCCGAGGCGGACACCTATTCATTGTGGGAGGCATGACGAGCGGTCTGGGATCACTATGGGAACCGAGCTTGGCGGAGGGATGGCCACGGCGGACAAGCAGATCCGGCGTGATGAACCTGCCGCGCCCAGGGAGCAGGAGATGACCGAGCCCATCCCCGCCGGCACCGGCCAAACCACCACTGAGCGCGTTCCCTACTGTACGATCTCCGCCGACGATACGCTCCGCCGCCTGGGCACCTCTCACCGCGGCCTGCCTGACGACGAAAGTCGACGGCGCCTGGTCCACTATGGGCCCAATGTCCTCGTCGAGGAGCACGGCACCCCATTATGGCGAAAGTTCGCTGCCAACCTGACGAATTTCTTCGCAGTCCTATTGTGGGCGGCGGCCGCCCTGTCATTTCTCACCGGTTCCACGCAGACCGGCCTGGCGATCGTAGCGGTCATTCTGATTAACGCGGTATTTGCCTTTTATCAGGAGTTCCGCGCCGAGCAGGCGACTGCCGCCTTGAAACGGCTGTTGCCTGCCTTCGCCCGGGTGCGCCGGGGCGGCCTGGACGCGCGCATCCCAGCCGAAAAGCTGGTACCCGGCGATATCCTCCTCCTTGAGGAGGGCGATGCCGTCTGCGCTGATGCCCGGCTACTGACCGAGGCGGACCTACGCACCAATAACTCCACCCTCACCGGCGAGTCAGAGCCGGCGCGCAAGAGTGCCGACGCCGTGCGGTCCGACGGTCAACTCACCTGGACTCAGATGCCTAACCTGCTGTTCGCGGGCACCAGCGTTACCTCAGGCGTAGGCGAAGCCGCGGTGTTCGCCACGGGCATGGACACGACACTTGGTCACATTGCGCACCTAACCCAGACCGTCAAGGCCGATCGCTCGCCGCTGCAGATCGAGATCAGCCGTGTCGCGGGCACGGTTATCCAACTATCGGTGGTTATGGGAGTCGCGTTTTTCCTCATCGGAAGCTTCGTAGCCCATCTCACGCTACGCGACGGATCCATCTTTGCCATCGGCATCGTGCTGGCGAATGTGCCGGAGGGACTGCTTCCCACGGTGACGCTGGCCCTGGCGACCGGGGTGCAGCGCCTGGCGCGCCGGAACGCTCTGGTCAAAAAACTGTCGTCGGTCGAGACGCTCGGCGCCGCTACGGTCATCTGTACGGACAAGACAGGGACTCTGACCCAAAATGAGATGACGGTGCGCGAGGCTTGGACCGCCGGTCACCGGTATACGGTCAGCGGGGTCGGCTACGAGCCGAGCGGGGCGTTTCAGGCGGATGGGAGGCCGCTGAAACCCGATGATGCCCTGGGCCGACTGGTGCGCATTGCCGCGTTCTGCAACAACGCCCGCTTACTTGCTCCCGACGCTTCACGCCCACGCTGGGAGATCTTGGGCGACCCGACGGAAGGGGCGCTTCTGGTCGCCGCCGCCAAGGCGGGCTTCGACCTTGGGGACGCACTTGAGCGCGCTCCCCGCCTGCGCCAACTGCCCTTTGACGCGCGCCGCAAACGCATGTCGGTAATCCACCAATCCGATCGCGCCGGGGCGCTGGAAGTGGCCGTCAAGGGTGCGCCCCAAGAGACGCTGGCCTGTTGCACCCGTATTTTGGCTGAAGGGCAAGCACGGGCGCTGACCCAGGCGGACCGCGACGCGATTACGGCGGCCAACGACGGCTTTGCCCGGGGCGGCTTGCGCGTCCTGGCCATGGCCTATAGGTACATGGAGCGGCGCCCGGATGTCTATATCCCGGACAGCGTTGAACGGGATCTGGTCTTCGTGGGGCTGATGGCGATGCAGGATCCCCCTCGTCCGGAGGTCCAGGCCGCCGTGGAGAAGGCGCGCACGGCAGGCATTCGCGTGGTGATGATCACGGGCGACTACGGGCTGACCGCCGAGGCCGTGGCGCGCAAAATCGGCATCGTCAGTCGCGAGCACGCGCGGATCATTACCGGCGCCGATCTTGACCGTATAGACGATGTCGCGCTGCGAGACATGCTCGGATGCGGGGAAGAGGTGATCTTCGCCCGCGTGGCGCCGGAGCACAAGTTGAGGGTCGTCCAGGCGTTCCGTGCGCTCGGGCACGTGGTCGCCGTGACCGGCGACGGAGTGAATGACGCGCCGGCCCTCAAACGCGCCGATATCGGCGTAGCCATGGGCAAGGTCGGAACCGACGTAGCCCGTGAGGCATCGGCCATGATCCTGACCGACGACAACTTCGCGAGCATCGTTGCCGCGGTCGAGGAAGGTCGCGCCGTATACGACAACATTCGTAAGTTCATCACTTACATTTTCGCTCACCTGGCGGGCGAGGCCATACCCTACATCCTGTTCGCGCTGCTCAATCTGCCCCTCCCCCTAACGGCGCTGCAAATCCTGGCCATCGACTTGGGCACCGAGACACTGCCGGCCCTTGCCCTGGGTACGGAGAAGCCGGAACCGGACGTGATGCGCCGCCCGCCCCGTCCACGATCGGATCGCCTGCTCAACCTACCCACGCTGGCGCGCGGCTATTGCTATCTGGGCGCCCTCCTGGCGGTCGGATCGCTGTCAGGGTACTTCTGGCAACTCCAGCGCACGGGCTGGCACTGGGGGGTCACCTCGGCCAACCCGCTCTTCGCAACCGGAACGCTCTTTCAGCGCCAGGCAGCGACCATGACCTTTTTAGGCATCGTGATTATGCAGATCGCCAATGTATTCGCTTGCCGGACCGAGCGGGCAAGTGTTTTCCAGGTCGGTTTCTTCAGCAATCGCCTTGTATTCGCGGGCATCGCCTTCGAACTCGCTTTTGCTGCCGTGCTGATCTACATCCCGGTGTTCCAGGGAGTTTTCGGGACGGCGCCGGTCGGCCTGACCGGCTGGTTGATCTTGTTCGCCTTTACCCCGCTGATATTCGGCTGCGAGGAAGTACGTAAGGCCATAGTCCGGCGGCGAAACCGCGGCTCGATGGAAGGGAGGATCCCATGAAAGTGGTCATCGTCGGTTGTGGCAGGGTAGGCGCCGCGGTTGCCGTATCACTGGCCCGCGGTGGCCACGCGGTCACGGTAGTGGATGTGAACCCTGAGGCATTTGAGCGGCTCGGGCCGCTCTTCTCGGGAGAGCGGGTTGCCGGCGACGGTATCGACCGCGACGTGTTGCCGCGGGCGGGGATCGAGCATGCCGACGCATTCGCGGCGCTGACCGCGGATGACGGCATCAACATCGTGGCGGCCCGCGTGGCGCAAGACGTCTTCCGGGTGCCGAAGGTGATTGCCCGCGTAAATGATCCGCGCCGGGCCGAGATCTACCAGCGTTTAGGACTGGTGACCGTTTCCTCGACTACCTGGAGCGTGCACCGAGTGTCGCAACTCCTTGAGCATCGCGAATTGGATGTGGTGTTGACGATTGCCGGCGGTGAGGTAGAGGTAATTGAGTTGGAGGCGCCGCCGGCATGGGAGGGCCGTGCCGTGCAGAGCGTCGGCGCGCCGGGCGAACTGCTGGTGGTGGCGATAACTCGCCACGGAAACACCATGATCCCGAGCTCCGGCACGCTCTTCCACACCGGGGATCGGGTGGTGGTGGCAACGCTTGCCGGCGCGCAGGGCAGACTGGAAGGCATGCTGGCTCGGGGGTAAGGATCAAGGAGGACGATCATGTTCGTGGTTATCGTTGGAGGCGGCAGAACCGGATCGTTCCTGGCGCGGAAACTGCTCCAAGCCGGTCATACGGTGCGCATAGTCGAGCCACGCGCGGAGACCTTCAGCCAACTGCAAGCCGATCTCCCCGTGGAGGCGTGCGTCCGGGGCGACGGATCGGATCCGCAGTTGCTGAGTGATATCGGGATCCGTGCCGCCCAGGTGGTGGCGGCGGTAACCGGCAATGATGCGACGAACCTGGTGATCTGTACGCTGGCCCGCTTCGAGTTCGCCGTGCCGCGAGTGATCGGCCGGGTAAACGACCCCAAGAACGCCTGGTTGTTTTCGACAAACAACGGGGTCGATGTTGCCATCAACCAACCGGATCTCATCGCCACCTTGATCGCTGAGGAGATGTCGCTGGGCGATATGATGACCCTGCTGCAGTTGCGACAGGGCGAATACTCGGTGGT
>DATLQX010000414.1:0-9807 GCA_035534995.1 Chloroflexota bacterium | reverse complement strand
CCTCGACCGTCACCCCCACGGGGCCGTCATACCGCCGGTGGGTCCAGAAGTCGTACCAGGTGCCGGCCGGCAGGTAGACCGGCCAGGCGGTGGCGCCCTGGCGCGTGACCGGGGCCACCAGCAGGTCGTCTCCCCAGAGATACTGGCTGCCCAGTTCCCACACCGCCGGGTCATCGGGATAGTTGAGAACCAGCGGGCGCATCAGCGGTAAGCCGTGGGTATGGGCCTGCCAGGCCAGGGTGTAGGTATAGGGCAGCAGACGATAGCGTAGCTCCGCGTAGCGGCGGCAGATCGCCTCGATCTCCCCGCCATGCGCCCAGGGCAGATGGTCGCGCCAGACCGTGCCGTGGGCGCGGAAGCCGGGGCAGAAGGTGCCGAACTGGAACCAGCGCGCGTACAGTTCGCCGCTTTCGGGCATCGGGTGGTAAAAGCCGCCGATGTCCGTGCCCCAATAGGGAATGCCGGACATCCCGGTGTTCAGTCCCAGGGGAACTTGCGCTTCGAGGGTGGCGAAGGTATTGTTGATGTCGCCCGACCAGCAGCCGGCGCCGTACTGTTGCATGCCCGCCGCCCCCGACCGGCAGAGCAAGAACGGGCGCCGATCCGGGTAGTCCCGACTCTCGCCCTCCGCGAATGCCTGCTGGCGTAGCCGATCATAGAGGTTGTGCAGGGTCCGCCCATTTCCCCCCTGCAGGGCGGCGCTCGCCGGCGGTCCTTCCCCGCCATCCAGCCACCAGCCGCCCACCCCCAGATCGGCCAGCGAGCGATGCTGTTCCCACCACCAGGTACGCGCGTCCGGGTGCGAGAAGTCGATGAAGCGCTGGCCTTCGAGATAGTTTGTCGTGGACCGCTCGGCGGGCGTCAACCGCTCATAGCCTTCGGCCAAGAGGTAGCCGCGCTCCACGGCCTCGGCAAAGAGGGGTGATTCCTCATGGAGGACAGGGTACTCATGGGTAATCACCTGATAGCCCATCGCGTGAAATTCCGCCAGGAGTTCGCCCGGCTGGGGCAGCAACTGGGGCTGAAACTCCAGATGACCCACCCCGCGATTCCACCCCATCGCGTCACCATAGGTGGAGAGAAATATTAATCCATCACAGGGAATGCGCCGCTCGCGCAGCCTGGTCGCCAGTCCGCGCACTTCCGCCGTATCGGCGAAGTGCCGGGAGGATTGGAGGAAGCCAAGGGACCAGCGGGGCGGCAACGGCGCCCGCCCCAGTAACGAGGCAACTTCGGCGAGGACACCGCGAAGGTCCGAGCCCTGGAGGAAATACCAATCGAGCGGTCCGTTCTCGACTTCATAGACGATCCGATCGTGGTCCTCCGTACGGCCCACGGTCAGGCGCCCGTCACTGGGGTTAGCGAAAAAGAGCCCATAGCCAGCCGTCGAGAGCAGCAGGGGTACGCCGATGTCCGAGCCCGGCCCGTGACCAAAATGGCTGTTCCAGAGTTGGCGAGCACCGCCCAAACGATCGAACTGCCGCCCACCCTCGCCCAGCCCATAAAAGTGCTGCTCGCCGATCCAGGTAAAGTGGGCCGTGATCCGCCGGCGATCCGCGGCATTGCCCGGTTCGCCATCCGTCCTGGAATCCTCCTGGCGCGGGAGAGCGCCCCCCCCCACGCCCGCGTCAATGGGCGCGCGGAGCAGCGGCGTACCGAGGGCGTCGCCGAAGGTAAGGACCAGGGGCTGCTCCTCGATCCGCACCGTAAGGTCGGCGGTCGCCAGCACGGTCGGCTGGTCGGATCGCGCATCGACCGCGACCGCCGGCCATTCCCGCGGTTCCAGGTACGTAGGGCTGCCATCCGGATCGTCACGGATGAGCCGAACGCGGACAATTCGCGGGGTACATAGGCTAATCTCCAGTCTTCCCTGACCCGCTGCAAGGGAAAACATCGAATCCTCGCGGCGGATCATTCCACCACCGGGAAGTACACGGCGAACCGCTCGTCGCGGACCTGATGCACCGGGATGAAGCGGAGGTTCTGGGCCTGATGATGAGTGCGGTAGCCGGGCTCCCACTCACCCCACTCGCGTTCGTTGTGGGGCGTGAGCAGCGTATTGGGATCAGTTCGGTCTCCATGGAGGGCTCGTTCGCCCTCGCACAGTCCCGCGAGCACGACCGGCCCATCCATGAAGGCGACCGTCTCGGGCCTGTCCGGGAGGGGACTGGCGGCCAGACCCTTGGGGAATACCACGGAGACCCGCGCTTCCCTCCAGATACGCTGGATCCGGTAGAGGCTGGACGGGGTGAACGGGCCGGGGTGCCGCTCGCCGTCCACTTGAATCTCGGCCTCGCCCTTGAGCCACCAGGGGAGACGGATCTTGAGGGTAAAGTCGATGGGGCGCTCGCTGGAGATCGCCAGATCAAAGGCCAGCGAGTCAGGCCGGCGCGCATAGCCAAGCTGGGGGTTCGTGGATTGCCTCACTTGAACCGTTGCCCCGTCGCGCTGCCAGCGCAGCGTGCTGGGGATAAACTGGCTTACCACCAAACCGTCGTCATCCTCGAAATAGAGGCCGCGCTCGTTGACCGTGTGCGCCTCCAGCAGGGTGCCATGGCAGCACCAGAAATCATCGGTGGGTGTACCCCATTGCTTGGCTGAACCGGCCTGGAACGGCAGCCAGTAGGCGATCATCCCGGTGTCGGGGTGCTGCTGGGCCAGGATGCCGTTGTAGAGGTTGCGTTCCCAGTAGTCGGCGTAGGCAATGTCGCCGGTCCAGCGCATGAGCCAATCGGCCAGACGCATCATGTTATACACCGTGCAGTGCTCCTGGGTTTTCTCGCCCAACCGCGCGGACAACGCTCCCGGCGCGGACCAGATTTCCCCGTTCGTCTGCCCACCGGTGCAGTAATAGCCGCGTTCCGCCACGGCGGACCGCCAATACGCCTCCACGATCCGGCGCCAACGCGAGTCGCCGGTCACTTCCCAGGCCCGCGCCGCCCCATGCACCTCGGGGATCGTGGTATTAGCATGCATATTGGTCAGCGGGTCCTCGCCGGCCAGGAGCCGATCGAACAGACGCGGCCGGTCGTAGCGGTCAATCAGCTCTCGATGTTCCCGGCTGCCGGTGACCCCATACAGGTTGGCCCACACCTCCAGCATGCCGCCGGTCTCCACGTCGAGGATGTCGTCGAGTTGGGCGCGGGTGAATTGCCCGGTCCAGCGATGGAACCAACGGGCCCAGTTCATCATCACGGTCAGCGCCTGCTCGTTACCGGCCAGCGCGTACATTTCCCAGAGGCCCATTAACGTCTTGTGCAAGGTGTAGTGCGGGGCCCAGACCTTCTTGCCACGGGCGATCCAGTCGAGATAATGCTGGGGGATCGAGCCGGCCCACTCGCCGCCGTTCTCTCGCTGGCAGCGCGCCAACTCGGAGACAATATGGTCGGCTTTCCCCCTGATTTCCGCGTCGCCGGTAGCGGCAAAGCGTTTGGCGGCGGCGGAGAGCCAGTGGCCAAGAAAGTGGCCGCGGAGTTGGCAGGTAGGCGACTCCCAGCCCCAGTGGCAGCCGCTCGGCTGCAGGCGAGGGCCCCACAAGCCCGCTTCCATATAGTGGTTTTGCAGCAGGTTCTCGCTTTTCAAGCTGAGCATATAGGCACGGTTGAGATCGGCCCGTTGCCGGAGCAGGCCCGGATCGATGGTTACCTGGCCCCAGGGGATGGGGCGGAATGCATCCTGGCTCAAGACTATCTCCTTCGTACTCAGCCTTTTGAAGCGCCCGCGGTCAAGCCTTGCACGATCCGGTTCTGGAAGATCAGCACCAGGATGATGATCGGCAAGGTCACGATCTCGGAGCCGGCGGATATCTCGCCCCAGGGCACCTCGTGCTCGCCGCTGAAGTTGAGGAGGGCAACGGGAAAGGTGAGAGCGGCCGAGGTGGAGGTAAAGGTTGCCGCGAATAGGTATTCATTCCAGGCGCCGATAAAGATCAGCAGTCCCGCCGTCACCAGGCCAGGTGACGCTAGCGGCAGGATCACTTTATAGAGCGCCTGGAGGGGGCTACAGCCATCAACTTCCGCTTGCTCCGACAGATCGCTGGGAATGGTACGGAAGAAATTGGTGAGCACCCAGATGGCGAAGGGAAGCGAGAAGGCCACGTACGGCACGATAAGCGCCAGATAGGTATCTATCCAGTTGAGATCCCGCAGCAAGAGGAATAAGGAGGCAACCAGCGCGATGCCGGGGAAGGTGACCATCACCACGACCAGAGTCAGGATCGTCTTCTTGGCGGGCAGCGGCAGTTTGGCCAGGGCATAGGCCGCGAAGGCGCCCAGCACCAGGCAGATCACCGTGGTGCTGGTCGCCACGATGAGACTGTTCTTGATATTGACCTGGAAGTCGTAGAGGGTAAAAACGGTCTGGAAGTGGGAAAAGTCAAGGTGCTTGGGGAACCAGACTATCGGGACGGCATACAACTCATCGTTTGGTTTCAACGCGGTGATGGTTTGCCAGAACAGGGGGAACAGAAAGAACAGCAGGAAGAACACGTTGAGTGTCCAGAGGACAACCAGGCGGAATACGCGCGCGCGTTGGGCAGCGCGTCGGCCGGCGGTGAATCCCTGATTGCTGGGCAGGGTTGCCGTTCGCGCCATATCAGAACTCCTCGATATTCAGCTGGCTGGCATAGAGCGCGGCGACGACGATGCAGATTATCGCCAGTAAGACCGCCATCGTGGAGCCCTGGCCAAAGTTGACGAAGGAGAATAACACGCGATAGGCATGGAGGGACAGGATCTCCGTATCCGTACCAGGTCCGCCGTCGGTCAGCCCAACCATCAGATCATAGGTCTGGAAGGCGGTGATCGTACGGAAGAGCAGAGCCACCACGATACTGCCCTTCAGTAAAGGCAATGTGATGCGGGTGAAGCGCCGCAGCACGCCGGCGCCGTCCACCCGCGCCGCTTCATACAACTCCGAAGGAACGACCTGGAGGCCGGCAAGCAGGATCAAGGCGACGAACGGCGTATTCTTCCATATGTCAGTCAGGATCACGGCCGGCATGACCCAGGTCGGGTTGCCCAGGGGATCAACCGTCCCGCTCGTGATGTGCAGGAGGTTCAGCAGCCCGTTGAACGCCCCAACCTGGGGACTATACATCCAGGCCCATAATTTGGCTGACAGAATGGCGGGAATGGCCCAGGGAACCAGCATGGCGGCCCGCATCAGCCCGCGGCCACGAAACGACTGGTTCACCACCAGGGCGACGGTTAAGCCGAGCAAGAGTTCACAGACGACGGCACCTACCGTGAAATAGGCTGACAGGCCGACTGAACTCCAAAAGCCGGAATCGTGCAGAATAAAGTCGTAATTCTTCAATCCGACATACGGTTGGCCGATCCAGGGCTGGTCGAGCTTGACCGTGTGCAGGCTGGTCCAGATCAGGCGATAGGTTGGATAGGCAAGCACCGCGACCAGGACGAGTACCGAAGGCAGAAAGAAGGCCCAGGCAAGCTGCCTCCGACTGAGACCGTAGAGGCGCAACCGGGTTCCGGCTCCGGAAAGCTGACTGATCCTTACCCCTCTGGCCATCGCGCCCCTCCTCCGGGATTGAAAGCGCCGGGAAGAGGGTGCGGTGTCACTCTACCGCACCCTTCCGCGCCGGCTTGCGCCAGGGACCGATCCAGAGTCTCCCAAGACGCAGGTAACGACCAGCAGCTCACGACCCGTCCCAGTTCCGAGGCCCCATGGCCACACGGTACAGCACCGTCGGACGTGGCCCTATGAGTTACCTGACAGGATCTTCTCGATCTGGGCCGAGGCATCGTTGAGCGCCTGCTTCGGCGACTTGCTCTTGGTGAGGGCGTTGGTCAACTCGGCCTCGGCGGACTGGGACATTTGAATCCAGTACGGGGTTTTGGGACGAGAACGGGCGAACTTGGCCTGCTCCGCCAAGACAGGATAGGCCGGGTACTTCGCGTCGACTTGCGGGTCGTAGCACAGTGACAGATAGGCAGGGGTCTGGCTGCCGTTCAAAGTGCGCCACTTCTGGGCCGGTTTGCTCCCCATGAAGAGCGCCAGTTCAATCGCCAGGTCGCGATTGGCGCTAAACTCGTTGACCACGTACTGCCAGCCGCCCGCGCAGTTTCCCGGCGGAAACCCGGGGAAGGTGGGTACGTTGACGGCGCCGACTTTCCCCGCAATTTTGGGAACGGCCTGCGCCCCCGCGTAGGCATAGTTCCAGTTGCGATGGTAGATGGCGTTGCCCTGGGTGAAAATCGCGCGCCCCGTGTCGAGCGGCATCGAGACGAACCCAGGCTGGGTGATCTTGTATTTATTCACCATGTCGACCAGGTACGACAGCGCCTCGACGTTCTGAGAACTATTGAACACCACGTTGCCTTTGGCGTCCAGCATGTCGCCGCCGTTGCCCCAGGCAAATTCCATGAAATTGCAGATCAGCTGCTGACCCTTCTCTCCGCAGCCGACGTAGCCGATCATGGAAGGATACTTCTTCTTGAGGAGCAGGCACTGCCGGACCAGCTCCTGCCAGGTGGTAGCCGGCTTGAGGCCATTGGCATCGAGGATGTCCTTGCGGTAAAAGAGATGCCCGACATCGAACAGCCAGGGGATGCCGTAGATGTGGCCGCCTACGGTGTCCGCGGTAATCATCGCTCCTACGTAGTTCTTTTGCGCGGAAGCTGGGAAAACCTTGTCCAGCGGGGCGGCCCAGCCGGCCGGCGCCCACGATGCCTGCCAGATGACATCGGAGTCGAAGACGTCAATGCTGCCATCGTGCGCGGCGAAGATGGTGACCAACTTGTTGTGGTAGGCATCGGAACTGCCATTGTTCGGAGCGGCGACGAAGTTGCAGGTAACGCCGGGATGGAGGGCCTCGAACTGCTTCAGCAGGCCCTGCTGCGAGTGGGGAAAAATGTTGTCGATGTTGCCGATGTAGTTGAGGGTAACCCCGGCCGCGTTCGCCTTGCGGGGCGCCAGGTCCAGACCCGCGCCGGCCAGGGCCACGCCGGCGCCGATCTTGGCGCTGGTGGCAAGAAAATCACGTCGGGAGGGATGATGGCCGCGCGTACCATTGCTGTCTTTGCTCATAGAAACGTCCTCCAGCCTTCGTTCCGAGAAGCCCTTATCAGGGTGGCTACAAGTCAGAGTTGAACGCCGCTACCGGGAAAGTCGTGAACCTGGATCCGCGTTCGACACCATCCATCCCTATTTTTCTCGCTGCTCACCTCCCGTCTCACCGGCCCATCGAAGGATTCCCCGAACCTGTCGCGCCCGGCCATGGTGCCCGATCGCCGGTCGGTTTGGAGGGGAGTATAGGCCCATCTAATCGATTTGTCAAATCGATTAGATGGGCCTATACTAGGGACACGCTTGAGCATGAAGGTGCCCACTTCAGGGCCGTACACGAGAGATGCGCGAGGAGATAATGGATCGGACAGGGACGAGCGAAGACGCGACAGCCACCGCCTTTGCCTGGCGACCGGCGCCGTTGGCCGATGTGGTGATCGATGATGCCTTCTGGTCGCCGCGCCGGCGCGTCAATCGGGAACGGACCATCCCCTTCCAGTACGCCCAGTGCCGGGATACGGGGCGGATCGATGCCCTGCGTCTGGCCTGGCGGCCCGGCGATCAGCCGGTCCCCCATCCCTTTTGGGATTCGGACGTGGCCAAGTGGATCGAGGCCGCCAGCTATAGTTTGACTACCGATCCCGACCCAGCCCTCGACGCCCAGGTTGACGAGGTGATCGCCCTCCTCGCCGCGGCCCAACAGCCCGACGGCTACCTCAACACCTACTTCACCGTGGTCAAGCCGGCGGAACGCTGGACCGATCTGCGCGACGCCCACGAACTCTATTGCGCCGGCCACCTGATCGAGGCCGGCGTGGCTCACTTCCAGGCGACCGGGAAACGCTCGCTGCTGGAGGTCGTCCAGCGCTACGCCGACCACATCGCCACGGTGTTTGGCCGGGAGCCTGGCCGGAAGCGCGGCTACTGCGGTCACGAGGAGATCGAACTGGCCCTGGTGAAGCTCTACCGGGCGACCGGCGCCGATCGCTACCTCCGCCTCGCCCAGTATTTCGTCGATGAACGCGGTACCCAACCCTACTACTTCGACCAGGAGGCCGCGGCGCGCGGCACACCGGGCTACTTCGAGGGGCATCGCACCCATGGTCCTCTCCGCTCAGCCCGCGAATACAACCAGGCGCATCTGCCGGTTCGGGAGCAGACGGAGGTGGTGGGCCACGCGGTGCGGGCCATGTATCTCTATACCGCGATGGCCGATCTCGCGGGCGAAACTGGCGACTCCACCCTGCGCCATGCCTGCCGGCGCCTCTGGAATCATCTGTGTGCTCGCCGCCTGTATCTCACCGGTGGGATAGGCTCGGCGGCCCAGAACGAAGGCTTCAATGGCGATTACGATCTTCCCAATGAGACCGCCTATGCCGAGACTTGCGCCGCCATTGGCCTGGTCTTCTGGGCCCATCGGATGGTGCAGCTCGAAGCCGATAGCCGCTATGCCGATGTGCTTGAGCAGGCGCTCTATAACGGCGTCCTGAGCGGGGTGTCCCTCGACGGCACCCGATTCTTCTACGAGAATCCGCTGGCCAGCCCCGGCGGGGTGAGCCGGAAGCCCTGGTTTGGCGTTGCCTGCTGTCCGCCCAACCTGGCCCGGCTGCTCGCCTCGCTGGGGCAGTACATTTACTCGGTCAATCAGTCGGCGCTGGCCGTGCACCTGTACATCCAGGGCAGTGCCCGACTTACCGTGCACGATCAAGAAGTTACCATACGTCAGGAGACCGACTACCCCTGGGACGGTACGGTTCGCCTTACCGTGTCCACCAGCCGGCCCGTCGAGTTTGCCCTGTATCTCCGCCGGCCGGGCTGGTGTCGCGAGGCCGCGGTCCGGGTCAACGGGGAGGCCCTGGATCTGGCGGGCCAGGTCGAACAGGGCTACGTGCGCCTGTCCCGTCTCTGGAGCGACGGCGACACGGTGGAGGTGCGCCTGGCGATGCCGGTGGAGCGGGTGTATGCCCATCCCCTGGTGAGCGCGGACGTAGGTGCCGTCGCCCTCCAGCGTGGCCCACTCGCCTATTGCCTGGAGGAAGTCGATAACCCGGCGCCGATCGATCGTCTGTCTCTGGCGCCGGAGGCGCCGCTCGTCGCCCAGCGTGAGCCCGAGCTTCTGGGCGGCACGGTGATCATTCGGGGCGAAGGGCGCGTCCTCGACGATCAGGAGTGGGGCGACACGCTGTATCGGCACGAGCGGCCGGTCACGAAGCCCGCAACCCTTACCGCTGTCCCGTATCATGCATGGGATAATCGCGGAGCCGGCGCGATGCGCGTCTGGATCCGCGAGGCAGGTTCGGATCGCGAAGGATAAGTACGAAGCACATGCCCTCGAAGAAGCGGGTCACCCATCGGGATGTCGCGCGTATGGCGGGTGTCTCCACGGCCGTGGTGTCCTATGTGATCAACGACGGTCCCCGTGCCACCTCACTGGAGGCCCGCCGCCGAGTGCTCGACGCGATCCAGACCCTCTCTTACCATCCCAGCGCCGCTGCTCGCGGACTCCGTTTGCAACAAACCCACACCATCGGCTTCATCTCGTACGACTACTATCCAGGGGATGCCTTTTTCGCCCCCTATAATGCCGGCGTGCTCACCGGCCTCACCACCGCGCTCCTGGCCAAGCGGCACTACATTCTTCCTTTTCCTATTGGGATTGGCGCCGATCTCCGCGGTCTGCATGAGTTGCTGCATAGTGGGCGCGTGGATGGGGTGGTGGTTCGCCTCTCGCAAGAGCCGCCAATCACGGACTCCCTCCTGGACATGATGGCCGCGGCAGGG
>DATLQX010000413.1:0-24766 GCA_035534995.1 Chloroflexota bacterium | reverse complement strand
AACGCATCGAACGCGGCCCAGGAACGGACCAAGCCCGTGGCGTTACGTACGAACAGATCGAGGCTTCCGGCAACGATAGGGCCGCGTGTCCCTCCCAAGGTAGCCATGAATGTTTCCCTTCCCTCCGCTCTTGTTGCCGGTGACCGGCATCAATCGAGTTAGCCTGACGTAAGCCTGTGGTCCGCGAGCTTGGCTCCCTTGAAGTCCACCACGGCGCCGAGCAAATTCCCCGACTCATAGGTGCTGCCGGGATTAATGCAGATCGTGCGGCCAATTTTGCTCGTTCCTCTCCCTTCATGAATGTGGCCATGGAGGCTCACCTGCGGTTGATACTTTTCGATCGCGGCCCTCACGGCGGTCGAGCCCACGGCGGCAAGAATATGGCCCGCGTACTTTGGCCGCATATCGGCATCAAGCTCGGGCGCGTCGTCCAGTCCCGATTTATGGGGCGGGCAATGCAAATTGAATACCCAACCGGTGGTTGAAGGCAGTTCAGTCGCCATGGCCTCGATCTTGGCCCCCAGATCGGGTTCATCCAGTTCCCGATCAGTATGCCAGGGGGTACGATTAGCCCAACCCGTGCTGATCATGGAGACCTGCTCCTCGATGGCGAGCACCTGTCCTTCACCCAGGCATACCCGTTCAGACTCTTTCAGGAGAGGATCGATGGCGAACGCATCGTCGTTCCCAGGGCAGACATAGCAGCGCACGGAGGTACCGGCCAGCTTCGTCTCGGCATAGGCGAGCCACTCCCGCACGCGCAGGATCACCCGTTCGGTAAACAGGGCGTCGATCCGTTCCGGGTGTTGCCGTAGGTCGGCCAGTTGATCCTCGTCGAGGCGCACCGGATAGTAGCCTTTATTGGCGATCGTAGTTTCCATGGCCTGAACCGCCGCCTCATCCTTCAGCACGTGTACCTGGTCCATCAGTTCCACCCGCGTTTCCCCACGGGCGCCACGTACCATGGGGATTACCGCCTTCCCCGTCATATCGCCGCCGAGCACGAGCGCGTTCGCCTCATAGAACTTGGCGCCGGCAATAAATTTCTTCCAGCAGAGGTCGGAACCGTGAACATCGGTGGCAAAAAAGATACGAAACATGAAGCTGGTTTCTCCCCTAACCCGCTGCTTTTTCCGGGCCATGGCGTTGACTGAGCATTTGTTCGACCAGCCTTGCTTCTTCCAGGGCCTCGGTCAGCCGTCCAGCCCGCAACAACGCCACGCTGAGTTCGCGGCGAAGGGATCGATTCTCCGGTTCGTCCCGGAGCTGCCGTTGCAAGACAGCGATCGGATCCGATGGCGCCGGGGCCGGAGCGGCGGCCGGATGGGCCGGACTGAGGATCGTCACCTCGGGCGCGCGGCCCTCGGCCTCGACCAGGGGCGCGGAGCGGCCGGTGATCCCCTGTTCAGCCACCAGGTTCGAGAGATCCAGCTGAAAGGTCGATCGCTGCTCGGGAAAGTCTTTCTCTGCCTTGCCATAGAGGGCGAGCGCATCGCTGAGCCTAACTTGACGGATCAGCACGCGGGCCAGATCGCGCAGCAACGGCGCCAGCGAGGGCATGGCGGCAAGAGCGGCGCGGAGCGCCTGCTCGGCAGCCTTGAGATCGCCCATTTCGCCCAGATAGAGTCCCAGCGTATGCTGGAGACCGGCCTGAACGGTGACGACGGTCTCAGGGGGCGCGGGCATGGCGCCGAGGCGGACCACCGGGGGCTGGTCGAAGTCTCCTAGAAGATGCAGACCACGTTTGACTAACTCGATCGCTCCAGGCAGGTTCCCGCGCTGATGTTCGATAGTCGCCAGATCCGCCAGGGTCACCGGATCGCGTGGTTCGCGGGCCAAACCCTGGCGCAGCAGGTTCTCGGCGGCTTCCCGATCTCCATCGCGCAATATCAGGGAGCCCAGGGCGGCCAGACCAAGCGCGTCCGTGGGCCGCAAGTGGACAGCCGCCTGGTATTGGTCCCTGGCGGCGTCCAGCCTGCCCAGGGTTTCCAGGACAGTGCCGTAGGTACGGCGCAGTCCGTCATCCTCCGGTGCCAGAGTAACGGCCAGCAAAAGTTCGCTTGCCGCCTCCTCCAACTCCCCCAGCCGTTGAAGGATCATGCCCAGATAGGCATGCCCGGTGGTGGACGCCGGGTTCAAGCTCACGGCACGGCGCAGCTCGCCGGCGGCCTGCTGGTAGAGGCGCCCTTGCAAGAACAGCAACGCGGATCGCTCCGCCTCGGCGGCTTGCTTGAGGAGCTTCTCTTGTTGATCCTGGGGCTGCTTCTCCTGCCTTCGACCGAAGAGTTGCATAAACCTCCCCATCCGAATCCTGTGCGATGCCTTTACGGCGGAGGCCCCCGCGCCCGAAAGGATGGCACGATCCATACTTCCGGACCGGCATCCTTATTGGGAAGCGAGCGTCCGCGGCACGAGCCGGCACCGGGGTATTCTCAGCCACCGGTACTGTGTCGCATGGTTAACCCTTATTCTGCTGTGCGGCGACCGCGGATGCAACACCATAGTGTTGACTACTCGGCCAGATCAAGGATTTAGGGCGAACCTGCCTGCTTCCCCCGCGGCCATGATCCGCCATCTCGTCACAACCTCTCCTAACCGTCCCTTGATTAGGCTGATAGGATGAGCCCACTTTGTACCGATTGGGGGTGGAGGGTCAACCCCCCAAATGGCGAGTGCCGTCCGGCATACGATTTAGCGTTGAACCTCCTCGGGCAGGTTGTACCACGCCTTTCGCCGGCCTACCCGATCCCGGATTCGCCAGCCAAGGGATTTGGGAGCCGATTCGATCGCGTCCAACAGCACCTTGACGCGCAGTCGTACCCGCTCCGCGTCGGATGGTGGGAGAATCCATTTGCCCTCCACCGCGATAGCGCTCAGGTTATCGTGGAGGGTTGTGTACCAGCCCCAATCCGCCGCGCAGAGCTTCGCCAGATACTCCAGGCTCAGGCCGTCGGGCTCATCGGGCAGGTGAGGCTCGTACTGAAGGAGGAGCGCGAGGGTATCGGTAACATCTTTCCGGTTGAGCTGAATAATCTGCAGCTTCAGGAGCAGAAGGTCCGACGGCGAGAGGGCCGGCCCAGGGAGGGTGAAACGGGGCTCAAGCTCCAGGGTATGGCACATTGAGAACTGCCCGAGGAAGACATCGATTTGCCGCTGTCGCGGGCCATCATGAAAGAGGAGCCGTGAACCGCCCTGCAAGGCATTGAACTGGCGGTTCGCCGTATACCCCTCCCTGGTCAGCAGATCGCCCAGAGCCTTCGCGGATCGGCGCGGCGCCGCGAGATCGATGTCTTTAAACTCGCGGGCAAACTCAGGGCGACCCATGATCGTACCACAGCGCAGCGAGACCGCGATGCCGCCAAGCAAACGGAGGGGAATGGCGTCAGCCTCCGCCAGCTTGACCAGCCGATCGGCTTCCACGACGATATCCAGGTGCGTCACACTTCCCTCCTTCGGTAAAGCTGCAATGTCCGGCCCGCGGCGGCCGGCGAGCGGGTGCCGGTTGTCTTCGCCCATGATAGCGCCTGCTGGGCCGGGGTGGATCATTGCCGAAGCCGCTTTCCCTTTTTCTCTTGGCACGCACGGTGTATCCTATCTGTTGGAACGGCACGCCCCACCCGCGTCGTCACGCGGGAGCCTTTTCCGTGGTATTCGCGGCCAAGGCACGCCGCCGCGACCGGGATGTAGGTTCGGAGATTATGGCCGTCCGACAACAGCGCCTGATCATTCCCCGCGTGCACCGGATGAGCCTCGCGCTCATCTGGGGCACCATGCGCTCCATGACCTTCGCCATCTGTATGTTGGCATGCATTTTGGCGGTCGTAATCGCTGGGAGTTTACTGCCGCAGGATAAAGGTATCCGCTACATCTACGAATCATGGTGGTTCTATGGGCTGAACTTCCTCCTCATGCTCAGTGTGTTGAGCTGCGTGCGCGGGAGGATACGCCCTGTCTATCGCTATGCCTTTAAGGTACCGGTGGTGCATCGGCCGGAGTTTTACCGCGCAGCCCAGACGGTCCAGGTGATAGAGGCCGTGCTGCCACCGGCAACCGCGGCCCGCGCCGTGGTCAAGGCCCTGCGCCGCTGCCATTATCGCGTAGAGACGGTCGAACGTGAGGGCATAACCTATATTCTCGCGGATCGTTTCCGGGCCATGCGTCTGGGATCCCTGGTATCACACCTGGGGATCGTCTTGATGGTCGCCAGCATCGCCTGGGGGGCCATCGCAGGCTGGCTGGACAGCGCCGTGTTGGTGGAGGCCGGCGGGGCGCCAATCGCGATCGGCCATGGCACGGGGCTCATGCTGCGTTCGGACGGCTTCAATTTCGGCCTCTACCCGGACGGGCTGCCGCGGAACTTCCGCGATCAGCTCACCGTGATCGAGGCCAATGGAACCGAGCATCATGATACAATCGACGTGAACACGCCCTGGTATTACGGGGGTATCTTCGGCTACGACATTCACCAGGCCAGCTTTGCCGTCTCCGCCAGATTGATCGCGATTGACACCCGGCAGTCACCGCCCAAGCCCCTCTCGTATTGCGTGCTGGAGGATAATACGCAGTCATGCGGCGGCTCCGACCCGCTGCTGCTGGCCCCATTGGGAGACGGGAGTTACCGCCCGATTGGCAACGGTATCTCGGCTTTCTATCTTCCCGATCGTGACCTGGCGGTCACTTTGACCTTTCATGACGCCATCCCCAACCAAAAGCAGCCACCCACCGCCGTGGTGACGGTCGCCCGGCCCCCGCAAAAAATAGGACAGGCCATGCGGATCCTGAAGGAAGCGGCTGACATTCCGGTCGGCACCCGAACCTTCAATGGCACCACGGAGCAGATTACGAGCACGCCCGTGGAAGTTGGGGGGGTTCGCTTCATTTTGTTGATCCGCCGGGTGGCGGGCCTGAATATCGGCCATAACCCCGCCGTACCTTTTATTTTCACCACCTTCGCGCTCATCCTCCTGGGGTTGGTGAGCGTGCTGTATTTTCCCTTTAGTCGCCTGTGGCTGTATATTGCTCCCGACGACGACTCGGGGGTATCCAGCACGATGTTAATGCGCGGCTCCTCGGAAAAGAGCCGACAGGGATTCAAGCGCAGATTCGCGGAGATTGGCCGCGTAACGCGGCGTGAACTGGATACCGCAAGCAAGGAGTTCGAGATGGAAGGTCGGACGTCATGAATCAAGATCAGCTTTTGCACTTTTCTTCCACCTGCCTATTTTTGGGCTTCTGGGTCTACGCGCTCGCCCTGCTGTTCTACATCGCGCACGCGATCGCCCCGGAGGTCCGCGCCGCCACGGTGCGGGTGGCCACCGGGTCACCTGGCGGAACCATCACCTTGAGCGGCGGGCGCGCGGAGCCCGTCTTTAACCGCTACCGATTGGGGCTGACCGCGACTGGCCTGGCCTATGGTGGCTACGTCCTGGCGACCCTCGGTCTGGCTGCTCGTTGGGACGCGCAAGGCTACTGGCCGGTGGCCAATGCGTTCGAGGCGCCCATTGCCTTCTCCTGGGCAATCGTCACCGTGTATCTGGTGGCCGAAAAGCTGATGCGGACGCGCATCGTGGGCTGGGCGACCTTCCTGTTCGTGGTGGGATTTTCGGGGTATTCGCTGTTCAACTTTGGATCCGGCAGCACGGTGATCGATCCGCTCCGTCCCGCCCTGCAGAGTAATTGGCTCCGCATTCATGTGGGGATGGCCATGACCTGCTACAGCTTCTTCGCCCTGGGCGGCGCGCTCAGTATCACCTATCTGGTTCGATCGGGCGCCTGGCGCCGTCCGCACACCTTCGCCCTTGCCATCTGGCCGGTCGCGATCGTGGTCGGCATCCTTCTGGGCATCTACATCGGCCGCTGGCCGGGCAGCGGCAATGCGCTCACGGCCTCGAAAGCCCTGGGCATCGCTTGCGAGATCGTGGTCCTGACGGCGGTGACTTTCCTGGGCTATAAGGGCCTGGAACGGCGAATCGCCCTTGAAGGTCCCCTGGTGACCCGGGCCGAGGGGTCGGAGGCCGAGTTGTTGGAGCAGCTTGATGAGTGGTCGTACCGCGCGATCTCCATCGGATTGCCCATGATCGCCTTCGTGTTGATGTCGGGCGCGATCTGGGCTCAAATGGCCTGGAGCACCTTCTGGAGCTGGGACCCCAAAGAGATCTGGGCCCTGATCACCTTCGTGTACTACGCGCTCTACGTTCACGTTCGGGTACAACGGGGCTGGCGCGGAGCCCCGATGGCCGCCCTGGGGATGGTGGGCTTCGTCATCGTGATCATCAGCTTCCTGGGGCTGGCCTACCTGGTCGGCACCCTGGGCATCTTTAGTCTGCACACCTTCGGCAACGTCCAGTGACCGATGGCGCCGGTTCGCCGACCTTGGTGGACGATGCTCAGGCAGTCCATATCGAGGAGCGGCGGGTCGTGGCAGCCATTGTGCGGAAGCTGAGCGTCGCCCGGCCGCCGGTGGGGATCACTTTTTTTACCGAGGCGCCGCCGCCGGAGTACGAGGCGGTGAACCTACCGGCCTGTGCCCTCGTTCGGGAGGCGGAGCTTGGGCGGCGTGTCTACGTAGATAGCTCGCGTCACGATTGCATCGTCGGCCAATACCATCTTGGCCTGGGGCCAGGACTATCGCTGATCACCGAAGGACACTATCTCACCCTGGCTCAGGGGTTCTATACCGCGGCAGGGGCGCGAGCAAGCAAGGCGAATAGCTACTCGCTGGCTCAGGGCAGCATCGCGGCCCTGGGGGCGGCGCCGTTGGCTGATGCTCCGGTTGGGGTGTCGGTGGACCTGCTGGTGCTGATCTGCCCCCCTCAGCAAGCGATGACCGTGGCCGAGGCGAGCGCGGTGCGGATCGGTGAGTTCCCCCTGGGTGAGCTGGGGGCGGCCACCTGCTCGTCGGTTTTCGCGGCGCCACGCCTCACCGGCAATAGCGTCTTCTCCCCCGGAGACAGCAATGGCCGAGCCTTCAATAAGGTGGATGCCTCGGACCTTTTCGTGGTGGTGCCGCGCGCGCGCTTCCGTCATCTTATCGAGATGATGGACAACTTCTGGGTCAAGCCGGCGGAAACTCGCCGGTTGATTCATCCATCGTATGCCCCACGGGGCGACGCCGACGAGGAGCGGTAAACATGGCAAACGACCCGTTTCGCGCGATCCTGTTCAGCGGAGGCGCCGGTTCGCGCTTGTGGCCGTTGAGCCGAAGAGCCCGACCGAAGCAGTTTCAGCCCCTGGTCGGCCCTGATTCACTCTTCCAGCTGATGGTGCGGCGGCTGGCCGCCAGTATCGGCCTGGAAAATATCTTCGTCTCCACCGGCGAGATCTACCGCGACCTGGTCCTGGAGCAGGTTCCCGGCCTACCGGCGGAGAACGTGCTGGCCGAGCCGGAGATGCGCGACACCCTGGCCGCCGTGGGCTACGCGGTGGCCGTACTGAACTATCGCTACCCCGGTTCCACCATCGCCACTCTCTGGGGGGCCGACCATGTGATCCGCCGCGACGCGGAGTTCGTGGCCAGCCTGCAAGCGGCGCACACCCTGGCGCGCGAGCGGAACTGGGTGGTGAAGGTGGATGTGCGGCCCACCTCGCCCAGCACGGCCCTGGGGTATATCGAGTACGGTGAGCAACGAGCCATGGTGGATGGCAGGCCGGTACACGCCTTCGTCCGCCAGGTAGAAAAGCCATCCCTGGCTACCGCTTTGCAGTTGATCGAGGCCGGTAACTACCTGTGGAACACGGGCTATATCGTGTGGACGGCCGAGAAAATCCTGGGCCTCTACGCCGAGCACGCGCCGGAGGCTTCCGCGGCTCTGCGGCAAATTGTCGAGGCGCTTGAGCGCCACGGACCCGGGGCCGAGATTGGCGAGTTATATGCGAGCATCCCCAAAATGTCGATCGATAAGGGGATTTTCGAGCATATGGGCGGGGACGACATGGTGGTGATGCCGGCCGAGCTTGGTTGGAGCGACATTGGCACCTGGGACGTGCTGCGCGACGAACTGGCCGATGCCGGCAGCGGGCACGCTGTCCGTGGGCGCTACATCCCCTTCTCCAGCAGCCGGAATCTCATCTATGCCCCGGAGGGAAAGCAGGTAATCACGATCGGTATGGACAATCTGATCGTGGTGGATACGGGCGACGCACTCCTGATCTGCCCAGCGGACAAGGCGCAGGAGGTCAAAATGGTGGTACAGCACCTTGAGCACCACCAGCCCGACCTGTTGTAGAACGAGCCTATGGAGGGTCGAATGGATAGAGTAAAAGACAGGGTCGCACTGGTCACGGGCGCCGGTCAGGGGATCGGCAAGGCCACCGCGCGCCGGCTTGCCCAGGAGGGCGCCACCGTCTGCCTGGCGGATATGAACGGAGACGGGCTGGAGGCCACGGTCGCGGAACTCCGAGGGGAAGGGCTGGCGGTCTCGGGGGCGCTCCTGGATGTCACCAATCGCGCACAGGTGGACACGGTGATCGGCGATTTCGCGGCATCCCAGGGCCGTTTGGACATTCTAGTCAACAATGCCGGCGTCCTGCGCGATAACCTGCTGTTCAAGATGAGCGATGACGATTGGCAGCAGGTGATTGATGTGCACCTGAAAGGTACCTTTCAGTGCTGCCGCGCGGCGCAAAAGGTGATGGTGCCGCAGAAATATGGAAGAATCGTCAATCTCTCGTCTACTTCGGCCCTGGGCAATCGGGGCCAGACCAACTACGCCGCCGCCAAGGCCGGACTCCAGGGGTTGACTAAGACGCTGGCCATCGAACTCGGCAAGTTTGGTATCACCTGCAACGCGGTGGCGCCGGGGTTCATTGAAACCGACATGACCCGCGCCACCGCCGCGCGGGTAGGGGTGCCCTTCGAGCGTTTCGTGGAAATGGCCGTGCGGGAGATCCCGGTAGGGCGGACCGGGCAGCCCGAGGACGTGGCGACGGCCATTCTATTCCTGGCCTCGGAGGAAGCGGGCTTTGTCAGCGGTCAGGTGCTCTATGTCGCGGGCGGCCCTCGCGCCTGAAAGGAGCGGACCATGTGGCAGCACTTGGTAGGCACCGGCTCGGAACCGGCGGCGAATTGGATCGAACGCGGCGCGGTCCGCCAATTCGCGGCCGCAATCGGCGATCCTAATCCCCTATTTGTTGACGAGGCGGCGGCGAAAGGGAGCCGCTACGGCGGGCTCATCGCGCCGCCGACCTTCGCCATAACCCTGGATTATGGCCAGATCGGGGGCCTGGTTTTGCCGAGCGAGGGCCTTCTGCACGGCGAGCAGCGGATCAGCGCCGTCCGCCCGCTGCGGGTGGGTGAAATGATAATGGGCCAGGATGTGTTCGAGAGTTACTACGAGAAGCAGGGAGGGCGGGGCCTCCTCACCTTCCTGGTGTTCGCTCAGACTGGGACGGCCGAGAATGGCGAGGTGGTGCTGCGGATGCGGAAGGTACTGATCGTCACCGAGACGGTACGCCGGGGGATGGAGCGATGAGCGTGGACGCGAAGCCGGCCTGGGCGGTCGGAACCGAACTCGGACCGCTGGTTCTGGCGCCGGTGACCCGCCTCGACCTGATCAAGTACGCGGGCGCCTCGGGCGACTTCAACCCCATCCACACCATCGACGCGGCGGCGTCGGAGGCAGGGCTTCCGGGGGTGATCCAGCACGGCATGCTGACCATGGCCAGGGTTGGGCTCCTGTTTTCACCCCATCTAGAGAGCGGCTTTATCAGTCTGATCGAGGTCCGCTTCGCCGGCATGGTAGCGGTGGGCGACGTTCTGACCGTGGGCGGGCGGCTCACCGAAATCGTCAATCGTGATGAGGATCAGGTGGTGCTCATCGAGGTGAGCGTCCGCAACCAGCGCGACCAGCTTGTCCTGGGCGGTCAGGTGGAGTTCAAGCTTTTCGCCTCGGGGTGAGCGATCCCGGAGCCTGACAGCCATGGGCGGTACCGCTCGTGAGCTAATCGCGTAGTTCAGCAAACGAACGGTTGTTTGCATGGAACTAGAGATCTTTAGCAATTGTAGGGCCTGGGCGGCACCGCCTGGACCGCTATGCCGTGATCTAAGCGGGCAATCGAGAACCGCACGGCGATGCTGGTCAGTTCGATCTCGCTCCCAGCCTCAAGTAGCGTCTCGAGCCACCGGCCGTGGCGTAGACATAGCCGTCAAAGTATTCGTACTTCACCGATGGATTGTTTCGCTGCAACGCCCTGAACGGTTCAAGAGACAGGGCCGACGCCTCCCGGCGTTCCATCCCGGCCTGGGGCGCGACCGGTGTTTTCACGCCCCGTTCTTGACCATGGGCTCGGAGAAAAAACCCCGCGCTTCCGCTTGACGCACATAGCGGAAAGGACTACATTAGTGTTCGCGGATGGTTAGCCGTCCGCGTCCGATCCTCGCTAGCTCAATGGTAGAGCAACCGGCTGTTAACCGGTAGGTTGTTGGTTCGAGTCCAGCGCGGGGAGCACAAATACACATGCCGCCGGGAGGTTCCTGGCGGCATGTGCTGTTTCCGGCGCCGGCGCGCCTGGGAAGGAGTATCGATGGCACGGTATCTGATTACCGGAGGGGCGGGATTTCTCGGGATTAATATGGTCCGCTACTTACTCGCGCGGGATCACGATGTGGTGTCGCTGGACCTCGCATCATTTGACTATCCAGACGCGCGCGACAGGGTAACGGCGATCACAGGCGATATCCGCGACCGGGCAACAGTCGACCGGGCCATGGAAGGGGTGGACGTGGTGATCCACACCGCCGCCGCCTTGCCGCTCTATGCGAAGAAGGACATCTTTACCACGGACATCGGCGGCACCAAGAATGTTCTCGCCTCGGCCCAGGCCCACGGCGTGGATCGGGTGGTGCACGTTTCGTCTACCGCCGTGTATGGGATTCCGAATCATCACCCACTCCGGGAAAATGATCCGCTCGACGGGGTAGGGGCCTATGGCCGGGCCAAAATCCGGGCCGAAAAGATCTGCGAAGGCTACCGCGCCCAAGGCATGTGCGTGCCGATTGTCCGCCCGAAGTCATTTATCGGCCCCGAGCGGCTCGGCGTCTTCGCCCTCTTCTACGACTGGGCGGCGAGTGGGCATGGCTTCCCTATGCTGGGCAGTGGCCGCAATCGTTACCAACTGCTCGATGTCGAGGATCTCTGCGAGGCGATTTACCTGGCCTCGACCCTTGACCGGGTGCTGGTAAATGACACGTTCAACATCGGCGCCAAGGTATTCCTGACCATGCGCGAGGATTATCAAGCCGTGCTGAATGAGGCCGGCCATGGCAAGCGGATCCGCCCTTTGCCCGCCGGCCCTGCTATTCTGGCCTTGCGGGTGTTGGAGGCGCTGCACATGTCGCCTCTCTACAAATGGGTGTATGAGACCGCGTCGAAGGACTCATTCGTCTCGATCGAGAAAGCGGAGCAAGTGCTGGGCTGGACGCCCAAATTCTCGAACCAGGAGGCCCTGACGCGGAATTATCGCTGGTATCTCGCGAACCTCGCCAGCTTTGAGCACAGCGCCGGGGTCTCCCATCGGGTGCCGTGGAAGCAAGGGGTGCTCCGGTTCGCGAAGCGCTTTTTCTAGACGTGACAGGCTTATCAGGGCAAAAGGTGACGAGGCGGGACCGGATCGCGTATGATCACGCCAGAGGAAAGAAAGCGAGCCGATGGTCGCTGACCGCCGGTATCGCGGTGTCGTGAATGGAGACGGCGACCCATCATGAACAAGGCGTTGGTGACCCCATTTAATGCGTTCTCGTTGTTTTCTTTCGTCCTGTTGGCCGGTATTGCCCTCTTGGTGCATCACACCGGCATTCCGACCGAGGTGCTCGCGGCGGCGGGCGCGGCCGGCGGCTTCCTCCTGATCGGCGGCTTCCTGGTCTGGACCTTGATCGAGGAGGCCCGCTGACCGCCCCGCTTCGCGCGATCAGGCCCGGGGAACCGGAGTGGGGCCGGTGAGCTGCTGTTCTGGCTGCACATGATCCACATGCAGGGGAATGGTCCCCAGCAGCCGGTCTCCGCCGGAAACCCGAAACTCGAAGGTACCAGGCTGATCGAGCACCAACATGTTAATCTCGGCCAATAGCTTCCCGTTGCCCTGGGCCACGGCCTGCGGATCGATGGGGATCGCCTCGCGCATCAGGCTCCTGCCGTCGGGGGCGACAAACTCCATCTCCACTTGCTGCTCGTGGGAATTGCCCTGCAAGACTACCACGACAAAGAAGCGAGGATGCTGCGCGGGCAGTTGACTGACGCCAATGTGGTCAAAAATCCCGATCAGGCTCAGCTTGCCATCCTGACCAATCAGGGCGTGGTCGCACAGAATGCCCAGGGTGAGCGATAGGCGTTCAGTGCGCGCGGGGAAATCGATCACGGTAGACCTTTCTTGCCAGGAGGCCGGAGCATTAGCGCAGGGGCGCGAGGGCGCCAGGGGCGAGATTCAGGCGATTGACGTAATGAATATCGTTCGGCATGACGTCTCCATACTCGCCCGGCACGCGCACCAAGAGTTCCCCGTTGGTGTGAGAACGCAGCGTCTGGGTCACCGCGCGGAGATCATCACGGGCGTCCACGTAATAGCGGAAGGTTCGCGCCTCGTTCTTATAGGTGAAGCTGATTTCGAACGCGGCGCCAGGGATGGCGATAAAGGCAGGGGTGGGAGGGCGGCCGCGGGGCGAGGGCTTCTTGAGAATCGGCACCGGACGGTGTACATCCGAGACGCCGCCCACGGAGCGGAGATAGCGAAAGAGATCCTCGGCGATCGCCGTAACTTCAGGGGTCACTGAGAACTCCGCACGGAATAGCAGGATTCAATCAACTGGACTTCGCCAGGCGGGGACGGAGGAGGTGGATTTGCCGGCTGAGGTGGGCACGGAGCGCCGCGTGATCTGGCACGCAGCCTTGCGAGAAGACCGCATGGTCCACCATCACCACGGGCGACCACCAGCCGCCGTGGAAGGCAGCCTCGTAAAAGTGCGTCACCCAGGATCGTGTCCTCAACTCAAAATACCATGGGCCTAACTCGGTGATCACGGCGGTCAGGACCGCGAGGGCACGCTCGTCATCCTCTTTGAGGGTCGAGTCATGGTGCCACCAGCCCCTTGTTTGCCTGTACAGGGTTACGTGGATACGCTCACCGGTCAAGTAGATGATCTCACCCAAGTTCGCACACTCCCCGCCCCACAATCCATGGCGGCCAGGCGATGGTCCGAGTGGGCCGTGCCTTTAGGCTCTTAGTATAGCACGCTGTTTCTTGGAAAGCATGAGAACGGGCCGCAGTGTTTGATTCCCCCGACTGAGGCCGGGTGAAAGCGCCAGGACGGCTGCGATCGGGGTTGTACCACCGTGCACGAAGCCGACTGGAGAAGCACTAGGTGAGCTGGCGCAGCATCCCGGCCGCCAACAGCACGGCCCGGCGCGGCCCGTCCGCCCGTTCCGTCGCGTGCTCCTCAACCGTGACCTGTTCGCCGGTGTCCGTCAGCACCGCCACGGCGATCAGCAAATGATGGGCGTCAATGAGCACCAGGGAGCCGCCCACCCCGATCGCGGCAGGGAAGGCCTCGCGGGCCCGATGGGCCAGGGACCGGGCCGCCGCCTTGGCGCTCTCCTCGGTCCCAATGGTTGTGTCGACGGGCAACACCAATCCTCCTGCCAAGGGGCCAGCGTCGAGACTGGCGCAGAGGGCGCCGCCCAGACCAGCCTCGGCCACCGCGACTCTCAGTCCATCGGCCAGTAACCGCCTGGCGGTGACCTCCGGGAGGTTCTCGCCGTCCGCGCCATAGAGCGCGTCGCCGAACAGGCGGCGCACCTGTTCCTCCATCGGAGCCAGAGCGGCCCGCGCGGCATCTCCGCTCGCGGCGCGCGCGGCAAGACGAATATGGATGCCATCGTCACGGGCATAGGTAGCGGCGGTGGGGTTCGCGGCATGGACCAACTCGCCCAGCCGCTCCTCCACGGCCGATTCACCCAGTCCCAGAATCTTCAAGGTGCGGCTGACAATTACCCCACCGTGAGCAATTTGGGCCAGGCGGGGTTCGACCTCCTCCACCCACATCCGGCGCATCTCGGCGGGGACGCCGGGCATGGCGGCAATCCGTCGATGCTCCCGCCGGACCCACCAGCCAGGGGCCGTGCCGACTGGATTCGCCAGGATCTCGCAGGAGGGAATGATTGTGGCCTGCTTCAGGTTTCGTTCCGGCATGGTTCGGCCGCGTCTGGCGAAGAACTGGCGGAGGTTGTCCTCGAGATCTGGACGCACCACCATGGTCTCCCCCAGCATGCCGGAGATCGCCTCGCGGGTCAGATCATCCTCGGTTGGTCCGAGGCCGCCGGTCAGGATGAGGAGATCAGCCCGTTCCCAGGCCAGGCGGAGAGTCTCTTGCAGGCGACCAAGATTGTCGCCAACCTGTTGGATGCGGTAGAGGGTGATGCCGAGGGCCGGAAGCCGGCCCGCGAGCCAACGGGCGTTGCTATCGGTGATTTCACCGAGCAGCAACTCGGTGCCAATCGAGACGATCTCAGCGCGAAGCTCCTGGAGGGGCGGCAAGGTGCTCACCCCTCCAGTGTAGCAGGCTGGACTCAGGAGACGGTGGCGGCGATCGCCAAAAGATCCTTGATACTCAGCTTGGAGAGCCCAATCGCGCTGGTCACGTCGTAGCTCACGGTCAGGCGGCTCCAGGTAACGTGGACGATCTCGTAGCCATTCTTGAGCTTCAGATCGGCGATAGTACCGGTCACCTGGCCGATGCCATGGACGCCCTTGGAAATCACCACCGGCGTCACTTTGCTGCCGGGAGTGATGATCGGCGCCAGGCCAACCTGCTTGGTGACCAGGAAAGAGGGATAGGTGCCGCCAACCTTCTTCAGACTCTTTGGGATGTATTGGAGATATCCATCCGGCGGGAAGCCCAGTCCCTGCGAGGCATCCACATGGACGACCTGGAGAATCCAGTTCTTGGGGATATAGGTGGGGGCCGTGAGTTGGAGCTGCGGTGCCGCATGATTCGCCAGGGCGACCGCCTTGATCGGAGTCAAGCCGCTCGCCACTTCCTTCGAGCCCACCTGAACCAACACGGGGGCGGGCAGGGTAATGGACTTGCGGCGCGCGGCAATCGGGGTCGGATTGGCCACGAATTTCTTCGGACGGATCCTGGTGGGGGTCGCGCTTGGCCCGCTGCTGGTGGGCGTGGGACTGCTTAGCGCCCCACTGGGGGTGGCGGTGGGGGTTGCAGTCACTGATCCCCGTGGCGTACCGGGAGTTGGGGTCGTGGTCACTGATCCCTGTGGCGTACCGGAAGTTGGGGTCGTGGTCACGGTGATAGTTTCGGTAGGGGTAACGGTGGGGGTAGTGGTCCCTGCCAGGGCTCGCGAGGCCAAAGCGCCCGCCCCATAGCCGCTGCCGGTTATCAAACCGGCGAGCAGGGCGCCGGAAACGATCCATCGCACTCTGGAATTCATGTGGACAGTATCTCCTCCTTCCGCGTCCAGCCAGGCGGCCGGACGGACGCTCTCGGCGCCTACGCGGATATGCTCCGTGAATGGTCCAGGACTGATAGGCGCGTCCCGGTTCAAGTGGATACGGGCCGGATGTGCCCACGGGTGAGGCCGCGGACGATCGGGGCGTCATTGCCGGTGTCTGTACGCTGCCTCCCGGCCCTGGTTACTATAGCAGAGCACCGATCACCGGACAACCAGGTTTGAGGGCCGTACCGATGAAACCGTCCCAAAGCGAGCGGCGGCCAGCGACTATTCTTGTCTGGCTGGGGGGGGCGCTGGGAGACACCTTGCTCGGTTACCCTGCCCTGGCAAGCTTGCGCCGTTGGGCGCCGAGCGCGTACATCAGGCTGCTAGGGCGGCCTTCGTATGCGGCGTTTGCCCTGTCCACCGGCCTGGTTGATCAGGTAGTGGATAGCGCCGGGCCTTCGGCAGGGAGTCTGTTTGGCCGGGGCGCGCCTACGCTGGAGGCCCCGGAGTTGGCGGTGATCTGGAGCGCCGCCTATGCCGAAATCGCTCGGCGGTTCGAGGACATGGGGACGAAGGTGGTGATCGCGGCGCCGCCACGGCCTTCCGACGTTCGTCATCAAGCGCGATACCTTCTCGATTGCCTCGGGCCGCTAGGTGTCCCGCGCGTACTTGTGCCGGCCCCGCCGCCCGCGCTCGAACGTCTTCCTCCAGCTATTCAGTCGCTCGTTCTCGGGCCTCCCCGTCGAACCGTCCTACTGCACCCTGGCGCCGGAAGCGCCTGGAAGTGCTGGCCCCTCACTTCCTGGCTTAGCCTGGGGGAGGCTTTGGCGAACCGCGGCTATGCCGTGTGCTGGAGCTTTGGCCTCGAGGATGAGCGTCTCAGGGCGGCTTTTCTCGGAGTTGCTCTCGCGCGGCGATCCATGATCTGGCCGGAACTGCCGCTGGCCCAGTTCGCCGCCCTCGCGGCTCAATGTGCCCTTTTTGTATCCGCTGACACCGGGGTAGCCCATCTGGCCGCGCTATTGAGGGCGCCGCAGGTCACCCTGTTTGGCCCCACCGATCCGCGCCGGTGGCGGCCAATGAGCAGGCTCGCCGCGCTTGTCCGCGCGCCGAATCGCCACGGTTGCGGTTGGGAGACCGACCAGGTGGGTACTGGGGGTGCGGCGCTCCGCCGATGCGTTGGCCAACCGGGAGACCAATGCGCGTGCCTGGAGGAGTTATGCCCCGAGGATGTGCTCTCGGCGTGTTCACGGGTTCTTCCCGCGCTTTGACCCCTGGGCCTCAGGCGTCACGGCTCTCCGCGTAGCTCCCGCAGCCGCTCGCCGACCGCCCGCTCGCGCCCCCGGTCGGTAGGGTGATAGAAGCGGGCCCCGGCCAGGTTCTCCGGCAATCCCTGCTGCTCGATGTACCCGTCGGGAAAGTCATGGGCATATTTATATCCCTCCCCGTAATGGAGATCGCGCATCAGGCGGGTAGGAGCGTTCCGCAGATGCAGGGGCACCGGATCGTTCCGCGTACGGGCTACCGCCTCCCGCGCCGCGCCATAGGCGCGATAGACACTATTGCTTTTGGCGGCGACCGCCATGTAGATGACCGCCTCGGCCAGGGCCAGATCCCCTTCGGGGCGGCCAATGAAATGGACTGCCTGTTGCGCGGCCATGGCCACCACCAGCGCCTGGGGGTCGGCGATCCCGATGTCCTCGGACGCGAAACGGACCACGCGTCGCGCGATATACATCGGATCTTCTCCAGATTCCAGCATCCGCGCCAGCCAGTACAGGGCGCCGTCGGGATCGCTGCCGCGCATGGTCTTGTGGAGAGCGGAGATGATGTCATAATGCTGATCTCCGCCTTTGTCGTAGAGCAAGGTCCGCTGTTGCACTACATCCCGCACGAGCGCCCCGTCGATCCGCCGGTTCTCGTCGCCGATGCTGGCGCCAGCCGCGAGCTCAAGGGCGTTGAGGGCCACGCGGGCATCCCCATTGGCGAGATTGACCAGGGCGGCCAGGGCATCATCGGACACCGTAATGCCCTTGCCTCCGAGTCCCCGCTCCTCGTCGGCCAGAGCCCGGCGGAGAATTTCGGCGATCTCCTCGTCGGCCAGAGCCGGGAGCGTATAGACTCGGCAACGAGAAAGCAACGCCGCGTTGACCTCGAACGAGGGGTTCTCGGTGGTCGCTCCGATCAAACGGATCGTCCCCTCCTCGACATGGGGAAGAATGGCATCCTGCTGCGCCTTATTGAAGCGGTGAATCTCATCAATGAACAGGATGGTTCGGACCCCGGTCTGGAAGAGGCGCTTCCGGGCCTCCTCCACCACTCGGCGCAGATCGGCCACCCCCGCCGTCACGGCACTCACCTGAGAGAACGCTTGACTGGTGGCCCCGGCGATAGCGCGGGCCAGGGTCGTTTTCCCGCTGCCGGGTGGTCCCCAGAAGAGGAGCGACCCCGGATTCCCGCCGGCAATTGCTCGGCGCAAGGGGCGGCCAGGGGCGAGCAGATCGTCGTGGCCGACGATGTCATCCAGCGAACGGGGCCGCAGGCGGGCGGCGAGAGGCGCCGCCGCCTCTACCGCCTCCACCGAGCTAAACAGGCTATCGTTCATGGTTAGCCTGGGATCCCCTGATCGGCGAGAGCCGAACGTCCATCCGCACCACGGAGCACCTGTACGACCACCACGCCGGCGTTACCTTTGGTGGTCCAGACGCTGCCATGCATCCCCTTGTGGAGACCTGGGACCGCGTTGGCGGCGATGGTCACCACCGTTCGGGCGGCGATTGGGTAGGAGGCCGAGACTACCTGACCATCGGTACCCAGAAAGGTGCCGGTGATCACGGTTGCCCTGGTCGACGGGTTGAACACATATTCAAATTCGTTGGTGGCGGCGGTATTCCCACTGGCGAATGACCAGCGGTTGGAGGGAGCGCCTCGTCCCTCGAGCGCGGCGCCGGTGTGGGTGCCGATATTGGGCGAGCCCTGGAAGTATTGCGCCTCCTCCGCCACGACGGGAAGCGGTGACGTGAGTTGGAGCGCCAGTGGGCTATGGGGATTCTTTCCCAGCAGGTTCTGCAGCGCGAGGGTAGCTCGCTGGCCCGGCGGTACGTTCACCGAGGTGGTGGCCGTATCTTTCCCGGTGCCGTCAAAAAACCGGGCCGTCACTTTCGCGGCCTGGGTATTGGGATTGAGCAAGCTGATGAAGGACTGATCGCCGCCCAGCACCGAGGCATACCCGAAGTACCAATTGGTTCCTGGAGTGGAAACACCCGGCTTGACCCCAGCGCCGAACTTCGCCGAACCGGCTCCGTCGCCCCAGTACTCGACCCGCTCGGCCACGATGGGGCCGGTGCCGGTAACAGTGGTGCTGAATGACTTCCCAGGGAGAGCAGCGCGGAGGTTGAGGGTGTACCGGCCAAAGGGCGGCAGCGCCGCCAGGACGATGGAAGGAGGACCGCTGGGTGGGGCCAGGGTCGCGGTGATGGTGATCGGGGTGTCGGCCGGATTCTGCACCGTGAGATACGGCTGGAAGCTGATTCCGCTATACCCTTCGGCAAAATACCAGGTAGACTGCGGGGCGCTCTGACCCGGACTCACATCGGTATCGATGCTCTGCTTCTTCGCGTTCGTCCGGGTGATAATGCGGTCAGCCACTACGTTGCGATCGGCTTGAATCATGGTGGAGACGATTTGGTTGTCCCCGACGTCCTTGTTGACATCCTCCACCAACAAGGAACGCGGCTTGATGGTCACGGGAATCGAGCGGGTACTGCCGTCGGGAAATTGATAGGTCAGACTGCCAACCGCCGGTTGCGGGTTCGGATTTAACACGGAGAGCGACTCGTGAAAGGACAGATTTGGCGTATTCCCCGTAAAGCCCTCGGCGAAATACCACTTGTTGCGCGGCGGCGCGGTGAGGCGGATTGGCGTCTTGGCCGTGACCCCCGAGGTGAGCCCCTGCGCCTGAAGCTGATAGGAACCTGGTGCCAGCCCGGCGGGGAGAGTCACGGTAGCGGTGAAGCCGCCCAGGGGGTCGGAGATAGCAGCGCCGCCAGACGGAGTCAGGGGCAGGCTGGTGAGCGTGAAGCCCACGTTCTCCCCCGCGCCCATCCCGTGGCCGGTCACCATCACCTGGGCTCCGGCCGGAGCGGCGGCGGGGGACACCAGGACACCGGGGGCGGTTGGCGCGGCGACGACGTAGTTCGCGCTGCCGTTATCGCCGCCGCTACCGCTAAAGGCCACCACGAGCGGCGTGCCTGTCGGCGCGGTAGGAGCGATAGTTTCGGTCGCGGTGAAGTGGCCCGTCGCGTCCACCACCGCGACCGCCAGTCCCGTGGTCTTGAATAGCCTGGTGGTGACATAAAGGTTTTCACCTCCGACGAACCCCGATCCCATGATCTGAAGCTGTGCTCCCGGCAGGGCGATCGGGGGCGAGAAGGTAATCTGGGTCAAGGTGCTGAAGGTGAGGGGCTGGGCGTAGCCGACCCCACTGACATTCCCATTCACCACGACCGTGGCGGGCCTCGTCGCGTCCGCCGTGGGCGGGATACTGAGGAGGGCAGTGGCGCCACCGGATGCATCGGCGCTGGCGGGAGCATTCTTGAGTGCGTAGGCGCCAAGGCCGAGGTCAAAGTATTTCAGGGTAAAGGTTACGGGCTCGTTCGGCTGGAAGCCACCAGCCTGTAATTGCAATGCCGTACCCACGGCGGCTGGATTGGGCATCACTACCAGGGCGTTGGTGATAGGCGGCGGTTGGAGGTTGAGAACAGTAGTTGCTTGATCCTGCTGCCCCGTACCGGTGGCACTTCCGACTAAGGTGAGGTTCTGGGCGCCGGTTCGGGCGTTCAGGGGGATGACCACCGTGGCGCTGATGTCGCCAGTGGCGCTGGTAGTGATCGAGGCGGGGCCCGTCGCGGGGGTGACGGCCATGGTGCCCAGGGTGATGGTGAGCGGATCATTGGCGGGGAATCCGGCGCCCTGAAGCGAAATTTGGTCTCCGAGATGCGCCGTACTCCCCTGGCCGACCGTTACGGTGGGAGCCAGCAGGGTGCCGGGGAGCAAGATACCGGCCCCCAGCGCGGTCTTCTTTTCCTCCCTGGCCGTGATTTGATTGGTCGCCGGTACATCAATGCTCAGCGGCAAGGCCAGGCTTGAGGTGGTAAAGCCGCCCTGACTATCGGTCTGTACCACGCCCAGGGGAAAGGTGCCGCCGCTATTGACCAGGGCGACATCAACCATCACAGGATGGGCCGCCGTGCTGGGATCGAAGCCGGTCCCGCTGAGCGCCAACGTACCGTGTGGAGTGAGCGACGGTTGTCCCGCGTGGATGGTTGGCGCCAGGGCGAACGCGGTTGAGGCGGTTGGCGCCGCCGCGGCAATACCGCCGCCGGCCAGGGTCAGCGCGAGAAGAAAACGCCGGGGACGGGAGAAGACATTCACGGGCAATCCCTTCGTGGCTACGGGGAAGACAGTGGACGGGATAGAAGACTCATAGCCGGTATAACCTACCAGACCGTACCATGCAATCTGTTAACGTGGGCGGCGGGAGAAAAGTCACGGCCGGCGGTGGACTACCGTGGCCTCGCGTGAAGGGAAAGTCTCGATGCGGGAACCGGAGGGGTTGGCCTTTTTGCGGAGTTTTCCCGATTTCGAGCTGGGCAACGTGACCCCTGGCACGGCATTTACCCTGGATCGGGTGCTGGCCCTTCTGGAAGAAGTGGGATCTCCGCACCTCCTTCTCCCCGTTATCCATCTGGCCGGCACCAAGGGCAAAGGCTCGACCGCGGCCATGGTGGCGTCGGTGACGCGGGCGGCAGGTTACCGCACGGGGCTGTTCACCCAACCGCATCTCCTCACCATTCATGAACGATTCCAGATGGACGGGGTGAGCATTGACGATCCCGCGCTGTCGGCGGTGATGATCGACATGGTGCGCCCAGCAGTCGAGCGGTTGCGGCTCCGAGGGATCAGCGGGGTGCAGCAATTCGAGGCGCAAGTGGCGCTCGCCTTCCTCTGGTTCAAGGAGCAGGGCGCGGAGGTGGTGGTGCTGGAGACGGGACTTGGCGGGAGGTTGGATGGAACCAACGTCGTGCCGGCGCCTCTGTGTACGACCTTGACGCCCATCGGCTACGACCATGTGGCGGTGCTTGGCTACACCCTGGAGGAAATTGCCGGTGAGAAAGCGGCGATCATCAAGGATAGAGTGCCGGTGGTCTCGGCGCCGCAAACCCCTGAAGTGACGCGCGTGTTCGAGGCCGTGGCCCGGACTCATATGGCGCCCATGGCGTTCTACGACCGCGAATGGCGAGTGCGCATTGAGGATGTGAGCCTCATCGGCACTCGCTTTAGCCTGGAGGTGGACTGGGAAGGCTTGCTGAAGCGGGGGCCGCTAGTCCCACCCATCTGGCCCGCGGCCGACCGCCAGGGCCTGCTGCGCGGGCTCGGCACGGCCCTCCTGGGCGCGCACCAAGCGATAAACGCGGGGACGGCGGCCATGACCATCGTGGCGGCGTCACCCCGCCTGGAGCGCCTCGACGTGGCCGCGCTCCGCCAGGGATTGGCCGCGGTTTCGTGGCCGGGGCGCTTGCAAGTGGTAGGGCAGGCGCCCACCGTGGTGCTCGATGGCGCGCATACAGGAGAGTCCGCTCTGGTGCTGGCCGACGCCATGGGCGCCCTCTTCCCGGACCGCCAGGTCGTTTTGGTCTGCGGCATGCAGGCGGATAAGGATATCCCCGCCACCGTTGCCCCGTTAGCGGCCATCGCGGCCGCGGCCATCGCCACCCAGGCCGCGCATCCACGGGCGGCGCGTCCGGAGGCGGTGGCCGCCGCGTTGCGAGCGGCGGGCTGCCGTAAGGTAGAGGAGCGCGATGATCCGCTCGCCGCCCTGGAGCGCGCGCGGCAGGTAGCGGGCGCCGCTGGAGTGGTGTTGGTTACGGGATCGCTGTATCTGGTGAGCGCGGTGCTCCGAAGCCTCGGCGAGCGGCCCGCATGAAGGAGATTATGGGCGTGCCGGAGTTTTGCAATCCAGGTTGTACCATTATCACTGCCGCAAGGGGATACCGCCTGGGAGCGCGAGCATCTTGCTCGCCTCGTTGGCGGTTCCATGACGCGATCTCGACGGTGCACCTAGCGGCTCCGACGAGCGGATCCGTCGTTCCTGGCGCGGGCGCGCCAGTGCGAGCCGGGTACCCGCTTGCGGGTGTCTCGCGTTCCCAGGACGAGGCAGCCCGCCACAAATCGCCGGTGCACTCGGGGAATGTCGTGAGACAACGGACTCCTGCTGGATCCGACACGCAGGGACGTCCGCCCCTCCTGGCTATCGGGGGGCCGACTGCGTCGGGGAAGACCGAGCTGGCGATCGCCCTGGCTGAAAGGCTGGGTGGTGAGATCGTCAACGCGGATTCGCGCCAGGTTTATCGCGGGATGGATATCGGGACCGCGAAGCCCACCGCCGCGCAGCAGGCGAGGGTTCCTCATCATCTGATCGCCATCGTGGATCCCGATCAGCCATTCAGTCTAGGACTCTATGTTCGCCTGGCCCATGAGGTGATCGGCGCCATTCAGGGCCGCGGCCGGTTACCCATTCTGGCCGGCGGCACTGGGCTCTACCTCCGAGCGATCACTCAGGGATATGAAGTACCGGAGGTAGCGCCCGATCTGGACTTCCGAGCCCAACTGGAGGCCGAGGCAGCCAATGGCGGCCTTCCGGCGCTGGTGGAGCGGCTTCGGGCCCTGGACCCCGAAGGAGTGGCCACGCTAGATACCAAGAACCCTCGGAGAGTGATCCGGGCCCTGGAGGTGAGCGTGGCCACCGGGAGGCCGTTTTCCGCCACCCAGCGGCGCGACCCAAGGTATCGGAGTCTGGTCGTCCTTCTGGACGGAGAGAACGGCGTGCTGTTCCCGCGCGCCGGCGCGCGTCTTGATCGTATGCTTGAGGCCGGATTCGCCGCGGAGGTGGCCCGGCTGCTGGCTGCCGGGTACTCATCGGACCTACCCGCTTTTTCCGCCCTCGGGTATCGGGAGCTGGCGCGCGTCGCGCGAGGTGAGTGCTCCCAAGAGGCGGCGGTAGAGGAGATCCGCCGGACTACTCGCGCCTTCATCCGCCGTCAGCGCACCTGGTTTCGGGCCGAGCCGGAGGCCAATAGACTTGACATAACTCAACCGGATCTGGTCGAACGAGCCCTTGCTTTGATCAGGGCCGAATGGGGAGCGACGGCGGGATGAGTCCACCGAGCCACCGCGCGCCGGTTTCCTGGGGTTTCCCCATTGCCGTTGGTGTTTTCCTGTTCCTCTGCTACCTGCTCACCTTTCCGGGTACGATCGCTCCGTCGGTAAGCGACGGGCGGGCCATGTACATGATCACCCAGGCACTGGTGGATCGCCATGACGTGGCGGTGAGGTCCGATTCTGGGAAAGGCTTCCTGGTCACCCCAGCCTGGAAGCCGCTGCCCCTCCCCGGCGGCGCCTGCGCGACCGAGCCGGCGGTCAACGCGATTGCCGAGCAACCGGGCGGCCCGTACTTCACCAAATATGGCCTGGGTCAATCGCTCCTGGCAGTCCCCCTGTATGTGCTGGGTGGGGTGATTGGCGGCGCCTATCCCACGGTTGGGCACGGGACGCCGGGGATCAATCGAGCCGAGGTTCAAGCGGCGGTGACGGGTGTCTATGATCCGCTGGTGACCGCGCTTACGGCGGTGTTCCTCTGCGCCCTGGCGCTACGGCTCGGCTGGCCGCGCCGGGTGGGGCTTGGGTTGGCGCTACTGTTCGGACTGGCGACGCCCGCCTGGCCCTACACCGCGACCTTTCTCAGCGAGCCCACGATAGGGCTGTGTTTGATCGGCGCTCTGGCGGCGATCCTCTGGTCCGCCGACCACCCATCCCCGCTGGGCAGCGCGGTCTGCGGCGGCTGGCTCGGGCTTGCCTTACTCACCCACCTGGCCGACAGCCTGCTGTATGTGGGCGTGTTCGGCGCCTATCTGCTCGTCGAGGCGGCGCGTCGGAACCGCTGGGCAAACCTGGCCGGGTTCGCGGGTCCGTTGGCGGTGGTCCTGCTGATCACCGCGGACTACAATCTGGCCCGTTTTGGCGGCATCCTGTCCACCGGCTATGGGATCGTCGGCGATCATCACGACCTTCACCCCCCGCGAACCCTTCAGGGACTGTGGGAGGGCGTATATGGCCTGCTATTTAGTCCAGGGAAGGGCTTGTTCCTGTACGCGCCGATTCTCTTCGCCGCCGCCTGGTCCTGGCCGCGCTTCCGCCGGAGTTGGCCGGCCGGTGCCTGGCTGTGCCTGGCCCTGGTCGCGGCGGCGGTGCTGGGGCACGCCAACACC
>DATLQX010000412.1:0-4247 GCA_035534995.1 Chloroflexota bacterium | reverse complement strand
CGATGAGATCGTGCCCAAACTTCGTCTGCTCGCCGCCGCTCGGCTACAGGCGCCGGTGGCGACGATCAAGGTGTCCTTGGTCGCGCATCATGCCCTGGAACCGCATGCCTTTGGCGAACCTGGTGAACTGCCTCCCTGGTTTATGCGCGTGGCGCGCGATGGCCAGGACGTCACGGAATTGCTGGATGGCGAGGCCCTACTGCGCGCCTCCTACCCAATCACCGAGGGGGTGGCCGGTCACTTCCTTACCGCCGGGTCGGCGGTTCGCCTGATCCAGGCTCTCCTTGAGGAGGACGAAACTTTTCTGCACGCACCGGCCCCCGGCGGCCTGCCCGGCGGCTATCCGGTCCTTGTGGGCCGGAGCGGTGTACGACCAGCGCCAATCGCGGGGCTCTCGCTGGAGGAGGCGATCCAAATCAACAAGCGGTCGCATCCCTTTGACGGGATTGAGCGAATCGAGCCGGACGGCACCGTGACCTTCCGCCCATCCACCATCGAGGCGAGCCGCTCGGTCCTCGGGTACCCCTGTGATCCGCTGCGCCCGGGGGAGGCTGAAGACCGGGCTCTGGAGTTGATGGAACGCTTTACTCGCTACGCGGGCCGCCATGGAGTGGTGCTGCCCGCTCAATAGACCGATCAGGAGGAAGGCAGTTTCGCATGACCTACACGACAGAGCGCTCGGAGGCCCTCTATCAGCGCACGGCCGGCGTCCTCATCGAGGGCGGCAGTTCCGCCTCCCGCGGGCCGGCAACCTTTGGTGACTATCCTCTGTTCATGGAGCGCGCTGAAGGGTCGCGCATTCTGGATGTCGATGGGAACAGCTACATCGATTGGATGATGGGCTTTGGCGTCCTTCCGCTCGGCCACGCGCATCCGGCCGTCACCCAGGCGATAGTGGAAGCAGCCACCTCGGGCGCCCACCTGGCAACCGCCACGGAGATCGAGGTCGAGGTAGCCGAGTTGATCCAGCGCATCACCCCGGCGGCGGAACGGGTGCGCTTCGCCAATACGGGTACCGAGGCGGTGATGGCGGCGATCCGCCTCGCCCGCGGCTACACTGGCCGGCCAAAGATCATCAAGTTCGAGGGTCACTACCATGGCTGGTACGATGATGTGCTGGTCAACTCGAATCCCCAACTTTTTACCGCACTGGGCCACCCACGCGATCCGGTCAAGATCGCCGATAGCTCCGGCCTGAATCGCCACGCCCTGGAAGACACCATCCTGGTCCCCTGGAACGACCTGGCGGCGGTAGAGCGGGCCATCGCGGCGTATCCCGGCCAGATCGCCGCCATCCTCACCGAGGGAGTGATGGCGAACATGGGGATCATTCTCCCCGCGCCAGGCTTTCTCCAGGGGCTCCAGGATCTGGCGAACGCGCACCAAATCCTCTTCATTCTCGATGAAACGGTTACCGGATTCCGGATCGCCCCCGGCGGCTGCGCCGAGCATTTTGGGCTGCGCCCCGACCTCACCATTTACGGCAAGGCGCTCGGCGCCGGCCTCCCTCTGGCCGCCTTCGTGGGGAAGGCCGAGATCATGGCTGCCCTTGGATGGGGCGGCGTGCTGCATTATGGGACGCAGAACGCCTCGCGCATCGGCCTCTACGCGGCCAGGGCCAGCCTGCGAGTGCTCACGGCGGATGACGGCGGCGCCTATCACCATGTGTGGCGGATCGCCGATGCGCTGTGTTCTGGCTGGCAAGGATTGTTCGCCCAGCGCCAAATCCCGGCCCTGGTCCAGCAGTTCGGCCCAATGTTGCATATCGTCTTCACCGACCGGCCCGCGATCCGCGACTATCGTGACTTTTGCCGCTATGTGGATCGAGGCGCCTATACCCGATACGTGAGAGCCCTATTTGCGCATGGTATCTATCTCACCCCGATGACCACCCTTCACTCGGTTGTCACCCTGGCCCACACCGAAGAGGACGTGGCGCTAACCCTGGAAGCGGCGGGAAAGGCAATGGATGATGTTTTCCGATAAGGAGATGAGCAACCGGCCCCTGCATGGGCGGGTCGCCCTGGTGACTGGCGGCGCATCGGGGATTGGCCGAGCCATCGCCCTGCGTTTTGCCCGTGCGGGCGCCGCCGTGGCCGTGATCGACCGGGACGTGCCGGGGGCGCGTGAGACCGCCGAGACGATTTCCGGCGCCGGCGGCCTGGCCATCTGGGCACGGGCCGACGTGAGCCGGGCCGACGATTGTGCCCAGGCAGTGGAACGGACTCAGTCTGATCTCGGCGGACTGCATATTCTCTGTAATAGCGCCGGGATCATCCACCGGGCCACCATCCTTCACACGAGCGAGGAGGAATGGGACCGGGTAATGGCGGTCAACGTGAAGGCGATCTTCTTGCTCGGCAAGGCGGCGATTCCCTTGATGGCGGCGGCGGGTGGCGGCGTGATCGTCAACATCGCGTCGGGCTGGGGCCTGGTGGGTGGTCCGAAGGCCGCCGCGTATTGTGCCTCGAAGGGCGCGGTGGTGCAGCTGACCAAGGCGCTGGCGATCGACCACGGTGGAGAGGGGATCCGGGTAAACTGTATCTGCCCCGGCGATACCGACACGCCGATGCTCCGGCACGAGGCATCGCAGTTGGGAGAGCCGAGCGACCGCTTCCTGGCCGGGGCCGCCGCCCGACCGCTCGGGCGAGTGGGCCGGCCCGAGGATATCGCCGAGGGAGCTTTGTATCTGGCCAGCGCCGCCTCTGCCTTTGTCACCGGCACGGCGCTGGTGATCGACGGCGGCGGGATCGCGGGGTAGCCCTGGTGCCGATCATCGCCCGCGTCCCTCATGTGCTCTACGGCGCCGACTACAATCCCGAGCAATGGCCCGAATCAGTGTGGCTGGAAGACGCTCGTCTGATGCGCGAGGCGGGAGTAAACCTGGTGTCATTGGGGATTTTCTCCTGGGCCTGGCTGGAGCCGCGGCCGGGCGACTACCAGTTCGCCTGGTTGGATAGGGTGCTGGATATTTTGCACGCCCATGGAGTGCTGGTCAACCTGGCCACCGCCACCGCTTCACCGCCGCCGTGGCTGCCGGCCCGGTGGCCCGAGAGTCTCCCGGTGACCAAGGAGGGCGTGCGCCTTGGCCCCGGAAGCCGACAGCACTTCTGCCCCAGTAGTCCGGTCTATCGCGAGGCCGCCGCGGGTCTGGCTCGGCGACTGGCGGAGCGCTACCGCACACACCCAGCCCTGGCGCTCTGGCATATCGGCAACGAGTATGGCGACCATGTGACGGCGTGCTATTGCGAGGTCTCGGCGGTTGCCTTTCGCCAGTGGTTGGCGCGACGGTACGGCACCCTCGATCGGCTTAACGAGGCGTGGGGCACCGCCTTCTGGAGCCAACGCTACGGCGACTGGGCCGAGATCGAGCCGCCGCGCGCCGCTCCCGGCCCCCTCAATCCGACCCAGCAACTCGATTTTTGCCGTTTCTCCTCCGATGCCTTGCGGGAATGCTTCGAGTTGGAGCGCGCGATTCTGAAGGAGATCACGCCGGAGCTGCCGGTGACCACGAACTTCACCTACTCGAACAAGGCGCTTGACTACTGGCGCTGGGCCGCGAGCGAGGACGTGGTGTCCTACGACTCCTATGGCGATCCGGCGCGGCCCGAGAGCGGTAGGGAGATGGCGCGGAGTTATGATTTGATGCGATCGCTGGGGAATGGTCGCCCCTGGATCTTGATGGAGCAAACACCCAGCCTGGTCAACTGGCGTCCCTACAACGTCACCAAGCGTCCCGGCCAGATGCGCTTATGGAGCTACCAGGCGCTGGCTCACGGAGCGGATGGGGTAATGTTCTTTCAATGGCGTGCCTCACGAGCCGGGGCGGAGAAATACCATGGGGCCATGGTGGGTCACGGCGATCCGGCACGATCCCGCGTCTGGCGGGAGTGCGTGGCCCTCGGACAGGAACTGCCCCGGCTGGATAGCCTCCTCGACACCACGATCGCCGCTGATATCGCTATCCTGCTCGACTACGAGAGTTGGTGGGCCCTGGAGACCGATGCCAAACCGTCGGAGGGAGTGAGGTTGCTCGATCAAGTCCGCCGTTACCACGCCCCGCTTCATGCCCGCAACCTGGCGGTCGACTTCGCGCGGCCCGATGGGGATCTCTCACGGTATCGGGTGGTGCTGGCGCCAAACCTCTATCTGCTCCGGCCGGGAGTGGCGGAGAATCTGGAGCGATTCGTGAGCGCCGGCGGCATCCTGGTGATGTCGTTCTTCAGCGGCATGGTCGATCAGGATGA
>DATLQX010000411.1:0-42871 GCA_035534995.1 Chloroflexota bacterium | reverse complement strand
ACCTCGACCAGCACGGTTTGAATGGGGGGCACGCCGGCGGCGTACGGCGCCGCGTAGTCCATCAGGGTGGCGCCGAGCAGGCGCCCATCCTCGCCATAGGGAATGGCCTCGGATAAGGCGATCCCGAGCCCTTGCACCACGCCACCGTGAATCTGCCCCTCCACCTCGGCGGGGTTAATGGCCCGGCCTACGTCCTGCACCGCGACATACTCCAGCACCTCCACCTTTCCAGTCTCCTGGTCCACCCTCACCCGAGCCAGATGAACCGTGAACTGCGGGGCCGGGTTGGTGATCGCGGAGCCTCCCTTGCCCTGCACCGGCTCGAACCGTCCGAACCAGCCCTGGCTGATCTCGCCGATCCGCGCGAGGTCTATGGTCTTACCGGGGACGCCCTTGACCCCCACCTGGCCGTCTACCATCTCCAGATCCTCGGGCGCCGCTTCCAGAGTGTGCGCGGCGATGGCGAGGATCTGGCGGCGCGCATCCTCCGCCGCTTGCCTCACGGCTGGTCCCACCGTGTAAATGGTCTTGCTCCCGCCGCTCGGTCCGGAGAAGGGCGCCGTATCGGTGTCGGCGGAGCGAAGATCAACCTTGTCCATCGAGACGCCGAGCGCTTCGGCGGCAATTTGGGCCAGACTGGTGTTGCTGCCGCTGATATCGGTGGATCCCACGGTCACCGAGATCGTGCCATCATCCTCCAGGCGGCACACCGCGCTGGCCGGCTGCATGGCGCCCGGCCACCAACCGAAGGCAATCCCCACCCCCTCGCCAGGGACGCGGCTCCGCTGCTTCCAGGCTGGATGCTCGGCCAGGGCCTCAAGCACGGCGAGGCTGCCGACTTTGGGCATGGCGCTGATCCCCTGTCCGGCGTCCCCTTCCTTGATCGCGTTTCGGCGGCGGAAGGCCAGTGGATCGAGGTCGAGGGCGCGGGCCATCTCGTCCATCTGGCCCTCGATGGCGAATATGGCCTGGGGAGCGCCTGGAGCCCGGTAGGCGCTCGATCCGGTCTTATGGGTGAGCGCCTCGTAGCCCTGGATTTCGAGATTGGGCCACCGATAGGAGCCGGCCAGGGTCATGCAGGCCGTGCCCACGCTGCCCCCCGCGAAGGCGCCGGTATCGATCACCACGCTCGCCTTCAAGGCGGTCAAGGTGCCGTCGCGTTTGGCGCCGGTGGTGACGGTGAAGATCGAGGCTGGGGCGGGATTGGCGGTACGCATCTCTTCCGAGCGGCTATAGATGAGGCTGACCGGGCGATCGAGGGTCCAGGCGAGCGTGGCTACCAGCGGATCCAGGACCGCGTACTTGGCGCCAAAGGCGCCCCCGACCTCCATCGGCACCACCTTTACCCGCCGTTGCGGGATTCCGAGCATGGTGGCGACATCCTTCCGCACGGTGAATACGCCCTGAGTGCTGGTCCACACGGTCAGGTTGCCGGACCCATCGGGGGCCGCGGCGGCGGATTGCGGTTCCAGGTGCAACTGATGCACCCAAGAGGTTCGATACACGCGCTCGATCACCACATCCGCCTCAGCCAGACCCACCGCCACGTCTCCACGGGTCACTCGTTCGGATCCCGCGGTATTGGGGGTGCTCTCGGCCGCCTGCTCACCGCTGACCGCCGCGTGCGCCATGGCCCCGCCTACCTCTTGCCCGGCCCTGGGTTGCCTCACCAGCGGGCTGTCCTTGGCCAGCGCGGCCACCGGATCGGTAACTGCCTCAAGCACCTCGTACTCAACCTCGATCAAGTCGGCTGCATCCTGGGCTTCAGCCATCGATTCAGCCACCACCACGGCCACCGGCTCCCCGTCGAAGTGCACTCGGTCGCGTGCCAGGGGGCGGCGGTTCCGCGTGAGGTCGTCTGGGCCACCCGTCGGTAAATCCGCGCCGGTGAACACGGCCACGACCCCTGGCGCCCGGCGCGCGGGCTCAGTCTGGATGCTCCCGATACGCGCGTGGGGGTGGGGGCTGAGGACCAAACGGGCATGGAGCAGGCCGGGAAGCCGCAAGTCTCCGGTGTAGCGGGCCTGGCCGGTAACTTTCGCCTCGCCATCGGTTCGTGAGACGGATTTCCCAATTGTCGCGTAGGAAGCTGCCACGGAGTGTACTCCATCTAGTGTCGTCGGGGGGATTCATCGGGCAAGGGAAGAAAACGCTTCCTCTATCGTACAGGATGGCAGGTATTATGGCGCCTGGATCGAACCGATCGGTCGGATCGATCCGACCGCCGACTACTCCCGTTGGCAGCCGAGGAACAGGTCGGCCAGGCTGTCGGCGATCGCCTCGCTCGTAGGCCCGGTGGGATCCGCCAGCCATTGGCAGGCGCCGCCGGCTGCCGCCAGGAGCAGCCGGGTAGCCATCCGCGGCTCCAGCCCTGGCGGCAACGTTTCGGCGGCCACGCCCTCGGCCAGCATTCCTTGCCAGAGGACTTCGTATCGCCCGCGCGCTTCGGTGAACCAGCGCAGAGGCTGGCCTTCGAGATGCCGCCATTCGACCAGGAAGACGGTCGCGCTCGCCCGGTTCTCGGCGATGACCGCGAGATGGGCGTGCAGTGCCTGGCGGAGTCGAGCCCCATGAACAGCGTCACCGTGGGCGATTGGTTCGACCGCGTCCGTGAAGAGCCGCGCGGTTGTACTGACTATCTCCAGGAGGATCTCCTCCTTGTTGGCCACATGCGCGTAGAGGCTGCCTTTCAGCATGCCGACCCGCTCAGCGATGTCTTGCATGGACGTGCCGTGATAGCCGCGAATGGCGAACAATTCCGCCGCCTCCAGGACAATCTGTTCCCGCCGCGCCCCCGCCGCTGGGCGGTACTCCCGCTCCGGGTCGTCCAACAAACGCTCGTTTGGCTGCATGTTCGCAGTATACGGGTGGCGCCCCAGCAGGAGCAACAGCGGTCAGCGCGCCGGAGAAATCAGGTATAAAAGTTGAGCTGGTCGTCGCGGAGGAAACCAGCCAGGGTGATATTCGCCCGGCGGGCCACCTGGACGGCCAGACTGGTGGGGGCGGATACCGCGGCGATCACCGGGATGCGGGCCACCAACGCCTTTTGCACGATCTCGAATGAGACGCGACCGCTGACCAGCAGGATGCGATGGTCCAGCGGGAGGGCGTCGTCCAGGAGGGCGCGGCCAATGAGCTTATCCACCGCGTTATGGCGCCCCACGTCCTCACGAGCAGCCAGCAGGTTCCCCTCCAGGTCAAATAGCCCCGCCCCATGCAGGGCTCCGGTCGCCTGAAACACACTCTGCGCTGCCCGCAGGCGATCGGGGAGAGGATACAGCACGTCAGGCGAGACCGAGATCCTGGCTTCGAGAGCGGGAGCGAGGGCCAGCGCGGTTTCAATGCTCTCCTTGCCGCACATCCCACAACTGGAGGTGGCGAAGAAGCGCCTTGGCGCGGCAGCGGTGGGACGGGCATTCTGCCACTCCACGGTCACGCGATTCTCGGCCAGGCTCCCACTGGCGTCGCGCCACGCGCCAAGGGACCGCAAACTGCTTCGATTCGCCAGCAGGCCCTCGCCATGCAGGAACCCTACCGCCAGTTCCTCATCGTGGCCGGGAGTCCGCATGATCACCGCCAGGGGCTCCCCACCGGCAAAGATTTCGAGCGGCTCCTCGACCGCGAGCGTGTCGTCCACCTCCGTCTCGTGGGTGCCTCGAACGCGGCGAACGCGGGTGGTAGTGATCCGCTCGGGGTCTTGAGGGGAGCGATACACGCCGGTCTCCTTTGTGGCGGCGCTACGATTCCCTCAGTCCAGGTAATCCTTGAGCTTCCGGCTGCGCGACGGATGGCGCAACTTCCGCAGAGCCTTGGCTTCGATCTGGCGGATCCGCTCCCGCGTGACCCCGAACTCGCGTCCGACTTCCTCAAGGGTACGGGCCCGCCCGTCCTCCAACCCGAAGCGGAGCTGCAAGACTTTCCGCTCGCGGAGCGTGAGCGATCCGAGGACATCCTCGACCTGCTCCTTGAGCAACTGGTGCGAGGCGGCCTCCTGGGGGGCCATGGCACCAGCATCCTCGATGAAATCTCCCAGATGGCTGTCCTCTTCCTCGCCGATCGGGGTTTCCAATGAAACCGGTTCCTGGGACACCTTGATGATCTCGCGTACCTTTTCGGGCGCGATCTCCATCTTGACCGCGATCTCCTCCGAGGTAGGCTCCCGGCCCAGTTCCTGGAGCAGCTTGCGCGACTCGCGGATCAGCTTGTTGATCGTTTCCACCATGTGAACGGGGATCCGGATGGTGCGGGCTTGGTCCGCGATGGCGCGGGTAATCGCCTGGCGAATCCACCAGGTGGCGTAGGTGCTGAACTTATAGCCCTTGGTGTGGTCGAACTTCTCCACCGCGCGGATCAGGCCGATGTTTCCTTCCTGAATGAGATCCAGGAGATTCATCCCACGGCCAATGTATTTCTTGGCCACGCTGACCACCAGGCGCAGATTCGCCTCGGTAAGACGGCGTCGCGCGTCAAGCCCGCGAATGATCGTATCCTGATTGAAGTCCCAGTTTTCAATCAGGGCGAAGGCCAGATCCTCGCTGATCTTGACTCGGTCGGCCAGAATGACCGCCAGTTCCTGGCCGCTGATCCCGGGCCGGGCCCGCTCGTCCCAGATGTCCGCGGCCTCGTGCTGACCAAGGCGGAGCAGGCGCGTCAGGTCTCGCATGGGACCAGAGCGATCGGTTTCCTCCTCACCCAGCTTTACCACCCAGTAGGTGTCTACCGCCGCCGTCACCAGATCGTCGAGAATGACCACATCCACGTCGGGGATGCTATCGAGATCATCGGTTTCGTCGCCCTCGGCCACCGGATCCCCGGTCGTGGCTTCCGCTCCGTCGGGTTCGGCTTCGGGCTCGGCTTCAGGTTCGGGATCCGCCTCAACCCCTGGCTCGGTCACTTCCAGGTCCACCTCATCCACCGCCGCCAGTGGATCCAGTCTGCGCTCCCGCTGCTCGACCTCCACCAGGTCACGGAGCCGCTCCAGCACGCGGGCCGTGGTGGCGGGAGGGATTCCCGCCACCTCCGCCAGGGCCGTGACGGCGTGGCCGACCGCCTCCTCCTCTTGCTTCAGCAGGCGGAGTAGGTCGTTCAGCGCTCTATCAACCCCTTGTTCGCCCAGACGGATCCGCGCGCTCAGTTCGTCACGGCAGGCGATCGCGCGCGGATCCTCCGCTTTCAGGAGCATGGCGAAGCGCCGCGCGCCCTCCTCAAGGATCGTCTCATCAATCTCGATCACCCTGGCCCAGGCGGCGGCGGCGCGGATTGCCTCGCGACATTCATCCGCCGTGAGCCTGATCAACTTGATCTGGTAGGCGAGGCTGGATTGGGCGCGATCCACCTCGCGATCCCCAGCCTTCATGGCTACCGCGAATTCCACCTCCTCCTTGCCTTTAAGGAGGCGGACCCGGCCGATCTCCCGCAGATACATGCGGACGGGGTCATCTATGTTCCCCCCGTCATCTTCAGCTACGGCATCTGTTTCTTCGTCCAGGCCCGGTTCCAATTCAGATCGAGTATGCATCGCGTCGCCACGTACGATCGGCGGCCGAAACAGGGTGGCGGTTGGTTCACTGTCTTGAATCACGCGGATTCCTTCCTCCTCCAGTTCGGAGACCACCGTGCCCAGCGGTCGTCGTGGCGCGGCATGCCTCGCCGTTCCGCGCGCGCGTGCCGATGGTCGGATGGTGAACCAAAATGCTGGCCATTATCGTGTCCGCTCCGCGCACGCGGGCCAATCTTCTGAAGGGCTCAAGCGGTGTGCTACTGGTGATAGCACATTGAGCGCCGTTCGGCAACGTTTGCTCCGGGCGCGGCGCCGCGCCCGGAGTGCTTCTCTCTCTTTATCGGCTCATTTGTCCCGATCATCACCCTGCAATGCGGCCTGAGCCGCGGCCAGCCGGGCCACGGGCACGCGGAACGGTGAGCAACTCACGTAATCGAGTCCCACCTGATGGCAGAAGGCGATAGAACTGGGATCGCCGCCGTGCTCACCGCAAATGCCAACCTCAAGACCGGGCCGCGCGGCCCGCCCCCGCTCGACCCCCATACGTACTAACTGGCCCACCCCATCCCGATCGAGGGTCTGGAAGGGATTCTCCGGGAGGATCTTCTCTTGCACGTAGCGGAGCAGGAACTTGCTTTCCGCGTCATCACGCGAAAAGCCAAAAGTAGTTTGGGTCAGATCGTTGGTCCCGAAACTGAAGAACTCAGCGTACCTGGCGATCTCACCGGCGGTGAGGGCGGCGCGCGGCAACTCGATCATGGTGCCGATCTTGAAATGAATCTTCACGCCCTGTTTTGCTTGCTCATCCTCCGCCACCCGCTCCAGTTGCACACGCGTGCGCTCAAGCTCATTCACATGGCTGACCAGGGGCACCATGATTTCTGGCCGGGCGTCCACGCCCTCCTTGACCAGTTCGCAGGCGGCGCCGATAATGGCGCGGCACTGCATCTCGGTAATGCCGGGAAAGGTAAGGCCCAGACGGATCCCACGGAGACCAAGCATGGGATTCTGCTCGCGCATTTCCTCGATCGCGTGGAGCAGCTTCTCCTCCTTCGCCAGGGCGGTTGGGTCATTTCCCCTGGTCCTGAGTTCCACCACCTTGGTGAGCTGATCCTCGAAGGAGGGCAGGAACTCATGCAGGGGCGGGTCAATCAGGCGGATCACCACCGGCAGCCCGGCCATGGCCCGGAGAATACCCCGGAAGTCCTCCTTTTGGATCGGCAGAAGTTTATCCAGCGCCTCTTGCCGCTCCGTCTCGTTCTCGGCCAGAATCATCTTCTGCATCACGGGCAGCCGCTCCGCCTCGAAGAACATATGCTCGGTCCGGCAGAGGCCGATCCCCTGGGCCCCGTACTCGCGCGCCTTCTGGGCGTCCCGAGGATAATCGCCGTTGGCCCAGACTTGCAGCCGGCGAACCTCGTCGGCCCAGCCAAGAAGGGTTTGCAGATCGATCTCCTCGGCGAAATTTGGATCTCGGGTAGCGATCTGGCCGGCGAAGACCTCACCGGTGGTGCCGTCGATGGAAATAAAGTCACCCTCGCGGATCACGCGGTCACCCGATCGCATCTCCCCGGTCCGTTCGTCGATCGTGAGATCTCCGGCCCCGGCCACGCACGGTTTGCCCATGGAGCGGGCGACCACCGCCGCGTGGCTGGTGGCGCCCCCACGGGCGGTCAGAACTCCGCGGGAGGCGATCATCCCATGCACGTCGTCGGGAGAGGTTTCGGGCCGCACCAAAACGACCGGCTCGCCGGCGGAGCCCAACTGGGAGGCACGGTCAGCGGAAAAGATTGCCTTCCCGGCCGCCGCGCCCGGCGACGCATTGAGCCCGGTGGCCAGCAGGCGCCCTTCACCGGTGGCCTTTGTCTTGTCCTCGTCCACGAAGCGGGGGAGAAGGAGTTGCGTGATATCGCCGGCGGGAATGTATTTCTCGCCAATGGCGGTTCGTTTATCGATCAGCCCTTCTTGCACCAAATCCACGGCGATTTTCACCGCCGCCGGACCGGTGCGCTTGGCCGATCGGGTCTGCAACATGTATAGCTTCCCGTTCTCGATCGTGAACTCCAGATCCTGCACGTCCTTGTAATGGCGTTCCAGCCGCTCGCCGATTTCCACGAACTCCCGATAGACCGCGGGCATATCGCGCTCAAGGGTCGCGATGGGGGCCGGGGTGCGGGTACCGGCCACCACGTCCTCCCCCTGGGCGTTGAGCAGATACTCACCAAACAGGCGCTTTTCGCCCGTGGAGGGATTCCGGGTGAAGGCGACGCCCGTCCCCGAGCTAGGGCCCATGTTGCCGAAGACCATGGTCTGGACATTGACCGCCGTGCCAAGATCATGCGAGATCCGGTTGAAGTTCCGGTAGTCGATCGCCCGTTTTCCGTTCCATGACCAGAAAACCGCCATAATGGACTGTTCGAGCTGCATGAGTGGATCGGTGGGGAAATCCTCGCCCGTTTCCTGGCGCACGATGGCCTTGAAGCGGGCCACCAGATCCTTCAGCCCCTCGGCGGAGAGATCGGCATCGGTCGCGGCCCCCAGGCGTTCCTTGGCGGCGACGAGCTCGTGCTCGAAGACATCGCCCTTCACCCCGAGAACGATCTTCCCGAACAGTTGGACGAAGCGCCGATAGGCATCGAAGGCGAAACGCTCGTTGTTGGTCAGCCTGGCCAACCCGGCCGTCACCTCGTCATTCAGGCCCAGGTTCAGCACCGTGTCCATCATGCCGGGCATGGAGAACTTCGCCCCCGAACGGACGGAGACCAGGAGCGGATTGGCGGCGTCGCCAAAGCGCTTCCCCGCTTTGTCCTCCACTACGCGCAGGGAACGCAAAACCTGGTCCCACAAACCGGCGGGCAACTGCCGGTTTCCCGCATAGAAGGCGTTACACGCCTCGGTGGTGACGGTAAATCCGGGAGGGACCGGGAGGCCGGCATTGGTCATTTCGGCGCAGCCCGCGCCCTTTCCCCCCAGGAGATCCCGCATGGATGCGTTCCCCTCGCTGAAGAGGTACACCCACTTCTTATCCGTCGTAGTCGCTGTTGATTGCTGTTGCATCGTCTGAGCCATTCGTTCATCTCCCCTATCTCGCGCCCAGCGCCCCAGTGGGCACCGGGTTCCTCACCGCGTCATGGTGTCGTGTGCCGGCCTCCCGTCCGGGCCGGCGAGCATGGTCAGCCCGAGTAATGCCCGAGGCTGGTTAGGTTTGCTTCCCATTGTCCTATCCGCTCGCGCGACTAGACAAGGCGGCCCAGGATATAGGGAACCACCTCGCTCATCGCGATCCGTTCCTGCGACATGCTGTCACGCTCGCGCACGGTGACCGCGTTGTCCTCCATGCTGTCAAAGTCCACCGTCACGCAGAACGGCGTCCCCACCTCATCCTGCCGCCGGTATCGCTTCCCGATCGAGGCAGTTTCGTCATAGGCCGTCATCACATGTGGCCGCAACGAGGCGGCAATTTCACGGGCCGTGGCGCAGAGTTGCTCCTTTTTGGACAAGGGCAGCACCGCCACCTTGGTCGGCGCCAGGCTCTTGTGGAGGCGAAGCACGGTGCGGGTGCCATCCTTATCCGGCTCTTCGTCGTAGGCGGAAAAGAGGAAGGCAAGCATCGAGCGGTCAACCCCGGCCGCCGGCTCGACTACGTAGGGCAGGAAGCGCTCGTTAGTCAGATCATCCACGTAGGAAAGATCTTTCCCACTAGCCTGGGAATGTTGCCGGAGGTCGAAGTCCCCGCGTTTGGCCACTCCCTCCAACTCGCCCCAGCCCCAGGGATAGTGAAATTCGATATCGGTCGTGCCCGTGCTGTAGTGGGCCAACTCCTCCTTGTCGTGCTCGCGCAAGCGGAGAAGATCGGCGGGGATCCCCAGGTTGAGATACCACTGGAAGCGCTGTTGCTTCCAGTGCTCGTATGCCTCGTCCGCCGCCTGGGGCCGCGTGAAGTACTCGCATTCCATTTGCTCGAACTCGCGGGAACGGAAAATAAAGTTCCCTGGGGAGATTTCGTTCCGGAATGACTTTCCGATCTGGGCGATCCCCAGGGGGAGGCGCCGGTTGGTGCTCTTCTGCACGTTGAGAAAGTTGACGAAGATTCCCTGGGCGGTTTCCGGGCGGAGATAGACTACCGCCGCATCTTCCTCCACCGGGCCGAGAAAGGTCTTGAACATGAGGTTGAACTTCCGCGGTTGGCCCACGCCGCCGCCACAAGCCGGGCACAGGCCGTCAGCGGTCAGTTCATCAGCGCGGAAGCGGCGATGGCAGGCCGTGCATTCGACCAGAGGGTCCGTGAAGTTCTCCACGTGCCCGGACGCGCGCCACACCTCAGGGGACATGATAATGCTGGCATCCAGGCCGACCACGTCGTCGCGGCCCTGAACCATGGCCCGCCACCACGCGCGTTTGACGTTGTTCTTCAGTTCAACGCCCAGGGGACCGTAATCCCAACAACTATTGATCCCGCCGTATATCTCACTGCTCTGGAAGATGAAGCCGCGCCGTTTACAAAGCGAGACCAACTTGTCCAGGGATACCGGTCTATCCAAATGCCGCGCTCCCCTCCGGAACGGCCCGCAGCCGCCGGACAACCTCGATAAAACCAACTGATCGCAGACGGACGTCCAACAAATACTGAATGTACCCGATCAACACTCGCTCTGCCTGAGCCAGGGTCTCTGACGATACCCGTATCTTGCCCAGTATGTCGTCCTGGCGCGTCTGGAGGTTGCGCAAGAGCCGCAGGGCCTCCACGCTGATCGGGTACGCCGCTGGATAACGTTCGACGCAGTTCGGGCACACAACCCCACCGTCGGGGGGCGAGAAGCTGTTGGCCTCCGGCTGGATGAGCGTTTCGCAGCCGACGCAGCGGTGTAATTGGGGCCGATAGCCGCTGAAGGCGAGAAGGTCGAGTTCGTAGGCCCTCAAGGCCGCCAGCGGATCCACGCCCGGATCTCCGAGGCGCCCGAGAAGGGTCAGCAGCACGTCGAAAAGCCCGGGATTAGGGCCATGCTCCTCGGTGAATCGGTCGAGGAGTTCGCCGGCATAGAAGGCGAGTGAGAGGCGCGTGAGGTCATCCCGTAAGAGAGGGAAGCGCTGGATGGTCTCGCCCTGAGTGACCAGATCGAAGGATCGGCCATGTACGAGAAAAAGCGTGGCGTGCGTGAACAGGTCGACGTGCGCGGCCAGGCGGCTGGTGGTTCGGCGCGCACCCTTGGCCAGGGCATGGAGTTTGCCGTGGTGGCGCGTGTAGAGGACCAACATACGATCGCGCTCGGAAAACGCGGTTGATTTGAGAGTGACGGCCTCGACGCGATAGCTGCGGGGAGTGGTCATGGCCGGCACGTCCCAGGGGCAGGTTTGCACATGCCTCAGTGTACCATGGCGCTCGATGCGGGAAGAGGGCCACGCCCTGGGCGGTGTGGCCCTCCACCTGAAAACTGCCGCGGCTTGGTGGAACCAACGACAGCGTACAGAGGGGCTCCGGAGACCGGCTTACGCCGGTCGAAGCACCGCCTTCGCGGCAACTTCAAGCCCTTTCCCAGTGTAGACGGGGGGTTTCGTGGTCACAACACCTACATAGTCCCCTAATTGGTAGCTGGTTGGCTACTTGTCGCGCCCTTCCACCCTGGCGCCCTCCGCCCGCTCAGCGTAATATCCCATTGATCCGCGGTCATGCCGATGCTAGCCTGAGATAGGCGGCGAGAACCCGAGAATCGCCGGCCGAGGACGAATGAATGGCCATACGGGCACGGCTTGATCATGGCATCAGCGATGCCTCCCGACCGCACCGGACTGCCGCCGAGGGGCCGGCGTATCCGCTGCCCTGGCGGGCGCGCGCCACGGTGGCGCGGCTGCGGGCCCGGCTCGATCAATCGCGGCTCCGGGTGCTGCTTCAGGCGCAATCACGGATTGAGTGGCGCATTGTTGCCTTGCACTGGTTGGTCATGGCCCTGGTCGCCTCGGGCGCCCTGCTCCCCGCCACTTTGGGCCCTGGTCTCGGCTTATCCAGCGGTCTGCTGGTCCTGGGGATATTGATTCTACATCCTTTGGGCTATCTGGTGCTGGCCCGCTATGCCTGCGTTCCCTTAGCCCACAATGGGGCCGCTCGAGTCGCCGTCTTGACCGCCCTGGACGTGAGCACGGCGGTTGGGGTGCTCTTCATCACCGTGAACAAGCCGGGATACACACAGGTACTGCTTTTTACCGTGGTGTTGCTGTCGGCCACTCGGTATAGCCTCGGTCGTGCCTTTGGTATCACCACCCTGGTCTCCGTCCTGCAGTTCTTTTCCATCCTGGCCGCCAACCACCACTCGCTGCAAGTGACTAACCTGAGTAGTGCCGTCGTGGCCATGTTTGCCCTGACCTATGGGGTAAGCCAACTCAGCCAGGCTGAGCGGAAGATGGCCACTATCGCCGCCGACAACGCCCATCTCTATCGGGCGGTGCTTCTGCGGAATACCGAATTGGCAACCATTTATGGCCTGAGCCAGACCGCCACTCAGGACACCGATCCCGATCGCTTACTTGAATCGGGCCTGGAACTGATTCTCTCCTCCATGACCCTCCTTGGCGGTCATGCCTTTCGCTACGATGCCGCCGCGGAGGCCCTGCAGCTCCTGTTCGTCCGCCAGGCGCACCTGATCACGGGCGACCATGCCTGGGGGTGCCTCGCCGAGGCGCGGCAGGCGGCGCTTTCCCGAGGAGTGGTCATCATCGGCATTCCCTTCGAGGGCGAGGAAGCGGTGTGCCGAGTGAGCGTGCCCATTCTGGTTCAGGGTCAGCCGATGGCGGTGTTGCAGGCGATCATCGCGGCACCAGACGCCCAGGACGGGGATCTCCCTCCCACCCAGAGCTTGAACGTAGCCTGCCAGGAACTGGGCACCTGGGTGGAAAAAGCCCTGCTGCGGATGGCGGCCCAGCGCAGCCTGGTCCTTGAGGAAAAGAACCGGATTGCCCGCGAGCTACACGATACGGTTCTGCAAATGCTGTTCAGCGCCGGTCTAGGCACCGAGTGGTGCTTACAGCGGAGCCGGCATGATCCGGAACTGACCCACAAGCTGATGGACGTACGTCGCCTCACCGCGCGGGCCGGCGGCGAGTTGCGCGGCGCCATTTATACGCTGTCCTCCACGCTCTCCGAAGTCGGGCTTGTCCCCGCCCTGGAGGCAATGGTTGGCTCCTTCGTGGAGCAATATCATCTGCCGGTCTCATTCAGCACCGTTGGCCAGCTTCCCGATCTGGCGCTGCTCCGCCAGAATGCCTTGCATCGGGTCGTGCGAGAGAGCCTGATGAACGCCTATAAGCACGCGCGGGCCAGCCATGTGGCGGCGCGCATCATCTTTGGCATGGACCAGGTGACGGTCGTGGTGCAGGACGATGGAGTGGGGCTGCCGACTGGACTGGCCGAGCATTATACCGAGGATGCGGGACATTTTGGCCTCCGGACCATCGCGCGGCAGATAGAAGAGTTGGATGGGAGATTTGAAGTGACAAATGGCGAGGAGGGCGGCACCCTTGTGCGCGCAACCCTCCCCAGTCGAACTCCGCCCGGAGGAGGTGCAGGATGAACGCGATCTCGGCGATCCGTATTCTCGTGGTGGACGATCACGCGATCGTCCGCGAGGGGCTGACCACGATTCTCAACCAGGAACCAGACTTCGAGGTCGTTGGCGAGGCGGTGGATGGGGTGTCGGCGCTGGAGGCGGTTGAGCGGCTCAAACCCACAATCGTGCTGCTCGATATGCGAATGCCGGGGATCGACGGCATCGAGGTGTGTCGCCACATTACCACTCACTTCGCCGGCACGCGGGTAATTATTCTCACCGCCTTCCTGGATAGCGAGACCATCAATCGCTGCATCCAGGCCGGCGCCACCGGCTATGTGGTGAAGGATGTCGAACGGACGGATCTGAAGGAGTCTATCCGCGGCGTGGCTCGGGGCGAGGCATTCCTGGACCGGAAGGCGCATACGGTGGTGGTGGAACGGCTCAAACGCGATGGTGACCGCAATCGCGTGATCCTGAACGAGCGGGAAGTGAGTATCCTAAAGTTAATGGCGGAAGGCTGCACCAATCGCCAGATTGCCACTCAATTGTATGTCAGCGAGGGCACGATCAAGGATCAACTCCAGAAAATCATGGACAAGCTGGGCGCGACCAATCGCGTCTCCGCCTTGTATGTGGCGACCAAGGAGGGACTGATCTAGGCGCCGCTCGGCAGCCGTGCTCGTCCGCGCGCGAGGAAGAATGATCGAGACGGATCCCACCCTGGAGACCCTGGCCGGCGCGCTGGCGGTGGCTGGCGACGATGCCGGTTATCTGGAGGCTCTCGGCGCCCACTACAACGCGGCGGGCATGCCGCTCCCCGCCCTGCTGGCGGCGCTCCCCGACACACCCGGCGCCGGTCAGGCGGCCTCGGCCCTGGCCACGGGCTACCTCCGTGCCCGCGAGCATCACGACGAGCATGAGCTTGCCCGCTTGCGCCTGGAACTACACCGGCGGCGGGCCGAGATTACCGCCTTGCAGCGGGTGAACACGGTCGCGACCAGTAGCCTGGATGAAAGGACGGTGCTGACCAAGGTGGTGGACGCGGTGGCCGAGGTGATGGGGGTCGCCGTGTGCTCCATTTATTTGTTGCAAGGTTCGAATACGCTGCTGCTGGGGGCCACCTACGGCCTCAGCTCCTCGGCGGTGGGCGCGGCCCGACTTTCCCTGGGCGAGGGCCTGATCGGCTGGGCCGCTCAGCACTGCCGGACCACCAACGTGCCCGACATCTGGCGCGATACGCGGGCCAAGTATCTGCCTGAAACCAATGAAGATCCCTATCACTCTCTACTGGCGGTCCCGATCATGGCGACCGGCGGCGAGGCAATCCTCGGGGTGATCAGCGTGCAAACCCGCGAGGGGCGCGAGTTCACCGCCGACGAAATTACCTTTCTGGAAATGGTGGCCGGGCAACTCGCGCTTTCGATCGAAAACGCCCGTTCCTACGGCCAGACCGATGCCCGCCTCCACCAGAAAGTGGCGGCCCTCACCACTCTCCATCAAATCGTGGTGGCGGTGGCCGGGAGCCTCGAGTTGCGCCGGGTGCTGGATACGATCGCCGCGCAAGCGCTCATCCTCTGCCAATGCGATGGGAGCGCCATTCTTGCCCGGAAGGGACAACAGCCCCATCTGAGAATCGAGGCCACCCAGGGTGTCGACAATCCCGAGCACCGCGACGCCATCCAGCGAATCGCGCTAGCCGCCATGCAGCAACGGGCGCAGCGTACCGCTATCCTCCCAGGATCTTCTCCGGAACTGGCGCGCGCCCTCGTGTGCGTGCCACTCCGGGGCCAGGGATCGACGCTTGGGGTTTTGGTGGTGGTGGGTAACCCCGGACAGAGTTTCGACGGTGAAACCTGTGATATTCTCAACGATTTTGCCAGCGTGGCGGCGCTGGCGATCGAGAACGCCCAGTTACACCAGGCGACTCGGCGGAATCTGGAATCCAAATCGGTCTTATTGGCTGAGTTGCATCACAGGGTGAAGAACAACTTGCAGACCGTGGCCTCGCTCCTGTCGTTGGCCCTTCGGCACTGCAAATCCGACGAGGCCAGCAATACCTTGCGCGAAAGCTATAACCGAGTGCGGAGTATCGCGGCCGCCCACGACTTACTGTCTCGCGAGGCGATCGGGATTACCACGATCGAAGCGGTGGCGAAAAAGGTCATCGAACTCCTCGAACCAACTCTGCAAGGGAAGGCGGCCATATCCTTTCAGACCGAAGGCGAGACGATAGAACTGGAAACCCGTGAGGCGACCACTCTGGCGATCCTGCTCAATGAGCTATTGACCAATGCCGTGCGCCATGGTCTCCGCGGCAAAGAGCGGGGAACGGTGCGCGTGCTGTTTGGGCGGCAGGCCTCGCAAGTCTGGGTTACGGTGGCCGACGATGGGAATGGCTTGCCGCCGGACTTCTCCCTGGGGCGGAATAAGGGTCTTGGCCTCTCCATTGTCCGCACCCTGGTCGAGGCGGATCTGCGGGGACAGGTGGATTGGGGCGGTGACGGCGGGGCCAGCTTTACCCTGCTGTTTACCCCGCCCGCGGCGGGGATCGGGCGGGGCGAGAGCGCGGGCCGCCCGTGATCGGGCAAAACAGAGCCCTGCAAGTGGGGACAAGCGGAGTGCTGTGGGTGTGGTCTGAGTCGCTTGCAGGGCTTGGCTCTAGTATAAGCACCAATCACAAGTTGTACTAGGTGTCGCATCAAGCAAAATCACGGACGGACGGAAAAGCTCGCCTCGATCAGCTTTTGGTCGACCGAGGACTGGCCGGGGGGCGGGGCGAAGCCCAGCGGCTGATCGAGGGTGGCCTGGTCGGTTCCAGCGGCGTGCTACTCTCGCGTCCCGGACAGGTGGTAGCCCTGGACATTCAACTGGTCGTGGAACGCCCGCCGGCCGCGTACGCCAGCCGGGGCGGCCTGAAGCTGGCGGCGGCCCTGGACCACTTCCCCATCCGCGTGGAAGGCGTGGTGGCGCTTGACACCGGTGCTTCCACGGGGGGCTTCACCGATGTGTTGCTGCGGCGTGGCGCCGCGCGCGTGTACGCGATCGACGTAGGGTATGGCCAGCTTGCCTGGACCCTCCGGACGGACCCCAGAGTGGTGGTGATGGAGCGGGTAAATATCCGCTACTTGCAAGAGTTGCCGGAGCGGCCCGCGCTGGCTACAATCGACGTATCATTCATCTCCCTTGACCTGGTGCTGCCGGCGATCCGGCGATTGCTGGTCGACGACGGCCAGGCAATCTGCCTGATTAAACCGCAGTTCGAGGCCGGGAAGCGCTACGTTGGCAAGGGAGGCGTGGTACGAGACCCCGAGGCGCACGCGATGGTGCTGCGCCGCGTGTTGGGCCGCGCCCGCGGCGACGGTTGGCGCGTGGGCGGTCTGCTCCGCTCTCCCATTACCGGCCCTGCCGGGAATCGTGAGTTTCTTGCCTGGCTGCATCACGGTCCGGCGCCGGATGACGATGACCTTGAATCCAGCATAGCGGGAGTGCTCAGTGGCCCAGATTCCTCTTCTGCCGAGCGAGCCATTTAGCAGCCCGCCGCTGCTCCGGGTCGCGGTGCTCTATCACCCGAAAGTGCGGCCGGCCCGTGCCATGGCGGACCAGGTACGCGAGTTGGTGGCGGGGCTCGGCCTCCCAATCTCGATCAGTTCCGTCTGGGATTCGGAGGAGATAGAGACGCTGCTCCCTCGGATCGATGTCTGTGTCGTGCTGGGAGGCGACGGCAGCATGCTCCGGGTGGCTCGCCTGACCGCGCCGCACCGGATTCCCGTGCTGGGGATCAACCTGGGGAAGCTGGGATTCCTGGCCGAGTTGGAGCCGGATGAGTTGGCTCGCCGCTTGCCGGCTCTGCTGGGCGGGAACTACTGGATCGAGAAACGCATCATGATCGCCGCCGAATTATACCGGGAGGGCGCGCTCATGGGCCGCTATGACTGCCTGAATGAGGTGGTGGTGGGGCGGAGGCATCTTTCACGGGTGGTGAGAATACACGCGAGCATCGACGGTCATGGTCTGACCACCTATACCGCCGATGGAGTATTGGTCGCCACTCCCACCGGTTCCACCGCCTACGCTCTGGCTGCCGGCGGGCCGATTCTGCATCCAGAGGTGCGGAATCTCGTCCTGGTCCCCATCAGCGCCCATCTGTCGCTCCGCGGCCCGTTGGTGTTGCCCGAGACCACCGAGGTGCGGCTGACCGTCCAGACGGACCACGAGGCGGGAGCCAGCTTCGACGGGCAGAGCGATGTCCACCTCCTCAGCCACGATCAGGTGGTGGTCCGAGTCGGTCCCAACATGGCCCGCTTCGTGCGGGGCCAGGAGCGCTCCTATTTCTACCATACCCTGGTCCATAAGCTGGGAGTCCGCCACTAGAGTCCCAAGGGGTTGATCCTTAAGTTTTGCGTGCTATCATAAGGAGGTAGTGCTCTCCTCGTCCGCCGCGCCGGCACCCGTGACCGCCCCGCGTAGGGTGGCCTTTCCCGCGGCCTATCGAGGTTGGCCTCCATGCCCAGGAATCGCGACGCCCCTGTGTCAGGGTTCAAGCACACCGCCGTCAAGCTCTTTACATGTGGCATATTGTCCCGTCATCGCGGTGCCGGAAGAGCCATAGCATGGCTGAATCATTTCCTGGGTGGGGGTGGATTGTCGGCTGTTCGCCGACCAAGACATGGTAGGTGGAATCCATGCTGACGCACTCAGTGTTTAACCCGGTTTCGCCTCAAGCGCTGGCCATTTCCAATCTCTTCATCTTCATCATGATCGTCTCCGTGGTGATTCTCCTGATCATCGTGGGAGTACTTGCCTACACCTGCACCCACTTCCGCTACCACCCTGGCCAGGCGGATCCGCCGCAAACGTTTGGTCTCACGAAGCTGGAGATCACCTGGACCGTCATCCCTTTTATGCTCCTGGTAATCGTCTTCGCGGCGACGATGAAGACCGTATCGATCTCCGCTCCCCCCGACGACAACGCTCTTGCCGGTCGTACTCCCGACCTGACCATCGTGGCCCATCAGTGGTGGTGGGAAGTGCGCTATGCGTCGGGCGTGGTGACGGCGAACGAGATTCACATACCGGTGGGAAAGCGGATGTTGGTGGCGCTACAGTCCGCTGACGTGATTCATAGCCTGTGGGTGCCGCAAATCAACGGCAAGACCGATTCGGTCCCGGGCCAGACCAATGTAGTCTATATGGAGGCCGACCGAGCCGGCACCTATCAGTCAGCCTGCGTGGAGTATTGCGGCGACGGGCACTCTCGCATGCGGGCCCTGGTGATCGCGCAGCCCCTCGCCCAATATCAAGCCTGGGAACGCCAACAATTGGCCACGCCGCCGGCGCCGACCGGCCTGGCTGCCGCAGGGGCCAAGCTGTATCAGCAATTCGGCTGCCAGAGTTGTCACGCGGCATCAATCGGCCCCGATCTGACGCATTTCGGCAGCAGAGGCACCCTGGCCGCGGTGACGCTGACCAATACCCCTGCCCACCTGGATGAATGGCTGCATGATCCGCGGGCCGTCAAGCCGGGGGCCAACATGCCCAATTTCCAGCTCAGCACGGGGGAGACGCGGATGCTCGCGGCATATCTGGAGAGCCTGAAATGAGTGTTATTCCGACCACGAGACCGGAAAAGACGCCGCTTGTTCCCGATCTTGCCGAGCCGTTGCCCTGGCTGTATAAGGACGATGGGCTGATCAGTTGGGTCGGATCGACCGATCACAAACAGATCGGCATCATGTACATGCTCACCACCCTCGTCTTCTTTCTGATAGGAGGGGTGGAGGCGTTGATGATGCGCCTGCAACTGGGCGGCCCAAACAATCATATCTTGTCTCCGCAAGCCTACGATCAACTGTTTACCATGCATGGCACCACGATGATTTTCCTGGTGCTCATGCCGCTGCTGATCGGCTTCGCGCTCTACTTCGTACCCTTGATGATCGGGGCCAACGACATCGCGTACCCTCGCTTCAATGCCCTGGGATACTGGGTCTTCCTCTTTGGCGGGCTGCTGCTCTACGCCAGCTTCTTCGCCGGCGGTGCCCCGGACGCCGGATGGTTCGCCTACGCGCCATTGTCCTCGGATTTCAAGTTCACTTCTACCACGGGTATGGATTACTGGGGGGTGGGGCTCCTGACCACCGGCATCGGCACACTCGGCGCCGCGGTCAACCTGCTGGTCACGATCCTGACCATGCGCGCGCCGGGAATGTCCCTGCGGCGGGTGCCGCTCTTCGTCTGGATGGTCTTCATCAATTCCATCCTACTGCTGGTCGCCATCCCCGCCCTTAATGCCACGATTGCCATGGTGCTCTTTGACCGGCTGCTGCATGCCCACTTTTTCGATGCCGCCGCCGGCGGCCAACCGCTGCTCTACCAACACGCCTTCTGGTCCTTCGGCCATCCGGAGGTTTACATCATGATCTTTCCCGCCTGGGGAATGATCTCGGAGATCATCCCGGTATTCACCCGGCGGCCGATCTTTGGCTATGCGGCCATTGCCGGGGCCAGCGTCGGGATCGTCTTCCTCAGCGCGGTGGTATGGGGCCACCATATGTTCACGGCGGGCATGGGCCATCCGCTGGATGTCGTCTTTACGATCAGTAGCATGTTGATCGCCATCCCCACTGGGATCAAGATATTCAACTGGACAGCCACCACCTGGGGGGGCACCATTCAGTTCACCACCCCCATGCTGTTCGTGCTGGCCTTCCTGGTGCAGTTCACCATCGGCGGCTTGACCGGCGTGATGTTCGCCGCCTTCCCGGTGGATTGGCAGATGGAGGACAGCTATTTCGTGGTGGCGCACTTCCACTATGTCCTGTTCGGGGGCACGGCCTTCGGGCTGTGGGCGGGAACCTATTATTGGTTCCCCAAAATCACCGGAAAGATGCTGTCGGAGAAGATCGGCAAGTGGCATTTTTGGCTCGCGGTGGTGGGCTTCAATCTCACCTTCATGGTGCAGCATATTCTAGGCTTCCTTGGCATGGCCCGGCGCATCGAGACCTATCCCGACCTGCCGTACTGGCATTTGCTGAATTTGGTCTCCACCGTGGGCTCCTTCGTGCTGGCCCTGGCGGTGCTGGTCTTTGTTTGGAATATTTGGACCAGCCTCCGTCACGGAGAACCGGCGGGCAATAACCCCTGGAATGCCTGGACCCTGGAATGGGCAACCACGTCACCGCCCGGCGTGCATAACTTCGAGCAGGTTCCTCCGGTCCGCGGCAGGCGGCCGCTGTGGGATCTGTCGCATCCGGATAACCAGGATTGGCAACACGGCGAGGGCGGGTGACGGTATGAGCAACAAGAGCATGTTGGGCATGACTATCTTCGTGGCTTCGGAAACTGTCTTCTTTACCGTGCTCATTCTGTCGTTCGTGTTCTATCGTGATTCGCTGGCGAACAAGGGCCTGCCCAATGATTTCAATAGCCTTGATGTTGGCGTCACCGCCATCTACAGCGTTTGCCTCTACGTCAGCAGCCTGACCAACTGGCTGGCCGGGCGCAGCCATCGGCGAGGCGATATCAAGATGTGGCGCGCCTGGCTCGCGCTCACCATTTTGCTCGGTGCCGCCTTCATTTACGGCGAGGCCACGGAATACCACCATCTGGTCAGCGTCGATAAGCTCGTGCCGAACACCAACGTGTTCGGTACCAGCTTCTATATCCTGACCGGCTTCCATGGATTCCACGTCACCATGGGGCTTATCCTGCTCGCTATCCTTCTGCTGCTAACCTTCACGGCGACCGATACCTTCAAGGGAGGCGCGCGCGCGGGCGCCGTCGAGGCCATTTCGATCTACTGGCACTTCGTGGATGCGGTGTGGGTGATCATCTTCCCCACCGTCTATCTCTGGTCGCTGGCGGGACCGAGCTGGGCCGCGTCTGGGCACTGAGCGATGACGACGACGCGGATCTTGACCGAAACCTGGGACTGGCAGCCGACCGTGCTGATCGGCTGCGCGGATCTGCTGATCGCCTATTGGTTGTTCGCCCGACCGTTGACCGGACGGGCCTGGCTCTTCGGCAGCGGCGTCCTGGTGCTGACGTTGGCGCTCGTATCGCCGCTGGACACCCTTGGCGACACCTACCTGTTTAGCGTACACATGGCGCAGCACCTGTTCTTGATCCTGGTGGTACCGCCGATGCTGCTTCTGGGTGTCCCGCCGCCTACCTGGGCGCGGCTTCTGCGTTGGGGACCGGCGTGCCGCCTCGAGCGAAGACTTGCCCGCCCCCCGCAGTCCTGGGTGCTGGGCATGGTTACGCTCTGGCTGTGGCATGCGCCGGCGCTCTACGATCTGGCGGTGGCCAATGAGGGAATCCATATCATACAGCACCTATCCTTCCTGGTGACGGCGACGATCTTCTGGTGGCCGGTGCTTACCCCTCTCGCTCAGCGGCGCCTCGCGCTTCCGCCGGCCATGGCCTATCTGATCAGTGCCGCCTTCGTGAGCAGTATCCTGGGCGTGATCATCACCTTTGCCGCGCCCGGACTTTATCCTGCGTACCAGCATCCGATCGACTCGCGCCACATCCTACCGCTGATTCGTGGGCAGTGGGGCATCTCCTATGCCCTGGATCAGCAACTCGGCGGCATGCTGATGTGGGCCACGGGCGGACCCGTCTATTTGCTTGCCTGCCTCTGGGCGCTCGCGCGTTGGTTTCAGGAGTCGGAAGATGCGGATCGGGCGTCGGCGGCTCAGGCGCGTCCCGTTCTCTAGATTGGAGTCTGTTTGATGAGGAGCGATGCATGAAGATCATAGGTTCAGTGCTCTCGAAGGTACTGGGCGGTATCGTCGGTGTATTCAGCCTGGCCTTCTTCATGCGCTCGGCCAACCAGGCCGCCGGCGGATCGGAGCCGGGGCAACAAGCGGCCGTCGCTGGAAATCGGGAACAGGGGGCCGCGAATCCGTACGATCTCCCGTTGCCCCAGCATGGCGAGCCGATGCGGCCGGGCTGGGGTAGGCCGGACCCCGAGGTGGTGGCGCGTCCGACCTATTGGCCGATGGTGTTTGGCCTGGGCATCGCCTTTTTCATGTGGGGCCTGATCAGTAACCTCTTCGTCCTGGGTTTGGGGCTCTTCTTGCTGATCGTCGGCCTGGTTGGGTGGATCTTGGATTTGGTTGGCGAGTTCAGTGGACCGGAGGGAGAATGATGGGTGAATACAAGGCGCCAGCGCCATACACTGAGGAACGCCGCCGCTTTCTCAACCGGCTTAGCCTGGCCCTGAGCGCGCTGGGCGGCGTGATCGTCGGCGTGCCCTTCATTGGCTCGTTGCTGGAGCCCATCCTCCACTCGAATCCTACGGCATGGCGCGCGGTGGGGAAGCTCGATGTCTTCCAGATCGGCCAGACGGTCGAAGTCACCTTCCTCAATGCCGACCCACTCGCCTGGACCGGCGTGTCCGCCAAGACCGGCGCCTGGCTACGACGCGACGACGCGACCAGTTTCACGGCATTTTCCATTTACTGCCAGCACCTTGGCTGTCCCGTCCGCTGGAATCAGCAGGAGCAGATATTCCTCTGCCCCTGTCACGGCGGCGTCTATTACGCCAATGGAAAGGTCGCGGGCGGGCCACCGCCCCGAGGCTTACAGAAATATCCGGTTCGTGTGCATAAAGGGCAGGTCGAAGTACTGGCTACCGGCGTCCCATACACCTATTGATCGGGAGACGTGGAGGAAGACGGAATGGATGGGTTACGGCGTGCGTGGGCCGCTTTTGACGACCGGGTCGGTGTCTCCGCGGTCTTTCTGCCGATCATCAAGCATCCGGTACCGCCGACCGCGGGCGCGATTAGCTGGGCCTACGTCTTCGGCAGCGCCACCTTGGTGTCCTTCATCGTGGCGGTAATCTCCGGCATTCCTCTGGCCGCCCAATATATTCCCTCGACTGGGCAGGCCTATCAGAGTATTGAGTGGATCAACACGCGGGCGATCTTCGGGTACCAGATTCGGGCCATCCACTATTTCAGCGCCAATGCGATGATGATCATGATCGGTATCCACATGTTCCGTGTCTTCCTGATGGGGTCGTATAAGTATCCCCGAGAGGTGAACTGGATCCTGGGAGTAATCCTTTTGTTCCTGACGGCGGGGATCGTCTTCACCGGCCAGATTCTGCGCTGGGATCAGGTGGGCGTGTACACCGTCATGATCACCGTGTTCCAGGGCGTGCGCACGCCCTGGATTGGGAACTGGGTCGGTGATCTCTTGCTGGGCGGCAATACGATCACCGGGGTCACGGTCAGCCGGTTCTATGCCTTGCACGTCTTCATCCTGCCTGGTCTACTCTTCGCCGTTATCGGCTTCCATCTCTATATGGTGCTCCATGCCGGGATCTCCGAGCCGCCAAAAAGCGGACGCCCCGTCGACCCGAAAAGCTATAGGGTCTGGTATCACAACATGCTCAAGCGAGACGGCGTGCCCTTCTGGCCCGACGCCGCCTGGCGTGATGTTTCCTTCGGCATCGCGGTACTTCTTGGGATTACGATCCTGGCGATCACCGTCGGGGCGCCACCCCTGGCTGGTCCACCCAACCCAGCCGACATCCACGTCATCCCGCGGCCGGATTGGTATTTCCTCTGGTACTTCGCGGCGCTGGCCCTGACTCCTCCGTCCATGGAGAACGTGGTGATGCTCGCGGCGCCCCTGGGGCTGATCGTGGGCCTGCTGTTCCTCCCTATCTGGGCCAACAAGGGGGAACGCAGTCCCGCGCGCCGGCCCTGGGCCATGATCACCGTATTGTGCTCCGGCCTGATGATCTTTTCCCTGACCCTCACCGGGGCCCTCGCGCCGTGGTCGCCCAACTTCAACGCGACGCCGCTCCCCACCAAGATCATTGGAGCCACCAGCGGGGCGGTGTTCCGCGGAGGGATGCTGTTCCACACGGCAGGCTGCGAGGATTGCCATTCGGTCGGCGGCTATGGCGGACTGCGGGGGCCGGATCTCACGAACGTCGGCGGTCGCTTGACCTCGGCCGACATGATCATTCGGATCATGAACGGGGGAGAAAACATGCCGTCCTTCGCGCGTATTCTCTCCGCGTCCGAGCTGAACGACCTGGTGGCGTTCTTACAGTCGCGCACGGTCTATACCAAGTACGCTCTCGGCCAGACGCACACGACCGCGCCGCCACCATCGGGAAAGCAGGGCACTTCACGCTGGCTCACCTGGAATACCGCGAGCCACACCGCGACCCTCACCCTGATCGCGGGCTACACCAACGCCATCTCCGGCTTCAACTTCAATGGCTTCGGGCAGGGCCAGATGGTGATCAGCGTGCCGGTGGGCTACCATGTGTCGGTGAACTTTAGTAACCAGGGAGCGCTGCCCCACAGCGCCGAGATCACGCCAAGCGCCGACAAGTCTCTCCCAAGCAACTTTCCGCTCGCTTTCCCTGGTGCCGCCTCGATCAATCCGGCAAGCGGCATCGTCAAAGGGCAAACGGCGAACTTTTCCTTTGTCGCGAACAAGGCGGGCAGCTATGCCCTGGTATGCGGGGTTCCCGGACACGCGGCAGCCGGCATGTGGGATATCCTCAAGGTGACAGCGGGAGGGCAGCCTTCACTTGTGATGCCCAGCCATTAGCAGTGTCGTAAGACTGATTTCTCGGTGGGACGGGACCGTAATGGCAATTGACAACCTTCTCGATCACGAACGCGAAGCGCGCCCGGCGCCGAATGAGGATCGGGTAGAGCGGACAGGAGGCATCCCGCCCGCCTTCTATCGCGATGCCGGTGAGCCGCCGCCCGGCGATCCGCATTGGCGTGAGTGGCCTACTGGTCCGAACCGGGAGCCGGTACCCCGCGTCTTGCTCATCGGCATCCCCATCTTGCTGGGAGTTCTTGGCGTCCTTCATATTGCCGTGATCTTACTGGTCCTGCGCCTGAGCGGCCTGTACTAGGCGCTCCTGTTTCGCCTGGAAAATGCGCACCAGTCGCTGCAGGGCCAGATTCTCGGCCAGGGCCCAGATGACGAAAAAGGCGATGAACACGCCGATTCGCGTGAGAATCAGAAGAGCACTGGCCGCCGTGAGCCCGGCAAGCAAGGCGACCGCGCTGACCGGGGCCGCCATGGCCAGGAAAAAGGTATTCCGAAAGAGCACTTTCCAACTCAGGTCGCGGACCAACAGCGGCCAGACGTAGAGCCCGCCCATGGCCCAGAGGAGGGTCAGGAAAAGGATCAGCACGGTGATCGCCGCCCCCACCACGCCATGCAGGCCGGCATAGAAGCGGAAGTTGAGGACGAGGATGCCGCCGGTCGCGGCCTGGATGGCCAACAAGGCCCAACTTCGCCGAGCGTACCGGCGCATCCCTTTCACGTAGTCCCCGAAGGTAGGCGCCATATCGGGGTCGCAGGTGGCTCGCGTGTAGGCGAAGAGTCCGGCGAAGGCGGGGGCGCCGACCACCCCGGTAACGATGGCGATGATCACGATGGGGAGCGCGGTCTTGACCGAGAATGATCCGCCAACCAGGAGGCCCAGGCCCGCGCCTACCACCAACTGGGCCGCGACCGCCAGGTTAACCAGGATGAAGCTCCCCATCCGGTCGTAGAAGGTTGAGAACAGGGTGCGGAAATAGCCGCGCTGAATGACGATTGCCGTGGTCGGCTCCAGAAGGGGGGAATCCCGCAGGTCGTCCCAGATCGAAACGCCCGCCGGTCGTTGGTAGGTTGGTTCCCGCCCCGCGTCGCGGATCATGGTTGCACCTCCTCGGTGCGCGGGGCCAGGCGGCGCCACTTCCGCGGGTCGAGCGCCAGACGAACCTGGCTCCGGCTATCCGCCGTGCCCGGCCAGCACAACGTCTGGCTAGGAAGCAGATCCGGATGGGCAAAGAAGCGCTTGATGAATACGGCAAGATGTTTCACCAACATCCTATCCTCCATTAACGGGGGGCTTCCCAACCCCCCGACCCAGCCCAGATTCGTTTCCACCATGAGGTGAGCCTCCTTTCCTCGGCGGAGTACGACCAGACGCAGGTCGCCATCGGCGCCCCCATCGTCATCCGCCACGCTGTAGCCGCGGCCAAGCTCTCCTCGCAGATAAGTCACGAACTGGAACCGGGTCATAATCTGGGTCTTACCCTTCCAGTGCCTGCCGGAGGTCGGCCAGAAGATCATCACCATCCTCAATGCCCACCGAAAGGCGAATCAGGCCCTCGCTCACGCCCAATTCGGCTCGCCTATCGGGCGGGATGGATGCATGGGTCATCGATGCCGGATGCTCGGCCAGGGATTCCACGCCACCCAGGCTTTCGGCCAGAGTGAACAGGCGGAGGCGGCGGAGGACCGCGGTGGCGCGTTCAAGGCCGCCGGCGACCACGAATGTGACCATGCCGCCGAAACCGCGCTGCTGCCGGCTGGCTACCTCGTGATCGGGGTGGGTGGGGAGACCGGGATAGTAGACCCGGTCCACGGCTGGGTGCTCGGCCAGCATCCTGGCTACCAGGCCCGCGTTCCGCTCATGCGCCTCCATGCGGACCGCCAGGGTCTTGATCCCCCGGAGGACCAGGAAGCAATCCATGGGGCCCGGCACCGGTCCCGTGGCATTTTGCAGGAAGCGGAGTTGGGACGCCAGATCATCGTCCCGCAGGATGATCGCCCCGCCCACCACGTCGCTGTGGCCGCCAAGGTACTTGGTGGCGCTATGCACGACGACATCGGCTCCCAGGGCCAACGGCTGTTGCAGATACGGGCTGAGGAAGGTGTTGTCCACCACCACTTTCGCCCCCACCTGGCGCGCGAGCGCGGCCACGGCCTTAATATCCACCACCTTGAGCAAGGGATTGGTCGGCGATTCGAGCCACACCAGCCTGGTCGCGGGGGTGAGGGCGCCTTGAAGCGCCGCCGGATCCCGCGCATCGACATAACTAAAGCTCAGGCCCAGCGGGCGGAAGACGCGCTCAAAGAGGCGGAAGGTACCGCCATAGAGATCGTCCATGGCCACGACGTGGTCACCACTCCGGAGGGTATGCAGGATGGTGGTTTCGGCCCCCAGGCCGGAGGCGAACGCAAGACCGTGGCGGCCGCCTTCCAGGGAAGCCAGGCATTCTTCCAGGGCGGCGCGGGTGGGATTGCCGCTTCGCGAGTATTCGTAGCCCTTATGCTTACCCGGCGCTTCCTGGGCAAAGGTTGACGTTTGATAAATCGGGGTGATCACCGCGCCGGTGGCCGGATCCGGCGGTTGCCCGGCGTGGATGGCACGGGTGGAGAAACCGTAGTCGCTCATGGCCTTCCCGCCATGAACTCCAGTAGATCGAGGCGGCTGATCAGTCCGACGGCGCGCTGGTCGCGGGTGACGATCAGGGCGGCCGCCCCCCTGAGTAGTCCGGTGAACGCTTCGTCGAGGGCAGCGGACTCGGCGATGGTGGGGAAAGGCTGGCCCATGCTCATGCTCACGTCCGCCCGTACTTTATCGGGGTCACGGTAGAGCGAATCCAGCAAGGCGCGTTCCTCCAGGCTGCCAATCATGGAGTCAACCCTCGGATTCTCGGGATCCTCGAAAACCGGTAACTGCGAGATCCCATATCGCTGCATGGTATCAATCGCGGTCCCTACCTTGGCGTGCGGGCCAATCGCCACTAGGGGCGGGGTATCACCGGCGCGCGCTCGCACCACATCGGAGAGGCGACGGGCGGCGAAGCGCTCCAGGAATCCATTCTGGCGCATCCAGTCGTCGGAGAAGATTTTGCTCAGGTAGTTCCGCCCGGTGTCGCTGAAGATCACCACTACCGTTTTCCCTTCGTCCAGCTCCTGGCAGACTTGCAAAGCGGCGTGCAAGGCCAGGCCAGTCGAACCGCCAACCAACAATCCTTCCTCGCGGGCCACGCGCCGGGCCATCAGGAAGGCGTCTCGGTCACTCACCCTGACCCAGCGATCGATCACGCTCATGTCGGCGGTTCCGGGGATAAAACTCTGGCCGATTCCTTCTACTTTATACGGCTTGCATTGGGTGTCGCCGGAAAAGACCGACCCCTCAGGATCGGCGCCAACCACCAGCAGGCCAGGCTTCTTTTCCTTGAGAAAGCGGCCGGCCCCGGAAATCGTGCCGCCGGTGCCCAGGCCGCACACCAGCACATCAACCGTACCGTCGGTCTGATCCCAGATCTCGGGGCCGGTGGTCGCGTAGTGGGCCTCGGGGTTTGCCTGATTAAAGAACTGATTTGGCTGAAAGGCGCCCGGGATCTCGCGCGTCAGGCGCTCGGCCACCGAATAGAAGCTTTCGGGTGACTCGCGCGGCACCGAGGTCGGGGTGAGAACCACCTCCGCCCCATAGGCTTTGAGCAATTCGATTTTCTCCGCGCTCACTTTGTCGGGCATGACGAAGATCGATTTGTAGCCTCTGATCGTGGCCGCGATCACCAAACCGAGGCCGGTGTTGCCGGCCGTTGGCTCAATCACGGTCCCTCCGGGCTGGAGCGTGCCCTGGCGCTCGGCGGCCTCGATCATCGCGAGACCGATCCGGTCCTTGATGCTGCCGCCCGGGTTTTGCGTTTCCACCTTGGCCAGAACGGTGGGTCGGACCCCTCGCGCTACGCGGGCCAGACGCAGCATGGGAGTATGCCCGATCAGATCCAGCACATCTTCGGCAATCCGCATATCCGTCCTGTTTTCCTTGCTGATGGTTGTCGCGATGGCGCCGCGTTGTGAAGGGCGCCCCTGATACCACTATCACTATACCGTGCCGGCGCGGCACGCAGAGTCCGCGGCGCTTTCGCGCTCCTTGGTGAGGCAAACCCGACCGGACCATCAAACTACCCTTGCTTGATGGGCTTTATCCACCGTACAGTACCGATGGAGAGACGCGAGTTTGCGCGCCAATGGCAACGGCGCACGAGGGAGAGAAACCAGGGATGAAACGTGCATTACCGATGCGGGGGGGATTAGCCAGTCTAGCTATTGGGCCGCTTACGGGCAAGCCGGTGATGGCCTACTATTACGTGACCTACAAATGCACCGCGCGCTGTACCTTCTGCAATATTCCCGACGGGCCAATGGACGTGATCCCCGTCTCCAAATATTCCAGTACCGCCCAGAGCATCGAGCAGTTTAAGATTCTCAAGCGGATCGGGGTGCGCCTGATCGATTTCACCGGCGGAGAGCCGTTGCTGAAGAAGAACCTTCCCGTGCTGCTCAAGGCGGCGAAGGATATGGGCTTCAAGACGCAGATTACCACGAACTGCACCCTCTATCCCCGCCGAGCCAAGGAAATTGCCGGCCTGATCGACATCATGAACTTCTCCCTGGTCGGCCCTACTCCGGAAATCCACAATCCGCTCCGTCGCGACACCAGCTTTAACGATGTGATCAAGAGCATGGGGATCGCCCGCGATTTGGGCGAACCGTACCAACTGATTTTCGTGCTTACCAACAGCAACGTGGATCAGTTGGCACCGATGATCAAGCTGGCCCGTGAATACCAGGCAATCCTGAAGATTCAACCGGAGTTCGATCTGTTTGGCAACGGGAACGTGGATCTGACCCATGTGCGGATGGCGGAAAAGCTGGCCAGAGAGAATAATGTCTACGTCAACCTGGGCGAGACGGCGATCTTCGAGAAGGGCAACCTGAAGGAGAAGCCGCGGTGCCGTTCGGCCAACGCGGTGATCGTGATATCCCCCGATGGCTACGTACTGTATCCGTGCTATCACATGGTGACCACCAAGATTCCCCTCGACCGCAACTTCGAGAAGCTGTTTTATTCCCGCAAATGGGAGCAGATGCAGGATGAGGTGGGCCGCTTCGACTTCTGCGACGGCTGCCGGAACCTGTGCTATCTGCACCCGTCTTTCACCTACCGCTATGACCGTCTCTTTGTGCTCAGCGCCTTCTCCGACATCCGGTACCTCCGGGAGCGGAAGCGGATTGAGATCGAGCGCGCCGCGACCCTGGCGGCCATGAAGGACGAGGAGCGGGCGGCGGCATACGGGCCTCGATCGCTGCCGATCGCCGCCGGGCGGTGAGGATCGCCATCGCCGCCGACTTCGTCAGTCCCTGGGTCGGCGGCCCCGCGACCTTTATCGACAATTTTCGTGCCTACCTGAGCGGCGCCGGTCACCGGGTGGAAGTGATCGCTCCCAGCCTTACCGGCTGGCCATCAATCGAGGAGACGCCTGCCGGGGTGGTACGGCGCGTCCCCACCCTGCCGGTCCCGTTCGGCTACCGTCTCCGGGTCAGCTACCGGCCGGACGCGGTGCGGGCCGCCCTCAAGGCCGCCCGGCCCGACGTGCTGCAGGTGCATCATCCCTTTCCCCTTGGGGTATCGGCCCTGCGGAGCGCCCGTTCCCTTTCGATCCCCGTGGTAGCGGTCAACCACACGATTCCCGAGTGCTCGCTGTATGGGATCAGGAATCGCGTGGTCTATCCCTTCGCGCTCGGCCTGTTTCGTCGCTACCTGATCTGGTTTCTTGAGCAGGCCACGAAGGTCAGTACGCCCACCGAAACCGCCGCCCGCCTTTTGCGAGGAATGGCCTTCAAGGGTGCGGTGACCGTGATCTCGAACGGGATTGATACCGCTCGCTTCACTCCCGCCACGGACAAGCAGGTGGCACGGGCGGCGCTTGGGCTGCCCGAGAAGCCGATTCTCCTCTACACCGGCCGGTTGGACGCGGAAAAGGACATGAACACCTGGCTGAGGGCGGCGGCACGCATCCCAGCCTCGCTCGATACGCATCTGGTGGTGGGCGGCGAGGGGACGGATCGGCCGCGCCTGGAACGGCTCGCCGCCGATCTCGGCCTGACGGGACGGATCACCTTTCCCGGCTACCTGCCGGCCCGCGACCTTCCCCTACTCTACCAGGCGGCGGATGCCTATTGCATCACCAGCGCGGTGGAGCTGCAGAGCATCACCACGCTGGAGGCCGCGGCGAGCGGGTTGCCGGTGATCGCCGCCCGCGTCGGCGCGTTGCCTGAGTTGGTCGAGGATGGGATCACCGGTTATCTCGCGGGGCAAGGGGACGTGGAAGGATTCGCGCGCGGGATGACCCGCGTGTTGGCGGATCCGGACGCCGGTCGGGCCATGGGGCTGGCGGGGCGGGCGCGCGCCGAGCGGCACGCCTTATCCATGGTAGGGCGGGCTCACGAGTCCCTACTTGCGTCCGTGGTAAATGAGAGGCTTGCTACACTACAGTCATGAGCGAGGAGAGCGGCGGCCCCCGAGCCGAGCCGACCGAAATTACCCGCAGGCTGGACTTGGTGTCAAGTCGGCTCTCCGGCCATGCCGTGGAGCCCGTGCTGGAGCCGAAGGTCGTCCGCGGCTTCCGCCAGGTTCTCCGCAATGGCGCCTTCGTCCGCTTATGGATGGCCCAGGCTAGCTCGCAAACGGCGCAGAATGTCATCTGGTGGGCGCTCATCCTTCAGATCGCCCATCTCAGCAATTCATCGCCATCGGCAATCGGCATCGCCATTCTGATGGTCCAGGTGCCCACGATTTTATTCGCCGGCCTCTCTGGCGTGCTGGTGGACCGTTTTAGCAAGCAGGGCATTCTGATCGTCAGTAATGTGGTGCGCGCCGGGGCATGCCTGGGCTATGTCGCGTTTCAGGATCATACGACGGCGCTGTACGCGATAACGCTTGCCGTGGCGGTGATCAACCAACCGTTCCAACCGGCGGAGAGCGCCACTATTCCGGTCGTGGTCAAACCGGACGATTTGATGGCGGCCAACGCTCTCTTCCAGATTACCTTCCTCAGCTCTCAGGTACTTGGCTTCACCCTGGGCCCCATCCTGGTGGCCCTCCCATTCGTGGGAATATCGCGCACCTGGATCATAAGCGGCGTGTTCCTGGTGTTCGCGGCCCTGGTGTTGGTGCCCCTGCCTGCGATCACTCGGCAACGGCGGCAGGTGACGTCAGCTACCGTACGCGAGGCTGGAGTGCAGATGCTGGTGGAGATCGTGGAGGTCACGCGGGCCGTGGCGCGCGACAAGCAGTTGAGCGTGGCCTTATTGCAGTTGAGCCTCGCTCCAGCGGTGCTGTTGATCCTGAGCCAACTGGGTCCACAATTCGTGCGTCAGGTGCTTGGCACTGGCTCGACCAACGCGATGATTATTTTGGTGGCTCCCGCTGGGGCGGGACTTGGTTTGGGACTCCTCCTGATCGACCGCCTGGGTCATCTGATGCCCAAGGGCCGAGTGGCCTCGGCGGCTCTCCTGACCATTGGGATGGCGGTTGGGGCCCTGGCGGTGGTCCCTACCGTAACCGCCGCCTTGCTCAGCAATGTTCATGCCGGCCGCACCATAGTCGCCTCCTGCATGACCGTTCCGATCAGTTTTGTTCTGGGGATCGCCACGGCGCTGCTCAACGCACCGGCGCAGACCATCGTGCAGGAGCGGGCGGACGCCAATCTTCGCGGCCGGGTGTTCGCGGTCCAGCAAGCGCTGGCCGCCTGCGTCACCATCCCGCCCCTAATCCTGGTGTCGGTGGCCGGTCAGCTGTTCACCACGCCCCAGATCCTTGGTATCGTGTCGGTGGTGGTGATCCTGGCCGGGATAGCGAGCCGGATGGCCGTGGTGTAGGGCGGGCTCGCTGAGAAAACAACGATCCCCCGACTGTGGTCGGGTGATTGCGCCGGGTCGACCGCGGTCGGGGGCTGCGTCACTTCAAACGACGTCGACAGGAAAAGCATTAGGTGGCGGACTCGGGGTCGCGGTCGCTCAGCAAGCGACGAAGCCGGTCAATTTCCGCGGTGACATACTCCATTCCCAGGTGGCCGGCGGATCAGGCAAGCAGCCCTTGCACCTTGAGCAGTTCGGCGTTCAACATGGAGCCGCCCGCCGCCCCGCGCATGGTGTTGCTGCCCAGGGCCACGAACTTCAGGCCGAGAATGGGGCAGGGACGGATCCGGCCCACGCTCACCGCCATCCCGTTCCCCTGATCGCGATCCAGGCGGGTCTGCGGGCGATCCGCTTCCTCGCGCACGATGATCGGCCGGGGGGGGGCGGTGGGAAGATCCAACTCTTGCGGCGCGGCGCGGAACGACCGCAGAGTCTCGGCGACCGCCTCCAGCGAGGGCGAGCCTTCCAGCGTGAGCGAGATACATTCCAGATGCCCGTCTCGCGTGGCAATCCGGTTGCAGTGGGCGCTGAGGACGAACGCCGCCGGCTCGATGGCCCCATCCCGATAGCGGCCCAGCATCTTCAAGGGCTCGCTTTCCAGCTTTGCTTCCTCACCGCCAATATAGGGAATGGCGTTATCCAGGATATCGAGCGAGGAGACGCCGGGGTAGCCAGCCCCCGAGAGGGCCTGCAAGGTGGTGACCGCGACCTTCCGCACTCCGTATGCCTGGTGCAGGGGGGCGAGGGCGGTTACCAATACCGCCGCGCTGCAGTTGGGATTGGTGACGATATAGCCCGACCAGCCTTTCAGCCGCCGCTGATCGCGGAGGAGAGCGGCGTGCTCGGCGTTGACCTCCGGCACCATCAAGGGGACCAGCGGATCCATCCGGTGGCTGCCCGCGTTGCTGAAGACCAGATGGCCTCGGCGGGCATACTCCACTTCGGTGGCTCCCGCGACATCCGAGGGGAGAGCGGAGAACACGAGCCGCGCGTCCAGAGGGGCGCCGAGCGGGCTCACTGTCAGATCGCGCGCCTGATCCGGCATCTCCGAGCCCAAAAGCCAGCGACAGGCATCCTGGTAGCGCTTCCCGGCCGAGCGGTCGGACGCCACCACGCTTTCCAGGCGAAACCACGGATGGTTGGCCAGGAGACTGATAAAATACTGGCCGACCATGCCGGTAGCGCCCAGGACGGCGGCGGGGATGCGTTCACTCACTTGCGAGATCCTCCACGAACTCTCGATGGGCGGCGCGGACGGCGGCCAGGGAACGGGCGTCGTCCACCACGAATGATATGCTCAGCTCGGTCGAGCCCTGGGCGATCGCGATCACATTGACTCCCTCGCGGCCCATGCCGCTAAAGAGCCGCCCCGCGATCCCCGGCGTCCCGGTCATCCCCGAGCCGACCACGGTGACGATCGCCACCGGGGCGGTCGTACTGACCGCGTCTACTTCATGGCGATTGAGCTGCTCCGCCAAATCTCGGCGAATGGCCGGTTCGGCGTGGGCCAGATCGCGGTGCTCGATCACGAAGCAGATGTTGCTTTCCGAGGAGGCCTGGGAAATCATCAGCACGTTGACTCCGGCGGCCGCCACGGCTCCGAACACCCGCGCCGCCACTCCCACCACGCCGGAGAGGCCCACGCCCTGCACGGTGACCAGGGCCAGATCGTGGATGACCGTCACCGCCTTGACCGCGTGCGGGCTGTCCTGGGGTAGACGGGTGAGGACGGTGCCAGGATGCTCGGGGTTAAAGGTGTTGACGATCCGGAAGGGGATTCCCGCTTCCACCGCCGGCACGATGGCGGCGGGAAAGAGCACTTTGCTGCCGAAATAGGCCAACTCGGCGGCCTCGGCATAGGAGAGCACCGGGAGGCTCTGGGCACCGGGCACGGCGCGTGGATCGGCGCTGAGGATCCCATCGGCATCGGTCCATTTCCATATCTCATCCGCCCCCAGGAGGGCCCCGAACAGCGAGGCGGAATAGTCGGATCCATTCCGTCCCAAGGTGGTCGTGATCCCATCCTCGGTGGCCCCGACATAACCGGTGATCACCGGTAGTATCCCCGCCTCCAGGAGCGGGCCTACCCGATCCCTGGTCCGTACGCGGCTCGGGGCCATGAGCGGCAGCGCCTTCCCGTGGCTGGCGTCGGTCAGCAGCATCTCCTCGGCGCTCAGCGCCTCCGCCGGCTGTCCCGCGGCCCGGAAGGCAGCCGCCACGAGCGGGGCCGACAACTTTTCCCCGTAGGCGCTGACCGCGTCTATCGACCGCAACGAAAGCTCGCCCAGGAGGGCGATTCCGGTATATATCTCATGTAGCTCGATGAAGGCGGCCTTGATGCCGGCCTCCAACCGCGGCCGCTCCAGGGGAAGAGCCACCAGGGCCGCCGCGCTCAGGTGGCGCTGCTCCAGGCCGGCCAGATGTTCCTCCACCGAGGGCAGCACTTTCCGCCCCTGCACGGCCAGTCCGGCCACGCCGATCAAGCTGTCGGTGACCCCGCCCATGGCGGAGACGATGACCACCGGCGTCCGGTCGCGGTAGCGCGAAACCAGGTCCACCGCGTCAAGGATCCGCCCCCCATCGGCCAGCGAACTGCCGCCAAACTTCATCACAATCATGTTGAACTCTCGTGCTCCTCTTGCCGGCCCGCGTGCGGCCGGATCCCTTCCAGGGTGAGGCGCAGGCGCGCGCTTCCCTGCCACTCATTGGAAGATAGCGTAAATGCCGCGTCCACCAGGCCATGGGGTTCCCAGGTGGGATCACTGTTCCACCACAGGATCTCCTGGCATACCTGCCTATCGTCCGCCAACACCAGCTTGGTATGGCGATCGCCGGCCCCTACCGGCCGCCTCGCCACCACCTTCAAGCCCAGGCTGGCCAGGACCGGGGGCCGATTCCCCTCGCTATAAGGCGCCAAGCGACTCAGGGTCTGATAGAGCGACCCCTCGCCCACGCCACGGGCCGCCACGTCGCTCCAGGGCACCACGACATCCACTTGCAACGATGGTCCCAGAGGCACGCTCCGCCGCCCCACCGCCTCGACAAAGCGTTCACGGAAGTGGTCGATGCCTTGATCGGGTAGATAAAAGCCCGCCGCGTGGGAGTGGCCGCCCCAATGGCCCAGGAGATCGGTAAGCTCCGCCAGGATTTCCAGCACGCCGACCCCTTCCATTGACCGCGCCGAGCCGCGCGCGGCTCCGCCGGCGGGGTCACGAGAGATGACCACCACCGTCCGTCCTAACTCGTGGAGTAGGTGGCTGGCCGCGACTCCGATCAGACCGGGATGCCAGCCGATCCCGGCCAACACCATGGCGGGGGCATCCGCGGCCTGGCCTGCCAGGGAGGCCCGCACATCGCCGTCCAACTGGGCCGCCAGCTTTTTCCGCTCCGTGTTGAGCGCCCACAGCTCGGTCGCGAGGGTCCGCGCTCGATCCGGATCCTCGGTAAGGAGCAGTTCCACCCCGACGCGGGCATCGGCCAACCGCCCGGCCGCGTTCAGCGCCGGGGCCAGGCGAAAGCTGATCGGTTCAGTGTCCAGTTCCCGGATTGGGGCTCCGGAAAGGTCAAGCAGTGCCCGGATTCCTGGCCGAGGCTCGCGCCAGATCAGTCCCAGTCCGCGGGCCAGCAAGGCCCGATTGGTGGGGGTCAGCGGGGCTACGTCGGCCACGATCCCTAGAGCCACCAGATCGAGGTGGCGATGCTCCTCGGCGGCGCGGCCCATCTTCTGAAACAAGCCGCGGGCGAGCACATAGGAAACAGCCACTCCCGGCAAGCCCCAGAGGGGATCCGAGGGCTGCAGATGCGAGGAATTGCACACCGCGACGGCGTCCGGGACCGGCCCCATTTGCTGGTGATGGTCGGTAATCACCACGTCGATCTCCAACTCCCGCGCCCGTTCCACCGCCTCCGCGTCCGAGGTGCCGCAATCACAGGTCACCACCAGTCGGCAGCCCTCTCGCGCCAGCCGCTCCAATACCGAGGCGTCGAGGCCGCGGGCTTCGTGCAGGCGCCGGGGCAGATAGTAGGTGACGTTGGCTCCCAGGGATCGGAGGGTGCCGACCAGCAAGGCAGTCGCGGTTTGCCCATCGGCGTCGTAATCGCCCCAGACGCAGAGCGATTCCCCGCGTTCAATCGCGCCGGCGATCCGATCGATGGCCGTGGCCAACTGAGGATAGCAGCGGGGGTTGGGGAGCCGAAATTGCAGGGGGTGCAGAAAGGCTCTTGCCGCGTCCGAATCCCGGTGACCGCGGCGCCAGAGAATGGCGCGCACCACTTCGGGTTCCTCGGGGAGGTACTCCGCCGGCGCCTTGGACCCGTCGGGCAAGCGCCAGTGACGCGAGAGAACAGCCTGTTTGCCCATGGTAGCCTTTCCTGCCGGCCGATCGCTCCAACACCCAGATCTACCCCCTATGGTATCGTACCCAGTAGCGATCCCGAACTTTTATGAGGAGTTGTGCCCATGATGATCACTCCAGTCGCCTTTACCGTCCGCGATCACACGGTGCGTTTTGCCGCCCCGGCGGCCATTCCACTCCCCCCGTGGTCGGGTGTACCGGTCGCGCTGCCTCTGGAGGTTGACCGAGAGAGCTTGAATAGCGCCAGAGCGCACCTCGACCCCGGCAGCCTTCTGGCCCGCGACGAGGAGGGAGACGACGTGCGCTGCGCGGCGATCGTGGATCCAGAGGGCAGCCACGCTTGCGAGACCGACACCGTGCTCATGCTGGTCCAATGCGGTCCCTTCGAGTACGTCCGCGACCGTAAGGACGAAGCGTAGATGGATGCTCAACCGCAGCCCAGTGCCATCGGAGCCGAGGAAGCCCAGGGAGGGCCGCACGACTCCACGGCCAAAGCGCCGAGTACGGAGGTCAACGAGGAATCGGTCTCTCGGGCTCCCACCGCGCGCCGCATGCGTATTCCCGCCCGCCACAATGCCAATCTGAACCGCGTGGTCGAACGGATGAATGACGATCTTCATCTTCAGCAGCTGTGGAAATGCGCCAATGTAACCGCCGTGGATCGGTTACGGATGACCGATCACGGCCCCGTGCACGTGCGGATCGTGGTCAACATCGCTCTTCGCTTGCTCCGCTTGCTGGGCGATGCCAAAGTTGAGTTTGGGATCGTCCGCGACTATGACATGCGGCCCGAGGACGCCGAGGTGGTGGTGGTGCTGGCCGCCGCCATGCACGATCTGGGGATGAGTATCCACCGGTCCAACCACGAGCAATACAGCCTGATCCTGGCCGCGCCCAAGATCCGCGAATTGATTACCGGCATTTATGATGAGCCGGAGCGGACGATCATCACCAGCGAGACGCTGCACGCGATCATCAGCCACCGCTCTGACATGCGCGGTCTCACGGCCGAGGCCGGGTGCGTCAAGGTGGCCGATGCCCTGGACATGGCGGAGGGCCGCTCCCGCATTCCCTTCCACGCGGGAAAAATCGACGTGCACTCCCTTTCCGCCGCCGCCATCGACAGCGTGACCATCGGCAAGGGCGAACATCGGCCGATTGGGATTACGGTGGCGATGAACAACTCGGCCGGGATTTTCCAGTTGGACGAGCTCCTGAAACCGAAGATCGTCTCATCCGGAATCGCCGAGCACTTCGAGGTCACGGCCACCATCGCGGGGGAGACGGAGCGCCGGCTGCTCCCGGTCTACCATTTTTAATGCTCGCCGCAGGTGCTGGCGAAGAAATAGGCATTGAAGTCCACCGTGCCGGGGCTGGCCGGATCGATGTAGTGATACGATTCGCGAATCGTCTGGCGAGTGAAGAGGCTGGGTAGCAGTTTCGCTAACTGACCATTCACATTCGCGGCCAGCGTCTCGCCCGCCGTGGGCGTGGCGGCGTGGCCAAAGGTGAGCAAGAGGCCCAGCCGTTCTCCGCGGAACGGCGCGAATGCCTGGCGCAGCCGGGCGGCCGAGGGCCCGCTGCCATCGGAATTGCCGGCGACGGTGAGGGCGTGCTTCCGGAGCACCAGGGTGAGCTGGCAGGGGAGCGCGGTGGCCGTGGCCGTGGCGGTGGCCGTGGCGGTGGCCGTGGCGGTCGCGGTGCGGGTAGCGGAGGCCGTGGGGGTGCTGGTTGGCGCCCGGCCGGGGACAGTGGTCGCGGTGGGAGTCGCGGTCGCGGTCAGGGTATTGGTCGCGGTCGGCGTGCTGGTGGGGATGGGCATGGAAACCCCGGAGACCGTGTTGGAGGCCAGGAACAACACCATCAAGGCCAGCATCAGGTCGGCGAAGAGCCAGCCGCCGAGCGAATAGGTGTCGCGAAAGCCGGAGCGTCCACGCATCGGCTAGTCAGTTCCGGCGAGCGAGCGGCCAGGGTCGGGCGTGCTCCGGCTCTGGATGGCGCGGGCCAGATCGCGGAGGGCGCCCGCCGCTTCCTCGATCGCCGATGTAGCGGTCGTCTGGCGTGTCTCGGCCGAGGTCATGGCGCGGGCGAGCGCGTTCGCCGCCGCTTCCAGATTGACCGGATTCAATGAGCGGATGGCAGGGAGGGTGCTCTGAAAAGCATCGCTCGCCCGGCCCAGGGACGCGGCTGAGTCGGCCAGTCCCCGGTGGACCCCGCCGAGCGTACTGTTGAGGGTTTGCGTAGCGGCGGACAGGGCGGCAGCCGATCGTTCAAAGGACGTACTGGAGCCGGAAACCCGCGCGTCGGCCGCCCCCAACGAATCGGAAAGACTCCGCACCCCGGCGGCGAGGGCGTTGGTCACTGCCTGGAGTTGCGCTTGCACCGCCGCCAATTGCGGGGCCACCGCCTCGCGAGTCTCGATCTCGCGCCGCGGCTCGCCAGATCCGCCCTCTCCTCGGTCGCGGGCGCCGATCATGGCGCCCGTAGCGGTAGCCAGGGAACGGATGGCGCTTTCCAGCACCCCATGCTCGTGGGCCAGATGATCGCGCAGATCGGTGAAGTCCGCCGAAAATTGGGCAACCTGGCGCCCCACATCGGTGATCGCCGCCAGGTTTTGCTCGGCCGCGTCGGCCAGCAGACCGCCGGTCGAGCTCAGGTGATCCGCCGCCGCGCCGTATGCCTGATTATGGAGGCTCATCTGCGCGCCCACGCTTCGCAGTCCGGCCGCCAGCACGTTTTGCTGACTGGTAAGCTCGGCCAGTTGGTCGCTGAGGGCGGTGGCGATCGTGCGAGCGCCGCCCAGCATGGCCGCGATGTCCTGATGAAATCCGGCCAGGCCGCCGATCGTTTGGCGAAGCTCCTGACCAAACCGGAGCAAGCCATCCACCTCGATCTGGCGGGCCTCGGCCAGGACCGTGATTTGCTGGTTATAGCCCGCGAGCTCGTCAAGGAGATTCTGGCTAGCGGCGCGGAACTCGAGGACCGCCGCCGGCAGCGTGGTGGCCTGGGCGAGACTGCCGGCTGCCTTCCAGACCGTGTGTTGCAATTCCCGTTCCAGCACCCGTGCCACGGCCTCGCGCCGCGCCTGCACCACATTGAGGCCGGCATGGATGAGGAGAGTGGCGCCCAGGATCAGGATCAGGACGGCCACGTCCCAGGTGGCAATGTCGCTGAGGGTCGGTTGGGTCCAGCTATAGGGGCCGGGCCGGCCGAAGTGATTCTGCCAGAGGAGAAGGAAGGACTGCTGGTGCAGGGCAGGGTTCCGCATCGTGCCGGCATAGGCATCGGCGGCATAGCGGAGACCCCACCAGGTAAGGAGGACGGGGACCAGCACGAGCATGTTCCGCAGCAGTTCGAGAATGGCCAGGATGGTGCTCTCGAAGGCGGTGTTACGCACGGCGTTGGCGATCGACGTCGGGTCGATGGCCCGGAAGACATCCACGCCCGACCAGCGTCCCGGCGTCCCGCCCGGCCGCAGATCGCGGTCCAGAACCTCCAAGCGTTCGGCTCCCTGGGTATCGAAGGGATGGACCAGACGCGCGAGGTCGCCTGGCTCCGCTCGATCGCCCAGCCTGTCCAGCGCCAGACCCAGTCGCCGCAGGGCGGTCATGGTGACCACATGGCCACTCGAAGGCCGTCGAAGCAGCCCCGCCACAAAGCCCAGTCTAAACCTCATCGGCCAAAGGCTCTGGGCGCGCTCCGGCGCATCGTGTGACCCCAGGCGCGAAACATCAGTCTTCCGGCGTGATCGTCACTCTCATCAAGACGATTCGGCCATACGGAGCCGGCGCGGAACCAGGCGGCCGCCGCCCCCGTGACATCCTCCGCGCGAAGAGCGGCCCGCAACCCGCCCTCAACCTGTACCAGGGCCTCGGCATCCTCGATCGTCTCCCAGGGAAGGTCCGGGTGGGAGGCGCCAAGCATCCGGGCCGTTTCGGCGGCGCGGGCAATCCGTCGGGGATCGCCGGCCGCCACGGCATCCCTCAGGCGCTGAAGGGCCCGTAAATGGTCCAACTCAGCCACGGCCAGCAGTTGCGCCAGGCGTGGACTGGGCGGCTGCGGGAAATGCGGCGGCGCCGCATCCACCGGGGAGAGCCTTTCCGCGACCTCCAGGAGCCGCCGTGCCTCCCGCCGGCAGGCATCACGCCCGGCCTGCCGGAGCTGGGGCGAGAGATCACAGCCCAGGCGAACCGCCTGCCACCAGGCATCCCGCAACGCCTCGTCCGGCGCCCCTTCTCGGACCAGAGCCTGGAAGCGGGTGAGTGCCGCCTCGCGCTCCCTCGTTTGCTCACGGCGAAGCTGCCCGCGGCGGCCGGCCGGCGACTCCGCGGCATCGTTCATCGCCGTCTCATTCCATTCAAGATTGCCGGTCATCAGGGATCTATCTCTCTCCAGGCTCGCGGCCTCACGCTTACCAAAAAGCCCACGGCTCTACCCGACGCCGGGCTCCGGGATCGGGGTAGACGCCATTCTGGGCCAGGCGCTTCACCCGCCGCCGAGTGGCCGAGATCTCCTCCTCGCTGACCAGCGCGCAAAGCTCAGTGTACAGATCCGCGCCCGGTTGCAGGGAGACTCGCAAGCGAGTCAGATCTTCCAGAAGACATTCCTGGATGGCTTGACCGGCGAAATCCCAGATGACGGTTCGCAGTTTGGGCTCGGGATGGAAGGTGAGCCCATGGTCAATGGCCCAGGTGCGCCCGTCCAGGGCCCGGAGGCAATGTTCATTCTTCCGGTCGGCGTTATTCAACACCAGATCCAGCAAGGCGATGCGTCCGGCGGCAGCGGCATCGCGCCGAACCGGCGAGTGGAAGTAGTCCTCCGTATCGTGCTCGATAAACAACTGTACCGACCCCACCCCATACGGGCCGTCGCGGGTGACGGTGGGAGGGACCAGCGCCCACCCCAGAGCCTCGCTGACCAGGAAGGCGGCCATCTCGCGTTTGAAGAGCGTGCCATGAGGAAAGTCCCACAGAGGCGATTCGCCACGGCGGGGTTTATAGATGGCGTGGCTTTCGCCGGCCCCGTTCTCACCGTGCATGGTGACCAGGAAGGTACCATTCGAGCCCCACATGATTGGCCGGCACCGAGTGATGACCGCCGACTCAAGCAGGCCGCGGATACTGGGATCCGAGGGCGCCCAACTGGTGTCGGCGGATTGCCTCTCTATCGTGCCCGTGTTGTGATCTTTGATACCCTTCCGCGCCATGACCCAGTCCTCCCGTCTTCAGATTACCGGAAAGCGGCACATTCGCGGCGGAGCATGGTGATTTGCTAGAATCTTCCTTCGGAGGAACACGATGAAAGCAGTCCTGCAACGGGTGACCGCTGCCTCGGTGGAGATCTTCGCCCATGCCCACGCCGCCGCCCCGCATACCGTGAACCGGATTGGCCGCGGCTTTGTTGTTCTGTTGGGAGTGGCCCAGGGCGACACGACCGAGCAGGCGGACAAACTGGTGGAGAAGATGACCGGACTCAGGGTGTTCGCCGATCCCGAGGCCAAAATGAACCTGGACATTGGCCAGGCCGGCGGGGCCTTCCTGGTCGTCTCCCAGTTCACCTTGCTGGCCGATACGCGGAAGGGCCGCCGGCCCAGCTTCATCCGTGCCGCCGATCCGGCCACCGGCGAGGCGCTCTACCGCTACACGACCGAGCGCCTCCGCGGCCTGGGCTATGAGGTGGCCACGGGTGAGTTCGGCGCCCACATGGTGGTCCATATCGCCAATGATGGGCCGGTGACGATCCTGCTGGATACGGACCAACGCTGATTGAAGGTCGGGATAGTGAGATCCGGAGCTCATGAGAGAGTGCGGCCCGTGTTCACCTTGACCACGCAACTACAAGCGCCCCCACGCGGGGGCGACCACTTATCCGGCATGGATATGTGAATCGTCCGCACATTGTCGCCACCGTGAGTTATGCGTCGCCATGAA
>DATLQX010000410.1:0-2260 GCA_035534995.1 Chloroflexota bacterium | reverse complement strand
ACTGGACTGTAGGACGACCGGAGAGTAGGAGCGTCCGATGTGCATCCAGGGCCCAAGGGAACAGGGCGATATTCGATTCAACAATAGGAGTGCTCGCTGCCCTCATCGGAGGGGTATGGGCCACCGTGGTGAACTTAAGGTTGCCGACCTCCAGGAGATAACCCTTCTCGACGGCACGAACGAGACTAGCGGAAGGAATGGCAAATGAACATGGATCGTATGGACACCAAGGATCATCTCGATGGCCTGATTGAGAGAGATCGCGATCGCGCTGAGGGCTTGCGGGCATCCGACGCGGATCGCGCGGCCACGGCGGATCTGCTGCGGCAGCAATACGCGGCGGGACGTCTGGACGCGCTGGAGTTCGAGGAGCGGGTCGGTCGCTGCTATGTGGCCAAGACCGTGGACGAACTGCGCGACTTGGTGGTCGACCTTCCCCATGGCGCGGCGGACCAGTTGGCGCCGAACCGCGTCCGTACCGGCTGCCGCCCCGTGGGGCGGCTGGGGATGCCCATGGGGCAATTGAGGCTGGTCGTGCCGCTCGTGGTTGTGCTCGTGGCGGTATCCGGCCTGACGGGCGCGCATGTGGTGTGGCTGGTCTGGCCGTTGACCTTCTTCGTCCTGAGGGCGGGCCTCTGGCAAGCCTGGCGGGGAGCGTCGTGGTAAGGAGGATCACTGCCATGAGTACGACCAACCACGACATCACCGCACCGCTTGGCCGGCGCCAGATCCTGACCGCGTTCAGCGGTCTCTTGCTCGCCATGTTGCTGGCGTCCCTTGACCAGACGATTGTCGCGACCGCCCTTCCCACGGTCGTTGGGGATCTGGGTGGGCTCAACCACCTGGCCTGGGTGGTCACCGCCTACCTGCTCGCCGCCACCGCGTCGGCGCCGCTCTGGGGGAAGATCGGCGACCTCTATGGCCGCAAGGCGATCTTCCTGGCCACGATAGTCATCTTCCTGGTCGGTTCGGCCCTGTGCGGCATCGCCTGGACGCTGGGGGCACTGGTCGCTTTCCGGGCTTTCCAGGGTCTCGGCGCGGGCGGCATGATGGTGCTGGCGATGGCGATTGTCGCCGATCTCGTCTCCCCCCGCGAGCGTGGCCGCTATCAGGGCTACATTCAGGCGGTCTTCGCCCTGGCCAGCGTGGCCGGGCCGCTCCTGGGCGGCCTTTTCGTCGATCACCTCTCATGGCGCTGGATCTTCTATATCAACCTACCAATCGGCATAGTCGCCCTACTGGTGATCGGCACCACGCTCCATCTGCCGGTCCAATCGGCGCGACGCTCAATTGATTACCTGGGCGCGGCGCTCCTGGTGGCGGCGATCGTCTCTCTGCTGCTGATCACGGTCTGGGGCGGTCAGCAGTACGCCTGGGGCTCGCCGGAGATCATCGGCCTGGCCGGCGGCGGACTGATCCTCCTTGGTGCTTTCGTGGCGCGCGAACGGCGCGCGCCCGAGCCCGTGTTGCCGCTCCGGCTCTTCCACGACCCTGTCTTCGATGTCGCGAGCGCCGGTCTCTTCGCCGCCACTTGTTCCTTGTTCGCGGCGACCGTATTCATGCCCCTGTTCCTGCAGACCGTGACCGGAGCCAGCGCGACCAATTCCGGTCTGCTCCTGCTGCCGCTGATGCTGGGGATCCTGGTCACCACCACCGTCTCGGGCCGCGTCATCTCCAGGACCGGTCGCTACAAGCTCTTTCCCGTCCTGGGGTTCGTGCTCATGACGATCGGGCTGATCGCGCTCTCGACTCTCGACGCGCGGACCTCGCGGCTGGTGGCCTCGCTGCACCTGCTGGTGTTTGGGCTCGGTTTTGGCATGGTCACCCAGGTGCTGGTGCTGGCGATCCAGAATGGAGTTGAGCGCCGCGAACTCGGGACCGCTACCGCGGCGGCGAACCTTTTCCGCTCACTCGGCGGGGCGGTGGGCGTGGCGATCTTTGGCGGCGTGTTCGCGGACCGGTTGCGCTATTGGCTACCGCGGAGCGTACCGTCCCATCTCTTGGGACATCTGAATCCGACGGTCCTGCAGGCGAGCCCAGGAACCATCCACACCCTACCGCCGGCGGTGCAAGCCGGGGTGGCGCGGTCGGTGGCGCACGCGGTCGACACCGTGTTCCTGGTCGCCATCCCAATCGCGGCCCTCGGCTTCCTGGTCGTGCTTTTCCTCAAGGAGTTTCCGCTGCGCGCCTGGGAGCAAGGTGCCGCCTCCCAGGCGGCCACGGGGGAAGCGAAGGCGAACGCAGCGCGCGAGCCGCGCCC
>DATLQX010000409.1:0-3615 GCA_035534995.1 Chloroflexota bacterium | reverse complement strand
GATTTATCGTTCGAGCACAGCGGTGACTCGGTCGCCGATACAGTGGTCGTAATGAGCGGCAGCGTGGTGTTCGAACGCTGCCGTTTCGCCGGCGCCGTTGCTCGGGCTTTAGACGACTACAGCGAAGGTGGCTCGGGGCTTTGCCTGTATGGGATCACCTCAGGAATAGTGCGCGACTGCGATGCGTTAAACAATGGGCGTTACGGTATTAGGGTGAGCGATCAGGCCACGCCCATGCTGGAGACATCCACTTGCAGGATGAACGGATTGAGGGGTATTGCGTACTTTGGCTGTTCGGCGGGCACTGCGCGCGGCAATGTGTGCACCAGAAATCCAGATTCTGGCATCTTCGTTGGAGATCAGGCTCGGCCGACCCTGGAGGCCAATACTTGCAAGGAGGGCACTAGGGGTATCGTATTCTCTGGCCGCGCGACAGGAGTAGCGAGGCATAACATCTGCAACGCGGGCTGGTTAGGTATCCACGTTGCGGGGGAGGCAGAACCGACCCTGGAGGCTAACACATGTGGACAGCAAATGGCCGGTATCCAGTACTCCGATGGTGCGAGTGGCTCGGCAAGAGAGAATGAATGTTACTCAAACCACTTTGGTATCCTGGTTGCGGGCCATGCGCGGCCGGTGCTAGAGGCCAATACCTGCCGGCTGAATTCGGACGGGATCGCGTATGTCGATTCTGCTGCCGGCGTAGCACGTCAAAACACATGCGAGAAGAGTATTGCGCACGGGATCTCCGCCTACGGTCAAGCACGGCCGGTGTTAGAGGGCAACGCTTGCCGCCACAATAATATGAGCGGTATCGGGTACGGCGATAGCGCGGCGGGCATTGCGCGCGGAAACGTGTGCGCCAACAACGCGGAGCACGGCATACATGTGTTGCAGAGCGCCACGCCATATCTGCATGCCAACATCTGCCGCGCTAACGGACATTTTGGCATCCTAATGGCCGATCATGCCTGCCCATATCTCGCTGAAAACGTGTACGGCGAAAATGGTGCGGGAGACTCGGTAGTAGAGGGATATGCGGAGGATGACCCATTCTAGTAGCGGGTTCACATGCCGGTTGGCCATGCCCGCGAAATAGTGCAGACCATGGCACGTACACAGGGCAACTGATTACCGGCGATGGAGCAGGCAGAACAGGCGGGGTTACCACCATGTCAGCACATTCGGTAATGTAGACACCTGCCCGGCGTAGCGGGAGACATCGAGATCGCGGTCAACATTGGCATACATGGGGCCACTGAAGGTGTAGTGAGTGTTGGTGTAAACCTCCCTGGGCCGAGGCACGCCGAGCCTGTTACAGCTCGCGTAACGGAGCCGAGAGCGCGGCGGTGGCCAGGGCGTAGAGGAGGCACACCCCCGCCCCAATCGCCACCGTTGCCTGGGCGCCGATCCGGCTGGCCAGGGCTCCGGCCCACAGACTGCCCACGGGCGAGATGCCCCAGGAGGCGATGGTCCAGAGGGCCATCACCCGCCCCCGCATCTCCTCGTGACTGAGGATTTGCAGGGCCGTGTTGGCGATGGCGAAGAAGCTGACCATCCAGAAGCCCACCCCGGCGAGCGCGATCATGGCGGGCAAGCGGCTCGGCATCAGGGCGAAGGCGAAAAGGGCCAGGGTGAAGACGACTTCCATCCCTAGAATAATCAGGCCCTTCCGGGGCGCGGCGCCCAGGCGCGCGGTCACCAGGGCCCCAACCACCGCCCCCGCGCCCATCGCGGCCAGCAGCGCCCCCAGGTCGCCCGCGCTCCCATGATAGACATCCTTGGCGAATACCGGCATCAGCATGAGGAACGGCATGCCGAAAATCGTATGCACGGTCGCCAGGAGAAGTATGGCGCGCGATTCGGCGTGTCCGGCCGCGAACTTCACCCCATCGATCACGCTACGCCAGGCTCCTTCCCTCAAAGCCGGGCGGCTGACCAGGGGCCGGCGCATGAACCCCAGGGCCACCACCACGGCCAGGAAGCTGAGCCCATTCAGGGTGAAGCAGCCGGCGATCCCGATGATCGCGATCAAGGTGCCGGCCATCGCGGGTCCCACCACGCGGGCCACGTTGAACTGGGCCGAGTTGAGGGCGATTGCGTTCATCAGGCTGGCCTTGGGGACCAGATCGCCCACGAACGATTGCCAAGCAGGGGAACTGAGGGCGGAGACGCTGCCGATCACGAAGACCAGTAGGAGGAGCCAGCCCACGTTGATGACGTGCGTGCCGGTAAGGAGAGCCATGGCCAGGGTAAGGACGAGCAACGAGCTCTGAGCGAGGATCAGCAGGAGCCGGCGGTCCATTTGGTCCGCCAGCACCCCACCATACAGCGACAGGGTCATGACCGGGAGGGTGCCGACCGCGTTGACCATCCCCAACAAAAAGGCGGAGTTGGTCAGTTGCAGGACCAGCCATCCCTGGGCCACCGCCTGGAGCCAGGTGCCGATGTTCGAGACCAAGGCACCCGACCAGAGCAAGCGAAAATCGCGCGAATCAAGGGCGATGAGACCCGCCGGCCAGGCGCGGCGGCGGGCGTTCACCCGATGCACGGGGGCTGGAGCGGGCGCCCGCACGGTTACTTCCCAGTCGCGATGAGCCGGATCTTCTCCACCGCGCGGGCCAGGGTCTCCTGTTTCTTACAGAACACGAAGCGGATATACTTGCTCCCCTCCTCGGGGGTGGGAAAGAAGCTGCTCCCCGGCACCACGGCGAGCCCCACGTCGCGCACCAGGTAGCGGGCGAACTCCAGGTCGTTCGCGTACCCGAAGTGGTCGAATCCGGCCATGATATAGTAGGCGCCGGCCGGCGTGGTGAAGGTAAAGCCGGCCTCCGCCAACCGGGGGGCTAGAAATTCACGTCGGGCCAGGTACTCGGTCCGCAGGCCGGCAAAGAAGTCGTCGCCCAGGTTGAGAGCGGCCGCGGCGGCGGCTTGCAAGGGATGCGGGGCGCCCACGGTGAGAAAGTCGTGGACCTTGCGGATTGCGTCGGTGATCGGGGCGGGGGCGATAGCGTAGCCCAGGCGCCAGCCGGTCACGCTAAAGGTCTTGGACAGGCCGCTGATCGTGACCGTCCGTTCGCTCATCCCCGGCAAGGTGGCGAGCGAGATGTGTTCGCCCTCGTAGACCATGTGCTCGTAAATCTCGTCGGTGAAGGCAAGCACGTCATGCTCCACGCAAAGCTGGGCGATCCGCTCAAGCTCGGCGCGGGTGAAGACGTGGCCGGTCGGATTATGGGGAGTGTTCACCACGATTCCCCGCGTTTTCGGGCCGAACGCGGCGGCCAGCTCATCGAAGTCGAAGGTCCAGGTGGGAGGATGAAGGGCGACGAAGCGGGGGACGGCGCCCGAGAGAATGCAGTCCGGGCCGTAGTTCTCATAGAAGGGGGAGAAGATAACCACCTCGTCGCCAGGGTTCAGGGTGGCCAACATGGCGGCGATCATCGTCTCCGTGGCCCCGCAGCAGACGGTAATTTCGCGTTCGCTGTCCACCGGACGGCCCCAGGCGCGCTCGGTCTTTCGGGCGATCGCCTCGCGGAGGGGGCGGGTGCCCCAGGTGATCGCGTACTGATTCAAGTCTTCCTGGATGGCCGCGCAGGCCGCGTCCTTGATCACCGC
>DATLQX010000408.1:0-10888 GCA_035534995.1 Chloroflexota bacterium | reverse complement strand
AGGACACTATCGAGGTCGTGCATGGTGCCCAAAAGCCGGGCGGCATCCTTCACCCAGGCCAGGTGCCGCACCTGATGCCGCAGATCGGCATCCAGGTCATGGATTTGGCGAGCGCGGCTCTCCAGAAGGGTGACGTTCTCCAGCGAGGAGGCAAGGCCATTGGCGAACGCCAGCAACGGCAGGGCGTCGGCCGCCGTGATCGGGCGCCCCGTGACCAGATTATCGACCGAGATGTAGCCGATGATGCGGTCCATGGTGCGGAGGGCCACCAGGAGGTTCTGCCGGGGCCGGCCATCAAGGTAGATACGATCCGGGAGGCTGGCCGCTGTTTCCTCCTCATCCAGAAAGATATACCCAGGGCCGCTGACCTGCATCCGCGGATCGGCGAGCAGGCGCGTGTAGTAGTTCTCCTCCCTCAGGGAGGTGTCGCGATCCTTCCGGAAATGCCGGGTGCCGTCGGCATTGGTGCCGATGTGACACTGCATGATCTGGCGGTCCGCGTCTATCAGTTGCAGCCCTACCCGGTCATAGCCCAACCCTTCACGAATAGCGTCGTAGGCCATATCCAGCAGGGCGGCCACGCTGGGGCAGCCCACCATGCGATTGGTGGTATTCAGCAGCCAGGTAAAGGTTTGGGACGGCTCGCGGGCAGGCGAGTCGGAGGGTATGGGCTGGACATCCACGGCGGAGGCGGTGCTCATTGGAGCCATGTACACACGCTGTTTCATCCTCGCAAGACACGGGGAACCGATGGGATGCTTGGCCCCTACTATGCTTCTTCGGCGGGTGGCGCGGGTTCTTGAGGGCTTGAGGGGGACGAATTGGGCAGTTAGGCTACGCCCTCGAACTCCGCCGTGCCGAGCACGGACCCGTCCGCGTGGTGGCGCGCCGCCGTGAAGACGAAGCGGTTGGCGATCACGAAGTTCACCGCGAAGGCCGCCACGATCCCCGCTGCGTCGGCGGGAAGGTAATGAACCCCCAACTTCAGGAGGGCGGAGAATGCGGCCACGTTCACCGCCAGGCCGGTGAGCGAGGTTGCCTGAGCCTTCAGGGCTCGGATCGGCCAGTCCCACCCTCGCACATGGGTTTGCTCGTGATAGGTGAAACGCTGATTAGCGTAGAAGTTTATCAGGCTGCTGGGCTCGAAAGCACAGATCCATGCCGGGATGATCGGCATATGGAGCACGCCATGGAAAAACCAGAGCAGCACGATATTGATCGGGATGCCTACTCCACCTACCAGGGCGTAGCGCACCACGCGCAGACGGAACACGGCGCCCACGAAGGAGGTTGGATTGATGGTCGGGGAAGCCACCGCGACTCCTCAAAGATTCTGTAGGGGTACCGGGTACCCCCTGGGTGATGGTGATGGGTGCCCTACTTTGGGATGCCCCTACAAGTACATGGAAACGTATGCCTAAGGAAAAGACTCTGGCCGGCATGGTAGCATGGCTGTCCGACAAGCCGCAATCACCCGACCGGGTCGTTATACTACCTGCTGCCGGCCGCGGGCCAGGAGTTCCATGGCGGCGCGGCGCGCGGTCTCGCCCACCGGCGCCCCGCCCAGCATGGCGGCGATCTCCTCTACTCGCTCCGCCCCGCTCAGAGGGATGACCACCGTGCGGGTCCGCTCGCCCACCATCTGCTTCTCGATACGCAGATGCTCGTGCCCTAGCGCGGCCACCTGGGGCAGATGGGTGATGCAGAGCACCTGATGCGTTCGGGCTAGGGCGCGGAGCTTCTCGCCCACCACCTGGCCGCTCCGCCCTCCAACTCCCGTATCCACTTCGTCGAAAATCAAGGTAGGGGTGCGATCCACGGTAGAAAGGATGGTCTTGAGGGCCAGCATCAAGCGCGACGCCTCGCCGCCCGAGGCGATCCGGGCCAGCGGCTTGAGCGCCTCGCCGGGATTCGCGGAGATCAGGAACTCCACCCGATCCAGCCCGGTCTCGTCCACCGCGTAGGCGCCGGGCGCCTCGGGGACGGGCACTCCGTCCGCGTCCTCGCGCCAATCGAGCGCGATGGAGAAGCGGGCCCGCGCCATATTGAGGTCGGCCAACTGCTCCTCCACCCGCCGGGCCAGATCCTCGGCGGCCTGCCGGCGGGCGGCGGAGAGGGCGGCGCCGGCCTGGCCGATCCGCGCCCGGAGGCGACTCGCTTCGGCCGCCAGTTCTTCCAGGCGGTCCTCGGCCCCCAGCAGATCCGCCTGTTCCGCCGCCGCCGCTTGACCAAAGGCTATCACCTCGGCGAGCGTGGCCCCGTACTTCCGCTTCAGCGCCTGCAGGAGACTGGCCCGTTCCTCCAACGCCGCCAGACGGGCCGGGTTCGCCTCGATTCCGTCCGCGTAACGGGTCAGATCGCGACCCGCTTCCTCCAGGGTATACAAGGCGGATTGCACGGCCTCCAGCAGCGCGGCCTGGCTGGGATCGATGTGGACCAACTCCGCCAGGGACTGCGCGGCGCGGGTGAGAAGATCCTGAACCCCCGGCAGGCCATCCTCGCCCTCGGTCAGGAAGGACCGAGCGGCGGCGGCCAGGCCAGCCAGGCGGTCGGCGTTGGCCAGGACCAGCCGTTCGGCCTCCAGTTCGGCTCCCTCATCGGGGAGGAGATTCGCGGCCTCGATCTCGTCTACCTGGTAGCGGAGGAGATCCAGGCGGCGGGCGGCATCGCGCCGGTTCTCGCGCAAACGTGCCTCCTCGGCTCGCAGGGCGCGCAACTCACGCACCAGGACGGCCACGCCCTGCCGGGCATCGAAAGTGCCGCCATAGCGATCGAGCAAATCCACATGGCCGGCCACCTTGAACAAGGAGAGATGTTCGCTCTGTCCGTGGATATCGACCAGGAGGTCGCCCAGCGCCGCCAGTACGGCCACCGGCACCGCCCGCCCATTGACGCGGGCGGTGCTCCGTCCGGCGGCGCTGATCTCGCGGGCCAGGATCAGCGTCCCCTCCTCGTCCTCCGGTAGCGGATCGTAGTCGGCGAGCGCGTCCCGCACGGCGGTCGCCAGATCGGGGTCATCCAGACCCACGATCGCCTCCACGCGCGCGGCACGACAACCGGAGCGCACCACGTCCGTGCTGGCTCTGCCACCCAGGACAGCGCTGACCGCATCGATCAGGATCGACTTCCCGGCCCCAGTCTCACCGGTAAGGACGGTGAAGCCAGGCTCCAGGCGGATGGTAAGCTGATCGATAATCGCGAAGTCGGTGATCGTAAGCTCAAGGAGCATACAGTCATTCTACAGGGTGCGGTGGAAGATCTTTGCCGGTGGGGCGGAATTGAGCAGGACGATCTTTTTTACATTGTGCTGCCAATCGTCACCGAAACAGTCGCCGGCTTCAGCATTCTGCCGCGTGCCGCCCGCAACTGGCTGGAGCGGCAGGCTGTTCGCCCCTTTCTGGGGCTGCTTCCCCTGGACGAGGCGGATGCGCTGGATGCCGCTCGACTGCAAGTGGCCTTCCGCCGGCGGGGAAGGCCACTGGGAACGGTAGACGCCTTGATCGCCACCGCCGCGCCGCAGCCGATCGCCACCATCGACTCGTTCATATTCCCTTCTCCCGCACGACAAGCGACACCTGGAATCGCCGCGCCAGATTCGAGCATATTTTGCCGGCGGGGCAGACGGGGACACCGATCGCGGTCAGGGTGGTGTGTCCGGGCTCGGCGGCGGTATAGATACCCTGGGCGCCGCGGATCATCATCACGTTGATCGCCCGTTTGACGATCCCAGGGGTGCTGAAGGTGAGGTTCCAGGCATCGTCGGAGCCCAGCTCCAGAACGAACCGCTGGCCCACCGTATAATGGATCACCTGTCCATTATTGGCCAGGGTGATCGCTTGCGGCCCGGGAGCCGTCGTTGGGGAGGGCGGCGCGAAGTTGGTGCCGTTCCCCAATGCGGTGGCGGCGCTGAGCGTGTCATACAACTCGGTGAACCCGCCCAATTGACCGCCTCGAGCCTGCACCGTTTTGGTGGTGGCCGCGCATCCGGCGCGTACCGTGATCGAGAGGGCCGCGAAATCCGGCAGCACATGCGGTCCCGTGATCACCGAGGGCAGGGTCCAGAATCCCTCGGCGTTGGCCAGGCGTTGCAGGCCCAGGACCGCCTCGGGGGTGATCGCGTACTGGGCTAAAGCTGGGGCGGCGCCCTGGTAAGTGATCGTGCCATCGCCGTAGATGTTTACCTTCATGGGGCGGATGTTCCCGCCGCTCCGCCCGAAGCTGATCGATGGCGTATCGCCCGATCCATGACCGGCTGGGATGCACGGGAGATTGGCGATGGCCCGGGTGGATGGGTGCGCGGCGGCGGGAGTCACGAAGGCAGGTACTGCCAGCAGGCCCACCAGGAAGGGGGCCGCCAAGCCACGGGATACTCGGAGGGAGAGGGTTGGGACGTGCATATCGAATGTCCTTCGTTCAGCGAGTCGTCGAGGGGCTCAATCCCCTCCCGATCAGCTAAACGGAGGCAAGGGCGGAAGAGTCACGTCTCTCGCGCGGAGCGGCACTCGGGGCAAATGCCCGCGTATTCCGTCCGATGCCCCACCACGGCATACCCAGTCCGGGCCGCCACCTCCTGATAGGAGGAGGCATCCCGAGAGGGATCGGAGAGAGCGGGTACGTCGTCAAGCCGTGAGCAGCGACGGCAGATAATATGAGCGTGCGGACTGGTCTCGCGGTCGTAGGCGACGACCCCATCCGGCTGGCGCACCTCGGCGATCAGCCCGGTTTGCACCAGATGATGCAAGGCATTGTAGACCGTGGCGAAAGCGATCCGAGGCTGCTCCAGATGGACGGCATCGTAGATTTGCGCGGCGGTCAAATGAGCAGGGCGAGCGCGCACCAGGTCCAACACGGCCTGCCGGTGGGGAGTCAGACGTCCCGGGAGCAAAGTATACATCGCGTGGTTCATACTAACAGTATACGTGCAATGGCTCCATCCGTTATAGTTAGAATGATTCTAATTCTAGGTAAGTGGGCGGGAGGACCGGCGGATGGCAACGGCAGCCGGGGAACAAGAGACGTCGAACGAAAGAAAACCGGGATTGACCGTGGCGGAGCGGGAACGAGCCTTTGTCCTCCGGTACATTCAGCCAGGATTGGCGGGGCTGATGGACGGCTCGGTCTCCACCCTGGCTCCCATCTTCGCTACCGCGTTCGCCACCTCGAACACGCACATCGTCTTCTTGATCGGTCTGGCGGCGGCGGTGGGAGCGGGAATCTCCATGGCCTTTTCCGAGGCGCTGTCCGATGATGGCTCGATTACCGGCCGCGGCAATCCCTGGCTCCGCGGGGCAATCACCGGGCTGATGACCTTTATTGGGGGGATCGGGCACACGCTGCCCTTCTTGCTGGCCAATAAGAACACGGCGCTCACCGCCGCCTACGCCGTGGTCGGGATCGAGCTTCTGATCATCGCCTACATTCGCTTCCACTACTTTAGGATGAATTTCTTCTTCTCGGTGCTTCAGGTGATCGGCGGCGGCGGGCTCGTGTTCTTCGCCGGGGTGAAAATCGGTAGCTCGTGAGGCGGCCCGCTGTTTGCCCGGAGATACCTCCTCTGATACGGTTCCACCAGTGCCCCACGCCCGCGAGGCAACCATGGGGCTAAGGCACTAAAGCCGGCAGGCTCACCCAAATGGTGGAGGCATGCCAATTCGGCCTGAGTGATACTTATACCCAGACTCAAGAAGCTTGGTCTCCGGGCAACCAGCCAATGAGCCGGTTCGCCGCATCCTCCGCGCCCTGCTAGCGCACACGAGAAAGTAAGAGATTATGTCCTCAAATACTGTCGCCAAGAGCGACCCTACCCCATTGCCGGATCTGACACGGGTGCCCGGTATCCTTCGGCACCTGACCCGGTTATCCGAGGCCCTCAAAAGCAAGCCCGAGCCGGTCGTCTTCATTCATATCTACTCTCGCCCGGAGGAGAGTGGGCCGCAACCACGGCTGCGGTTCATCCGGGCGGCCGAAAGCGGTCCCGAGGGCATCGCCTGCGTGGACGACGCGGCGCGGGCCGCCCTCCTCGCCTTGCAGGCATACGAGCAGCTACGGGTGCCCTCGGCGCGCGCCCTGGCGCGGGGATGGCTGGGATTCGTGGCCTCCATGCAGGGGCCGGATGGGCGCTTTACCAATTTTATTGTCGATCGCATCGGACGCAAGAAGCGGCATGGGCGCACGTCGTACCCTGGCGGCCAGTGGTGGACTTCGCGAGCCCTCTGGGCCCTCGCGGCCGGTTGGAGAGTGACCGGTGAACAGCGATACCGGGATCTCCTTGAGCAAGGACGCTTCGCCGGGACGCGCAACCTGAAAGTAGTGTCGGTGCAGGCGCTCGCGCTCATGGAATGGTACGCGGCCGAACCCACCGTCGCGCTCGCCCAGCGCATTCAGGCTCTCTGCGACCGCATCGTGTCCAGTGGGCCGGACTACATGCGGGACCGCAAGGGGAAGGACAGCCTCTTTCCGTGGGGATACCATCAGTTGCAGGCCGTCGCGCGCGCCGGCCGCCTTTTTTCTCGCCTGGACTACCTGGCCGCCTGCGAGCGCACGGTGGCGAACGCGATCGAGCCGCTGGTGTACGAGCAATTCCGGGCCACCGGCCCCTGGAGCCAGGATCCGAAATGCGTGTACGACGTGTCTACCCTGATGCTCGGGTTGGAGGAGATGAATCGGGCGACCGGTCAGGAACGGTACCGTGAGTTGGCGCTGACCTGTGACGACTGGGTCCAGGCCGACAATCCGGTTGGGCGTTCGCTCTACAATCCGCGGAACGGCCGCTGCGCCGATGGGGTCAGCGAGGACGAGATCTCGCCCAACTGCGGCGCCGAATCGGCGATCGAGGCCGGCTTCATGGAATTGGCCCGGCGCCGGCTGGTGAAGGATCCGCGACGACAATCCGCCGAGCTCGATCTCGATCCCGAGGACATGGGCGAGGGAACCGCCTGAAGCGGCATCGGTATCCGTTCCTGGCGAGGACAGTATCCTGGAGTCAAGGAACGGAGGACTGATGAACGCCGACCTTTCGCATCCTGACATCCCGGAGCCGACGGACGGGAACCGGTCCCCCCATCCCCTGGACTTTTCTCCCGAGACGCGAGGCCGTTGGGAGTGGCCCGCCGAGGAGATCCGGCGGGTAGGGTATCAGGTGGTGGATCTAATCGCCGACCATCTCGCCAAGCTCCCGGAACAGCCGGTTTTTCAGCCGGTTCCCGCGGAGTTGGCGGAGGAGTTCTTGACCACTCCGCGTCCCGTGGCGGGCCAGGCGCCGGACGCGATCCTGGCCGAGTTCGCCGCCACCATTGCTCCCTACCCTTTCGGGAACGGTCATCCCCGCTTCTTCGGCTGGGTGAACTCTCCGCCGGCCGTGCTGAGCATTTTCGCCGAAGCGCTGGCCGCCGCCATGAACCCGAGCGTGGCCGGGGGGAATCATGCCGCCGTCTACGTCGAGCGCCAGGTGGGACACTGGTTCGCGGAGTTGCTTGGCTTCCCCACCACCAGCATGGGACTGCTGGTCAGCGGCGGCTCGATGGCTACCCTCACCGGGCTCGCCGTGGCCCGCCACGTCAAGGCCGGTTGGGATGTTCGGGCGGGCGGGCTCCAGGGCGCCATACCCCGCCTGATCGTCTACGCCTCCGTCGAAGGGCACGGCTGCGCGCGCAAGGCGGTGGAAATGCTGGGAATAGGCGGCGAGAACCTGCGGCTCGTTGCGGCTGACGAAGGGGGACGGATGCGGGTCGCCGAACTGGAGGAAGCGGTGGGCCGGGATCGTACGGCCGGTCATCGACCGATCGCGGTGGTGGCCAGTGCCGGGACGGTGAACACGGGAGCCATTGATCCGTTGGCCGAGATCGCCGACCTCTGCCGGCGGCACGAACTTTGGCTACATGTGGACGGCGCGTACGGTGCCCCCGCCATCCTCACGACGCGGTATAGGGAGGAACTCGCCCCACTGTCCCTGGCCGACAGCGTGGCCCTGGATCCGCACAAATGGCTCTATGTGCCGGTGGAGGCGGGACTGGTACTCGTGCGAGACGCCGAGGCGCTGCGCGACACCTTTAGTTTGGTGCCGCCCTACCTACGCACCGATGGGAACCCAACCGGAGTGGGAGGACCGCCGTGGCTCAGCGAGTTCGGCTTCCAGCAGACTCGTGGCTTCCGCGCCCTGAAAGTATGGATGGCCCTAAAGCACCATGGAACCAGCGGTTACGCCGAGGCCATCGAGCATGACTGTGCTCTGGCCCGCTACCTGGCCGAGCAAGTCGCGGAGAGGCCGGATCTGGAGTTGCTGGCGGCGAATCTGAGCATCGTCTGCTTCCGCTATCGGCCGCGCGGGCGCGGCCACGAGGCTGAACGCATCAACACGCTCAATCAAATGATCTTGCACGATCTTCAGCTAGGTGGCCGTGCCTTCCTCTCCAGCACCATGTTGGATGGGCGGTTCGTGCTCCGCGCCTGCATCGTCAATCCTCGGACCACGATCGCGGATATCGAGATTCTGGTGGATACGGTGGAAACAATTGGAGCCCGTTTGATGGAAAGGGGAGAGATCGCGTGACCCATCCATTGGTCATTCAATTGCGCTTTACCCGGAGCGAGTTGATCCGAGCCCTAAATGGGGTATCCGATCAGGAGGCGCGAAGGCGCTTCCCGCCCATGAACTGCATTAGTTGGATGCTTGCTCACCTCACTTCGCAAGAACACCGCTACTGGCTGGTAGCCGCGCAGGGCATCGTAATGGTGCCGGAAGTCGATGAGTTGGCCGCCTACGGGAAGCCGGCGACCACGCCGCCGCTCGAGGACATGTGGGAGGCATGGCACAGAGTAACCCGCGCCTCCGACTCCTTTCTCGAAAGCATGACCTCCGCCAGCCTACAATCGCACCCGCTGGCCAATGGCAAGCCGATCGATCACTCGCTAGGCAGCTTACTGCAGCGAGTGATCTATCACTATTGGTTTCACATTGGCGAGGCGCAGGCGGTTCGCCAGTTGCTGGGCCATGTCGACTTGCCCGAGTTCGTGGGTGATATTCATCTGGAGGCGCCCTACCGGCCGGATCCGGCTGTGTAGAAGCCGAGGCAGGACACAGGATAGGTAGGGACAAGAAAGGGAGAGATCATGCCGCGGGTTGGACAGCATGTGGTTATCGTCGGGGGAAGCGCGGGCCTTGGACATGGCGTGGCGGCAGCCTGCCGGATGGCGGGCTGCACCGTTACCATCACGAGCCGCGACGAGGTACGCGCCGCCAAGGTCGCGCGAGAACTGGGCGAGGGCGCCTGGGGCATTGCCCTGGATCTGACCGACTCCGCGTCCATCGCGGATGCCTTCGAGCGCCTTGAACAGATCGATCATCTCATCCTGGCGGGCTTCGAGCGCTATTACAACCCCATCCGTGAGTTCCGCGCGAGCGACGCGGAGCGCCTGGTCCGCGTCAAGCTTGTCGGCTACGCCGAGGCGGTCCACCGCGCGCTGCCCCTGCTCGCGCCGGACGGCTCGATTGTCCTCTTCGGCGGCATGGCCAGGGTGCGCCCGTATCCTGGTTCAACCATGGTCACGACGGTCAACGCGGGCATTTCCGGCCTGACCACCACGCTCGCTGCCGAGCTTGCTCCGATCCGGGTCAACGCCATATCACCCGGCGTAATCGGCGATACGCCGGCCTACGCACATCCGAGTCCGGCCCAGGCGGAGATGATCGCGGGTCTGGCCGCTCGAACCCATGCCGGCAGATTGGGGACGACCGCCGAGGTCGTCCATGCAGTGCTGTTTCTGCTGGATAACGCCTACGTGAATGGGATCGACCTCGCGGTTGACGGCGGCTTGCGTTAGAATCGTCCGATGCGAAAGGGCATGCATAGTCCATGCCCTTGGGTGGTCACGAGCGGGCCCTCACCCTACTCCGCCCGTACCGCCCATCCTTTTTCCAGCGCGCCCAGGAACACCTCGGCCGGCTGCGCCCCAGAGACGCCGTATGCCTCGTCAACCACCATGAACGGGACGCCCCGGATGCCAAAGCTGGCGGCGCGCTCCTCGTCCGCCCGCACTTCGGCGGCATAGGCGTCGCTAGCCAGGGCCGCCCGCGCCTCCTCCGCGTCGATTCCCACCTCGGCGGCAAGCTGGACCAGAGTAGCGGAGTCGCCGATCGGGAGACCCTCGGTGAAGTACGCGCGCATCAGGCGCTCCTCCATCGCGTCCTGCACGCCACGCACTGCCGCCAGATGGGTGAGGCGATGGGCGTCGAAGGTGTTACCGGGCTGGGCCCGGTCGAAATGGTAGTCCAGGCCGTCCTCGGCGGCCAGCGCGGTAAGGCGCGCGTGGCCGGCCGCCGCTTGCTCCAGGGTTTGACCATACTTCCGCGCCAGCAACTCGTCCAGGGTACCCGCCGGCCGGGGAGACGCATCGGGGTCCAGCTCAAAACTACGCCACGTCACCCGCGCGGCTTCCCGGTGCGCGAATCGCGCCAGGGCGGCCTCGAACCGCCGCTTGCCGATGTAGCACCAGGGGCAAACAATATCAGACCAAATCTCTACGTTCATCGTGCGTTGTCCCTGCTTTTGCTCGTCGAGCGGCGACCAATCGTGTCACTTTCACTGTAGTCCGGCCGGCAAGTCCCGGCCAACCAGCAGCCTATCAGAGGAACTACGCCTGACGAATGACCTCCAGGTGGATGGCGATCTTAATCTTGTCTCCCACCGCGACGCCGCCCGCCTCCAACACGGAGTTGTAGGTCAGCCCGTAATCCTTCCGGGAGAGCGACGTCTCGGCGGCGAAGCCGGCCCGGCGATTGCCGTAGGGGTCGGTAATCTGCCCTTCGTAGGTGGTCTCCAGGATTACCTGGCGCGTCACCCCGTGGATGGTCAGGTCGCCGCGGACCCGGTAGGCATCCTCCTCAACGTGC
>DATLQX010000407.1:0-14202 GCA_035534995.1 Chloroflexota bacterium | reverse complement strand
CTGGGGTGCGGCTGTCTGGCCTACCTCACCAAGCGACTATATCTGGATAAAGTCCCAAGGATCTGTTCACTCGCTAAACGTGGCCGCACAGATAGGAGACGTTGCCCTCTGCTACGGCAATAGGCCGCCGCCGTGGGCAGTGAATCCCTGAAGGCTCTCACGATTCTTGAAGCCCTGTGCCGTTTTCTATGTACGGCCGCTCACGGCACCGCGACCTTCCCTGCTTGCGGACCAGCGCTTATTAGTAGGCTAGCAAGCGGTGTGGGGAGCCCAGGCGGAAGGGAGTTCTACGCAAAGACCGTCGATCGCTGTTGCCTATCGTGCATGAGATCGGCGCATACCACACGGCATGTAGTAGTAGCCGACTGTGGCTGAGGCGAATGACAGCTCCACAGAACTAAAGCATTGACGTGTACCCCCTGCTGAGAGGTCGGCGCGGACATGGTCGTCCAGGGTCAGGGCGCATGCTGGACCAAACGGCCAGGACCGGATTGCCCGACGGACGTGCTTATCGGCCAACACAGGACCATATCGGTGGCATGCAGCGTGGACGGAAATACCACGACTGGGCCCGCTGCCTTTACGCTCAGTTACCGGTCGCCGGCAATGCACAAGAAAGGGGCGGGGCAATCGGCGTTCTCAAGCGCGGCGTAGCACTGCTGAGAGCACTGGGCGGGATCATATGGCGCTTCCTGCGTGCCCTAGTTCGACGGTTGCGCCGGGCCGGGGAGCGCCTCGGTGACGTAGATCTGAGTTAGGCGGTGCTTCAGATACATGCACCGCGCCGATGACCTCAAGGCGTGACGCGGCCCGCACGTACAGTACGCGCTGCTGGACTATCCGGTGGCCATGGAGTACTGGTCATGTCTCTGCGCCGCTCTTGAAGACGCCGGAAGCGACGAACGACACCGCCAGGAAGGCGACGATCAGCCAGAGCGCATCAAGCAGCCCGAACGACTGGGACAACGCCCCGACCACCGGCGGCGCGGCAAGGTTCGCCATATAGCCGATGGAGGCGACGACGCTGACCTGAGCGGCGGGGTCCGGCCCGCTCTCGGCTGCGGCACTCATGCCGAGCGGAAACCCCATCGACACGCCCACGGCCCAGAGGAATGTCCCGGCAAGGACGAGCCAGGCCGGTGAGGCGCGGATGAACAGGAGCAGCCCGATCACGCCGAGCGCCGTCGTCAGTCGGACGGTCGTCCTCCGTCCAACCCGATCGACCAGTCTGCCGCCCAAAACACGTGTGATGGTCTCCGCGGCCGCGAATACCACGAAGAACAACGCCGCCGCGGCGTCGCCTTGTTGGTGGCCGTCCCGGACGGCCAGCGTTAGCCAGTTATTGGCGGACCCTTCGCCCAACTCGACCCCGAGCATAACCACGCCGATGAGAAGCAACCGTCGGTTCGTCCAGCCGCGTGCCCAGCGGCGCAGGCGTTCGGCGCGGCTACGCTGCTCACGTGCCGGCGCCGGCGTTCGGGGAATCACCGCAGTCAGGATCGGCGCACCCGCGGCGATCAGCACCGCTTCGCCTGCGAACTGCCAGGGAACAGCGATGCTCACGGCAGCACAGGCCGCCCCGATACCGCCACCGATCACCGCGCCTGCCGACCAGGCGGCGTGCATGAGCGGCAGCAGCGTGCGCCCGGCTTCTCGCTCGACCGCTGCGCCCTCGACATTGATCAGCACGTCAAGCGCGCCTATGCCCATCCCCAGTAGGAAGAATCCGACAGCCGCAATCAGCGCGCTGTGACCCACCCCTGCACCGGTGCCGAGCAGTGCCACGCTGCAGGCAATCAGCCAGAGGGCGCCGCGGATACCCCCACGGGCACCGAGCCACGCAAGAATCGCGGTCGAGGCGGCGAGTCCGACAAATGCGCCCACCGTGACTTCGGCGAGCAGCGCACCGATGACGGCATTGCCCACGCCCAGGTCGGCGCGCAAACTCGGCATCCGCGGCCCCACGGTTGCGCTGGTGATGCCCCCAAGGGCGAAGGCCACAATCACTGCGTTTCGCCGGCGGGCCAGGGTTCGTCGGTCGGTCATCGTGGACACCTCGACTCACACTCGTGTTGGGTACACCCCAGGCGCTCTGCCGGTCGGAGGCACACAACAAGCATCTGCGCCAACTGTGGCATCCCCTGATCCGCTGCACGCACCAGGCACGGACGAGCGTTTGTGGGGAGACAGAGACAGAACAGACAGTACCCCGATGCACGTAACTGGATCAAGGTATCGGCAAGTGCGCACCAACGGAGTAGCAAAACCGCCCAGATCAGCGAGTACTGCCGCCAGGCATTGCACGCGGTATTGACACGTTAGTGGAATAAGCCGATAGGATGGGAACGACTGAGAGAGGAACCGTCCGTGGAGACGACCGTCCCGTCCTACCGCTGCCACCGCTATCCGGCCGAAATCATTGTCCAGTGCGTACGCCTCTCTTATCGTTTGCCGCTCAGCCATCGCAGCATCGAGGAGTTGATGTTCGAGCGAGGCGTCATCGTCTCCTACGAGAGCATTCGTCGCTGGTGCCAGAAATTCGGTCCAGCCATTGCGGCCGAGATCCGCCGACGGCGGCCGCATCTCAAGGGCACATGGCATCTCGACGAGATGTACATCAAGATGAACGGCAAGACCTTCTACCTCTGGCGTGCGGTGGACGCGGATGGCATGGTCTTGGACATCGAGGTGCAGGAACGACGCAACCAAGCCGCCGCCGAAGTACTCCTGCGTCGCCTGGTGGAACGGTAGCCGGACCCGCCGTGCGTGGCAATAACCGACAAGCTGGCGAGCTACGGACCTGCCCTCCGGCAGGTACGGCCCGGGACGCAACACCGTCAGCATAAAGGGCTCAATAACCGGGCGGAGCACTCGCACCAACCGACGCGGCAACGGGAACGAGCGATGCGGCGGTTCAAGTCTCCGGCGCAGGCCCAGCGGTTTTTGGAACGATTCGGCCCCATCCGAGAACACTTCTGTCTTGGTCGACATCGCCTCTCGGGCAGGGACCACCGCGCCCTCCTCCTCACGCGCTTCGCGACCTGGCGCGACGTGACGGGCATCGCTGCCTAGCGGACGTACACTGTCCCCACAGGAGACTACGGGTTCCCAACCCCATCACGCACGCGTGGCCAATTAAGGTGTCAATACCCGATCGGACTGTTCGAGCGCGGGGGTGCATTCGACTCTACTGGTCACCCAGATCAGGCGGTTCCACTCTACGCCATGGCACTCGATGCCGGCCTGGCAGGCGATCACCGCCGACGGGCGGTCAGCCAGATGGCCAGCTCGCTCTGAAACCTCGGCAAGCCGCAAGACGCACTGGACCTCCTGACCGCCGAGGCCCGCGCCGCATCCGATGACCTCGAAGGCGCGGTGTCCACCATCCAGGCAGTGGCCCTCGCCAGCTTGGGCCGTGATCGCGAGGCGCTGGCCGTCGCTCTTACCGCCTTATCAACGTACCTGCCTCGCTACAACCGGTCCGTCGCCCACAAGGCGCAGGATCTCATAGACGAGGTCCCCTGAGGCGTACAGCCCACTGCGGACAACACGGCACGTTGACTCTCGATCCGTCGAGCTACACGAACCGTAGCACGCGGATCCTGCGCACTGCCGTACACTGAGGCCATGGTGGCGTCGACACGCGCGCACGAGCACCTCCGCCGGACCAGCCGGTTAGGACCCCAAGCTCGTGGGACAGCGTAGTTCAGATATAGGGGGAGTCCGATGGCAGGCACGTTGGGACGTATCTCTTCGATCTTCAAGGCCAAGATGAACGCAACACTCGATGCCGCGGAAAACCCGAACGAGATGATCGACTACTCCTACGACCAGATGCTGGAGCAACAGCGCAAAGTGCGCGCAGGTATCGTGGATGTGGCGGCGGCCAAGGCGCGCCTTCAGATGCAGCTTGAGCATATCCAGCAAGATTCCGGCAAGTTCGATGCCCAGGCCAGCCAAGCGCTGGCGGCCAACCGCGAGGATCTGGCTCGTCTTGCACTCTCCCGCAAAGCCGATGCGGCGCGGCAGCTGCAGAGTCTGCAGACGCAGATCGCCGCGCTGCAAACCCAGCAAGAGCAGCTACAGGCGGGGTCGCAACGGCTTGATGAGAAGATACAGTCCTTCAACACGCACAAGGAGACCATCAAGGCGCAGTACTCGGCCTCTCAGGCCCAGGTGCGCATCAGCGAGGCAGCTTCCGGGCTTTCGGAGGAGATGGCCGACGTCAATGCGGCTATCCAGCGGGCTGGGGACAAGACCGAAGCCATGCAGGCGCGCGCGAACGCGCTCGGCGAGCTGACCGCTGCCGGCACGCTGCCCGACCTGATGTCGTCGAGTGGCGACGATCTGCAGGCCCAGCTCGATCAGATCTCCTCCAGTAGTGACGTCGACGCCGAGCTGGCGGAACTGAAGGCGAAGCTTGGCCAGGGTGCGCCAGCTCCGAAGCAGCTCGCCGCCCCGGCGCCTGGGCTGGTGGTCCGCGTGCAAGGAAGCGGCCAGTACCGCTTGGCGCAGGCCGAGGCAGACGAGTTGCACGCCCTGGACCACCAGCTCACCGACGCGGTGTCAGCCAATGATAGCACGAAGGTACACGCGCTACTGGGCCAGATGATTGCGTTGGTGCAGACACGCGGCAAGAGCATCGGCGGCGCTGAGGTAGTGACCTCTCAGGTGATACTGCCTCCGGACAGCGTGACCGTGGAGGAGGTGCACGCGCTCATGCATGAGCACGGGTTGGTTGAGGAGTCAACACCGGGCGTCTAGCGGAAGACAAGAACGCCGATCTGGGTAGGCGAATTGGGCCCGATCTATACCGGGGACGAGCTGGTCGACGCTCAGCGCCGGCAGCTACTCGACCACCAACTGGAGATCTCTGATCGCTACAACGCCGGCTGGTCGCTGTGGACCTACAAGTACGTGGGCATGCAGGGTCTTGCCTACGTCAAGCCGGATTCCGCGTACCTGAGCCGCTTCGGCGCGTTCGTCGCCAGGAAGAAGCGACTCGGCGCGGACTCCTGGGGCAGCCACCCCGCACGAACGCGCTCCCTTCTTCGGAAAGCCGGTCTCATCGATGATCAGCACACCGGTGGTGGCTGTTACGTATAACTGCGCGTAGGCCCCCTGGCAAAGCATGTGGGAAGCCATCGCCGCTGGACGAGCAGCGCCTTTGCTCGACCGGAGGTTGCGTGGGATCCTTGCAGTATCCCCACGCCCGTCACCGCAAGGAAGGAACAGCCACTCATGTGCACGCTTCTGGTAGGCCGCCTACTTGCTGCCAGCCGCACCACAGCTCAGGCGCTTCGTCGCCGCCTTCTTGCCGCTACCCGACCAGCCACCGCTCCGCTCATGACCGGCACACTGGCCGATCTTGCCCGGAGCAAGCGCGAACTGATCGCGGAGAATGCACTGCTCCGGCAACAACTGGTCATCTTGAGGCGCAGTGTCAAACGTCCGCGCTGCACCTCAACTGACCGTACGCTCCTAGTCATGCTGGCCAGCCGCCTGCATACATGGCGCCAGAGTCTGCTCATCGTCCAGCCCGACACTCTCCTGCACTGGCATCGCGAACTGTTCCGCCGCTTCTGGCACCGAAAATCACGCACCGCCGCACCGGCCCATCGGCCGCCCCTCGCGCCCGAGACGATCAGGCTCATCCGCGAGATGGCGGCGGCCAACCGCGCCTGGGGCGCGGAGCATATCCGGGGAGAACTCCTCAAGTTGCACATCCCGGTCGCCAAGTGGACGATCCAGAAGTATATGCGGGATGCTCGTCCACCACGGCGCTCGGATCAGACCTGGGCGACCTTCCTGCGCAACCACGCAGAGGATATCTGGGCCCGTGACTTCTTGCCCGTCACCGACCTCCTGTTCCGGCCGATCTACGCGTTCTTCGTGGTCGAGTTGGCCTCGCGCCGCGTGGTACAGGTCGGCGTCACTCGCCACCCGACCGCTTTCTGGGTGGCCCAGCAGTTGCGTGAGGCCACGCCGTTCGGCCAGCACCCGAAGTATCTCATCCTCGATAACGATAGCAAATACGGCTCAGCTTTCTCCCGGGTCGCCGTGACTACCGGCATGAAGGAGGTGCGCACGGCCTATCGAGCGCCCAAAGAAAATGCCATCGTTGAGCGCTTTCTAGGATCGGTGCGGCGGGAGTGCCTGGACCACCTGCTGGTCCTGGGCGAGGATCACCTGCGGCGCATCTTGACGGAGTATGTGGTGTTCTTCAACTCCGCCAGACCACACCAAGGGCTGCAGCAGCGGATCCCTGATCCGCCTGCAGAGGAGATCCTCGGTTCAGGGCCAGTGAGCGCCACCCCGGTCCTTGGTGGCCTTCATCATACCTATGGTCGGGCAGCGTAAAGGCCCACGGACGGACTAAACAGCCATCACAGGCCAGCAGGCCAGCCAGGCGGGTGAGCAGACTCCACCAGGAGCGGGCCCCATGGTCTTCCAGGCCGTGCTCGCGCTTGAGCAGGCCGATGAGGGTCTCGATGCGGTTGCGGATGGCGCGCAGGAAGGCGCGCTCGGCTGGGTCTTGGTCGGCAGCGTACCGACGCGGAGGCGGGGCGATGACCCGTACGCCTGCGCGGTCCAGCGCATCGCGCCAGGTGGGCGAGGCATACCGGCTGAAGTTGCGGTCTCCGATCAGCACCAGCCCTGGCGTGAGCAGGGCCGCGGCAGCCTCGCGCTCATCGGCGGTCGCCGGGACGAGCACCGCTTGGTCGGGGAGCAGATCCAGGGTGGCGGTGAGCACCAGCTTGAAGCCGTAGAACCACCAGGCACGCGCCGCGCAGCGGCCGATCACCGCCCCATATTCTATCCATTGGCGTCCGGCGCTGCGGCCATCAGGCCGGCCGACCCGGCTGACGTCACAGACCGGGACCGGGGTGCCATCAATCAGGCGGCGCGGATCATCGCCCAACAGCCGGTCCCGCAAGACGCAGCGGCAACGGTCCAGCAGCCCGTACAGGCTTTTGGCGCGCTTGTGCAGCACGCTGCGCTCGGGCAGGTGTGGGAACAGTCCCAGCCAGTTGGCCCGCACGGTGCGATACCAGCGGCGTTCCCGGGTCTGGCCCTCCAGGGCGCGGACTACTGCCAACGTCAGCACCTCACTATCGCTGCACCGCGGTTTGACCCCAGGGCGACCGCGCACCAACCGCCAGCCTTCCCCTTGATACCAGTCATCCACCACCACATAGACGACCGTGAACAGCATCTCGTACGGTAAATCCATGGCAGCCCCCGGCGGGACGCGGCTAACACGTCGTCCCACCAGGAAGTCTGCCATCTTTTTGCTCAACTCGAATATGCACCACGCGCCTTAGGTGGCCACTCAGTAGAGCTTCCCGTCTCCCCAATGAGTGGCCACTGGTACCCAATAGCACCTCATATTGTCCCCGAAGCACGTGGGGCTACCCGGCACCGCCCACAGTCGAACCGGTCAGGCATTCGGCCCGATCTCTCGGCTACTCGCCCGAAGACTGGCCGCCGATGGCCGCGCCAATCGAGATGGTCATGCCGGGCGCGGCCTCGACCACATCGCTCGCGAAGGCCGCCGCGCCCAGATTCGCGCGCGTGGCGACATAGGATCCCGTACGCAATTGCGACCGGATAATCCGTGTGACTCGATAGAGCGTCGTGGCGGCAGTGAGCGTTATCGTCGTCTTTGCCGCACTGATTGGCTGGATGGTGATCGAGCCCGAGGACCTCGCGGTAATCCGTCCCGTCAACTCCTGGCCCGCGCGGCGGCTGCCACCGTCCCCGGCTCCTCCGCCATCATCGCCGCTCCCGCCGTTGCCGACACCTCGGGCTGTGCCCACGAAGACTATCAGATTCCGACCTGCTGGCACGATGACCACGGCCGCCGCCGTTGACGCGCGCGCTACCATGCTGACCGCCACCGTCTCGCCGACCGCGAGAGAACGCGCCGAGGCAGGCATCACCCCGTAGTAGCCGGTCGTCGCGGCGGTGGCGATCGTACCCTGGCTCCCACGCGTCTGGATCGTCAAACTGGTGCGTCCGATCGAGACCAACTGGCCGGCAAGCGGCGCGGCGCCGATTATCATCGCCGCCGACGATGCGGGGACACCAATGACGCAGGTGATGCCCGTCACCACGGCGAGAGTGACGGGCCACCATCGCCGTGGGCGCGCACGTGCCGAGGTCGGGGGGTAGCGGGTTCCCTCACCCCTTGATGTCGCGCCGCCTTGTTTGCTGGCCACTTCAGCCAGCACGTGATAATTTCTCTCCATGGATCGGTCCTCCCAAACTTTCCTACCCCGTCCCGTGGTTACCTAAGGTGCGCCGCCTTGACCGCTGCCATCAGCGACTGGTAGAACGCCTCGCTCGTCATGGAGGCGCCGGAGATACCATAGATGTTCTTGATCTTGGCAAGGGTTCTGGCTTGCAGTACCTCCTTGCGCAACATTGGCACGGCGATGCCATTAATGTAGGCCGAACGCGATCGCTCCGTGGGTGCCGTGGCCGACATGTCCGTAACGGCATTGCCCTTTACGATGATCGTCACCTGCACCGTACCCCACTGCATATCCACGCCGGGGCCGTTGTATTTGTGGGTGGCGATGGGCGTCGGCTTCTTCACGGGGGGCTTTTTCGTGGCCTTCGCTTTGCTGGTCAAGTGGGTGTTGGGTCCCGCGGCGGTCGTGTGGGTGACGGCAAACGTGCCCCCTATCGTGATAATCGTGGCGGCGGTGGTGAGCAGCACGGCGGGGAACAGCTTCTGCATGATTTTTCTCCCAACTTTCCTTAGAGCGCGAAGCGCTCGCTATGAATGTGCGTGCGCGACACACCGGCGCACCGCAGGTTGCGTTCAAGGACGCGCATCATCGGGGGCGGTCCGCACAGATACACATCCCGGTCGCCGACATCCGGCACGATGTGGCGTAGGTGCGCGGGCGACGGCAAATCCTTCCCCTCGGGCCGGGCATGGTCCCCCACCACGAAGCACAGCACGAAGCCGCGCTGGCGCGAGAGCCGTTCCAGTTCCGCGCGGAAGATCAGTTCCTCCTCGCGTACCACGCGGTAGATAAAGATCAGGTCGCCGGCCATCTGCTCCAGCATGGCGCGGATCGGGGTGATGCCGATGCCGCCCGCGATGAAGAGCACGCGCTCCCCGCGGCGGACCACCTCGGTGAAGACGCCGAAGGGGCCCTCGGCGATCACGCGCGTGCCGGGCGGGATCTCACCGACGCGGCGGGTGAAGTCCCCCGCCGCCCTGACGGTGATGCGCAGCGTCCGCCCGTTCGGTGCCTCGGAGAGCGAGAAGGGGTGCGACTCCCACCAGCGTCCGCGGGACAGGAAGCGCCGCAGGAAGAACTGGCCCGGCCGCGCGTCGAGCCGGTCCAGACGGCGGCCGGTGATCCGGAGCGAGACCACGCGCGGGCCCTCGGCCGTCACCGACTCGACGCGCATCCGGTACCGGAACGCTCCATACGCAGGCGTCAGGAACCGGAACCACACCAGCAGCGCCACCGTGATCAGATACAGCGCCGTCCAGTAGTTGGCGGCCGTTGCGTTGGCCGTCAGCTCATTGCCGGTGGGGATCTGGTGGAACCAGGCTAGCGCGATGCCCGCGTACACCAGCAGGTGGACGGCATACCAGGACTCGTAGCGCAGGCGACGGCGCACAATCACCAGCGAGGTGCCCACCACCGCGATCAGCAGCACCGTGCCGACCGTGGCGGCGATCATGCCGGGGTAGTTGCTGAGCAGCCGTGAGATTTCCATGGGGATGCCCACCCCATCCATCGAGGCGTAGCCGATGGTGATGAATACCACGTGCGCCAGCACCAGGTACAAGGTGACCTTGCCATTGAACCGGTGCCAGACGGTGAGGCGGTCGAAGCCCAGCAGCCGCTCCAGCCAGGGCAGCCGGGCCAGCAGCAGCACTTGGATCAGCGCCAGATAGGCGCTGAGCAGCCCCGTGAGCCGCCCGATACTGGTCCACAGATCCCCCCAGCCGTGGACGCCGGAGATGTTCTTGCCGTACACCCAGAGCCAGACGATCGCCAGGGCGTTGGCGATGACGATCACCGCGAAGACCCAGGCCGCGGCCGTGCGGGAGTCCAGACGCCGGGGCCGGGAGGTGACCAACGCCGTGTTACGCCGCCGAGGGACGATCTCGATGTCCGTTGCCATCAGTTCCATTCCGGCGCGCGTCCAGCGGTTGCCCCGAGTCTCACCAGCGGTGTCCTATCTCCTAATAGACATTCAGGTACGGATTTGGGATCCCGGATGAGTGGAGATCCTTGAGGAGGGCACGGGCGTCTCCAAAACCGAACCTGCACGGCCTCTTCCTGTCAGTATCGGTGGAACAGATGATAGTCTGATGATGGTTTTGATGACCGTATCATGATGACACGTGGGGGCCCTCACGGGCTGCCCGGATCGCCCCTCGTCGCCGCCTCGGTCATTGTGCTGCCCAAGCGGCCAGGTGCCGAGGCGACGCCGTGGCGCGGCGCGCGAAGCTCACCAGATCACCGATTGCTTATGGGGCGCGGATATGATTGTCGCGGTGACCCAACCCAAGCCGATTCGGATTATCGCTCCCACTGGAGTACGCGCGCCCCGAAAGAAATGCCATGCACAGGAACGTACGCCGCGGCCGTGCCTCCCCGTGGGCCAAGGTGTGGTGGGTTTGGCGAGGGAACTGGCTCCACGCATGCCACGCCGCGCAGGGACTGCTCCGGCGCTTCCAAAGGAGGCCGCTCATCGGGCGGGAGGTTCCCTTATCACCGAATACGCCCGCGTGAGCACATCGAGTATACTCGGCCCCAGGCGCGCCGGGGCGTGCGGCGTTGGCGCCGCGGCATGGTCCGGTTAGTCCTACTGGCCACGGTTCGGTGGTATTGGGTACAAAGTGGGCTTGGGGAGGTTGAAGGGTGGAGCGTAGGACACCAGGTAAGTCCGCTGAAGGGGTGCATGGCGTGTGGGCATGAATGGGTGACCACGGCTGGTCAAGTCATCGAGGGGCAGCAGCACGACCGCCGCGCTGGATGCGGCAGTCGGCCGACCAGACGCGCTGCCTCCGCGTTCCGCGGCTGCCGCTTCCCTAACGACGTCATCGCCCGTGCCGTCAGATGGCTCCTCGCGTAGCGGCTGCCCAACGCTGGAGCGTCCGTGCGGCTTACGGGTTCGAGCGGAACCGGCGGGAAGGGTGCTACCGGCTTGGGATGATCACGACCGATCCCCGCATCCCGGGGGTCCTCCGACTGATGCGCGCGTGGGACGAGATCCGCGAGCCGCTGCCGGTTGCCCTCCGAGATTCTGCCCCAGCGTCCGCGGCGAGTTCCAGAACGCCACCGCCGCTATTACCAACAACAGCACCACGGCAAGCACGGGCTCGGCGCCCGCTACTGGAGTGCGCGCGAGCAAGCGGGACGGACGGTTTCTCAAGCGCCACGCCATCCTCTACAGTCGCGTGATCAGCCCAACGTCAGCCACGGGTGTGCGGTAATCGGAAAAGCCGCGCGATGAGTATACCACCGTCACAGCAGCCATTCCCTCAGCGCGCCAATCTCCGCCGCCTGGTCGCACGCGCCTGCATCACGTTGGGTGGCGGACGGGATCCGTCTCTCGCTCGCCCACACGCTGGCCACGGTATACCAGCCCCACCCCGCGCGACTTGATGCTCTTGAGCCTGCCAGAGCCCGGCGATACACCGTAAGCACTATCGCGGTAAGCTGAACATTAGAGGCACCCTGGAACGGAAATGCATACATACATGAGAGAAGGCGCGCGAATCCCCTTCAGGGGACACGCGGGGCCTATCACGGACGCTCGTGGCGAGCTACCATGTGCCGGGACGTGGCACCTTCACGGCCAGAGTTGGAACTCCCTCCTCAGGGCCGGCGGGTGAGGTAGAAGAAATCGCGTACATGCCCATAGAGGTACTCGGTGCCGGTGCCTTGCATCGCCGGATTGAGGGCGGTGGCCGTGAGCTGGCCGAGCGGATCGCGGGTGTAGGTGAAGGCGCGCACCCAGAAGGGGTTGATGTCCAGTTGCATGGCGGACATGGCGCCGGCGTCTCGCAGCGCCTGGGCCAGGGTGGCGGCCGACAGCGAGTTGCCCGCCGCGTAGAGCAGGGTGCCGCGCGCGGTGAGGCCGATGCCCGAGCGCCAGGTGTAGGTCGAGTTCATGATGGACAGACCCCATGATGCCCCATCTTGGGTGAGCGCGGCAATGCGCCCGTGATCAATGAGGAGGGAGCCATTCTGGCGCCAGGCCACCAGGTTGCGGTTGGCGCCGGTCAACCGTCGGTCCAGGCCCCAGCGGCCCATGATGACCTTCCCGTTCCGAAGCGCGGCCACGGTTGCCGCTCCCCATACCGGCGACACGTAGACCGTCCCGCTGCTCATCAGGCCATAGGCCCCGTCCGCGTATTTGAAGCCGCCGTTGAGCACCGCCAGCAGGCGGTTCCCGTGATAATCGACCGCGGGAATCAGCCCCGACCCCACCATGTTGACCGGGCCACCAGGCTCTTGGATACCAGCGACCACGTGGAGCGTGGCCTGGCGAAGATCCACTTGCAACAAGGTCACGATCGCCCAGGGGCGGTTGGGATCGGGCCGCAGGAAGGTCTTGACCATGGGTGGCTTGGCCCCCGATCCGGGCGCCGGGAGCCCGCTGGCAGTCCAGACCCCCTCGTCCGCCAACGCCGGTACGACCCGTGGGGCGATTGAGAATTGGCTCATAGGTACCGAGGTTGGGGTGGTCGACAGGACGGGGGAGGCCGCCCTACAGGATGCGGAGGCCGCGCACGCCGCAACCGGACTGACCGGCGCCCGCGTGGATGAGTCGGCTTGAGCGGCAACACATCCCGAGCTCGCCAAGCACGGCGCGGGCGGCATTGGCGACGATCGGGTGGTAGCGGCGGCGCACCCAGTGGCAGCCACGCAGCCCCGCCGCGTTGGCACGGCAGAGGCTACGGGAGGCGGCACGACCCACGGGGCCGCGACCTGCTGACCGACGATCCGGTAACGCACGCGCTGCACCGCGTCGGCCAGATTCAGATAGGTCGCTTCTACCTGCGCCGTGGCGCGCGGACCAATGGTCGCGCGCAAGAAGTCTGCTACCGCGGCCCCGCCACCGCCATTTGCCTGCATCAAGGCCACGCCCATGAGAAGAATCGCCAGCAGCGCCAGCAGTTTTCGCCGCCAGCGGCCTCTTAGTTGGGGCCTCTGGCGAGCGGTGATGACGCGACGATTCCTGGACCCCCCGGAAACCTTCCAGGCCATTGACCGGCCAGCCATGGGAGGGTAGGACGATCGAGGGTCCCGCGCCTTGCCCGTCAGGCGCGCACGGTCAGGTTGGTTCGTTGCCCGTATTTTCGCTGCTACCCGTCGCCCCCTTTGTGGCTGGGAAATGCCTGCACGCTGCGCGACATCCCCTGGTCGGTGTAACAAACAGGATACCTAGCGGCAAGCCCTTCTGTTGTTACCCCCATACTACGGAGCGAATCTGACCATTCGGTGATCATGGCGCCGCGGGCATTTTCAACTCGAGGGGATCAGGCGAGATTTCGGTACTTCCGCACTTCCGCCGTTTCACCCTGTTCCGGCACAGTTCATTGCATGCGTCAATTCACCCCACGTCCGCCAGCGATCACGCAGGCGAAGGGAAGCTCCGTGCCCTGGTGGCCGGGCTGTTTGAACAAGAAACCATCGTACGGCCATAGGAGATCCTGACGGACAATGCGTCCTCCTCAGACCAGCATCTTGAGTCGTTCTGACTGCCTTGCTGTCAGTTCAGTCCGCGCCTAAATGCTTCCCGCGAGGATCTGCGGCATGTGCCGGATGTCTTCTCTGGGTGGCATACCGCAACTGCATGTTGGAAGCATTTAGTCGGTGCTGGAGCGGCGCGGCTCTGGCGGTCGAATGCCAATGCCGACCACGGCCTCCGTACACATATGTCGTGCAATTACATCACCACTCACGCCATTGGGACGAACTGTCGCGGGTCAAGGGCTCGCCCGAGAGGCATGAGGTGGGCGCTGTGGAACGCATGTAGGCTGGGGCAGTTGCGCGTCGTCGCTCACCGGCAGAGAAGTCGGCCGTCTCGCCACGACGCGCTGTCTGCTCGAGACTGCTCCTCCTAGTGCATCATCAGGCGGCTTGGTTTGCAGCAGATTTACTGCCTTGTCGCGTAGTGGGCGGGCTGACGAGATGGGGATAGTGCGGGCAG
>DATLQX010000406.1:0-4724 GCA_035534995.1 Chloroflexota bacterium | reverse complement strand
CAGACCAGCACCTTCCAGATGCGGACGCCCGAGGAAGGGGCGGCCATGGCCACCAGCATCGCCCCCTCGATGCTCTATGGGCGGCTCGGTACCCCCAACACGCAGCAGGTGGAGGCGATGCTGGCCGACCTCGAAGGGGCCGAAGCCGCCCTGGCGCTCGGGTCGGGGATGGCGGCGGTGACCATTGCTCTGATGGCCAACCTCCGGGCCGGTGACCATGTGGTGGCCCAACTCACCCACTACACGGCTACCCTCTCGCAGATGACCACCACCCTCCCCCGCTACGGGATCGAGGTCACTCAGGTGGATCAGACCGACGTGGATGCCTTCACCCGCGCCGTCCGTCCCAACACGCGGGTGATCTATACCGAATCGCCCACCAACCCGACCCTGGATCTGACCGATCTGCGGGCCACCGCCGAGATCGCCCACGCGGCCGGTGCCCTGGCGATCACCGACAATACCTTCGCCTCGACCTTTAACCAGCGTCCGCTCGATCTCGGCTACGATCTGGTGATCCATAGCGCCACCAAGTACCTCAACGGGCACAGCGACGTGACTGCCGGGGTGATCTTGGGGAGCCGCGCCCATATCGATGCCGCCTGGGATTACCTGCGCCAATATGGGCCGGTCCTCCATCCCTTCGATGCCTGGCTCCTGCAACGCGGCCTGCGCACCTATACCCTCCGCATGGAGCGCCATAACCAGAACGCGATGGCGGTGGCCCGCTTCCTGGAGGGCCACCCGGCCGTGGATCGGGTCTATTACCCTGGCTTGCCTTCGCATCCGCAACACGAGCTGGCCCAGCGGCAGATGAGCGGCGGCTTCGGGGGCATGGTGACCTTCGAGGTGAAGGGCGGCTACGACGCGGCCTACCGGTTCGTGGCCCGCACCGAGGTGTGCGTCCTGGCGGTGAGCCTGGGGGCCGTGGAGACCCTGATCACCCATCCCGCCTCCATGGTCCACAGTTTCCAGAGCCAGGATGAGCGCGACGCGGCCGGGATCGCGCCGGGGTTGATTCGCCTCTCGGTGGGAATCGAGCGGGTAGAGGATATTATCGCCGACCTGGATCAGGCGCTGGGCTGAGATCGGGTCTCGTCCGTACCCGCCGCGTCCTCCGGCAGGATGCCGAGGAGATAACCGCTGCCCCGGATGGTGTGGAGAAGCCGCGGGGTATAGTTCTCGTCGATTTTCCGCCGCAGCCGGCGGATATAGACGTCGATGATGTTGGAGAGACTATCGAATTGCTCGTCCCACACATGCTCGCTGATCATGGTCCGGGTCAGCACCTGGTCCTGGTTCCGCATGAAGTATTCTAGCATGGCGTATTCCTTGCTGGTCAACTCGATCGTCCCCCCAGCCCGGCTCACCCGATGCGAACTGGTATCCACCTGCAGATCCGCCACCTGCAAGCGCGTGCTCTTGGTGGTGGTCTCGCGCCGCAGGAGGGCGCGGGCGCGGGCCAGTAGTTCATCCATGTAGAAGGGCTTGACCAGATAGTCATCCGCCCCGCTGTCCAATCCCTGGACCCGGTCCTCCACCGTATCTTTGGCGGTCAGCATGAGGATGGGGGTGACCACGCCCTGGTCGCGCAAGCTCCGGCACACCGCGACTCCCGGTTTCTTGGGGAGCAGAAGATCGAGGATGATCAGATCGTACTGGTTGATCGATGCCAGTTCCTCGCCTTCCTCGCCGTCCTTGGCCGAATCGACCGCGTACGCCTCTTCGCGCAGGGCCTGGCACACCGTCCGATTGATCTTAAGCTCGTCCTCCACCACCAACACCCGCATGGTTCCACCCTCCTATCTTAGTATGACATGAGGCAAGGATTCGTACCAACGTTGTTGGTGGTGGACTACTGTTCTCCCAGATGTTCCTTGATTGTCAGCGCGGTTTTGCCGCCCACCCCCGGCACGGCGGCGATCTCCTCCAGGGTGGCCTTCCGGATCCCGGCCAGGCTGCCAAAGTGGCGGAGTAGGTCTTTCTTCCGCCGAGGGCCGATCCCCGGCACTAGATCCAGCCCTGATTCCAGACCCCGCTTCCCGCGGATCGAGCGGTGATAGGTGATGGCGAAACGGTGCGCCTCGTCGCGAATCCGCTGCACCAGGAAGAGGGCCTGCGAGCCGGCGGGGAGCAGAATCGACTGTGGCCGGCCGGGCAGGAAGATTTCCTCGTGCTGCTTGGCCAGACTGGCCACCGGCTGGTCCTCGATCCCCAATTCCTTCAGGACGGCCATCACCGCCCCGAGCTGGCCCTTCCCGCCGTCGATTAACAGGAGATCCGGCCGGCTTCCCCAATCGCTCGCATTCGCCGTACCGGGAGCCCGGTCTGCATCCTCCGCCTCCAATACCGGTGTCTCGCCGGCTTCTACTGCCGAATCGTCTGCCTCCTCGGCGGGGCTTCCCTCATCCAGATCATCCACTGGCGCCTGGGTGCCATCGTCGGAGGCGGCTGCCTGCCCGACCTCCGCGGCGGCTTGTCCGCGCTTGAGGCGGCGGCGCACCATCTCCGCCATGCTGGCGAAGTCATCCGCGCCCACCACGGTCTTGATCCGGAACCTTCTGTACGCGGCGGTTTTCGGTTTCCCCTGCTCGAACACCACCATGGAGCCCACGGTGGAGGTGCCCTGGATGGTGGAGATGTCGTAGCACTCGATCCGCAACGGGAGACTCGGCAGTCCCAGGGCGGCCTGCAACTCGGTCATCGATTGTACGGCTTTCTGGTTGTCGCTCAGCAGCTTCTGGCGCCGCAATTCGGCGGACTGCCGGGCGTTCGTGGCCGCTACCTCCAGCAGCGCCGCTTTGTCGCCGCGTTTCGGCACCGTGACCGTCACCTTCCGGCCCCGCTTGGTGGTGAGCAGCGTCCCAAGGGCCTCGCTATCGTCCGGTTCGGCGGGGAGGAGCAACTCCTCGGGCAGTTCGGTGCTGTCAACGTAATACTGCACCAGAAAAGCGCGCAGGATGGCCCCGTCCTCCTGATCGGAGACTCCCTGGAGGGTGAATTGCTGGTGCCCAAGCATCTTTCCCTCCCGAACCGCGATCAGTTCGACACAGGCTTCGTCCTCGATCCGGGCCAGGCCGACGATGTCCTGATCGCGGCCACCCATCACGGTCACTCGTTGCCGCTCGCTAATCCGGCGGACGGCGGCCAGCTGATCGCGCACCACGGCGGCGCGCTCGAAATCCATGTTCTCCGCCGCCTCTTCCATGGCCTTTTCCAGTTGGCCGGCCAACTGTTCGCTCTTGCCTTGCAGCAGGAGGGTTGCTTGCTCGATCCGCTCCCCGTATTCAGCCTGGGAGATCGCGTTGATGCAGGGGCCGGTACAGCGATGGATGTGATATTCCAGGCAGGCCCGATTCTGGGGACTGGCTACCGTGAGGGTCCGCTCCTGGGGCGGCTTCCCGCTGGCCGCGCGCAGGGCCCGGCGTCCCACTCGTTCCGGCGGCTCGGTCTGGGTCGCGGCCCCATTTGGGTCGATGGGAGGAACGATGCGGAGGCGGCACGAGCGGTAGGCGAAGAGGCGTTTCAGCAGATCCAGGGTGCGATAGACCGATTGGGAACTGGTGTAGGGGCCAAAATAGCGGGCTCCGTCGTCCGAGCGGCGCCGCACGGTCTCGATCCGTGGGTAGGGTTCGTTGGTGACCCGGATCGCGATGTAGGTTTTATCATCGCGCAGGAGGATATTGTAGCGGGGGCGATATTGCTTGATCAGATTGCACTCGACCAACAGCGCGGCATCCTCACTGGGTAGGATCTGGTAGTCGATCTCGGCAATCTTGGGGACCAAGCCCCGGTTCTTCAGGCTGAGGCCGCCCGGGTTGCGGAAATACGACCGCACCCTGTCCCGCAGACTGCGGGCCTTGCCCACGTACAGCACCGTCCCAGAGGCATCCTTGAACAGATAACAGCCGGGCTCGGCGGGGAGCCGGGCCAGGGTCTCCTCGACGGCGGCGGGGAAGCGGGATACGGGCGCGGTGAGAGTCTCCATAGTGGCAATATACCAGTCCAGACGCGATACGAGAGACCGCCGAGGTTCGGTATGATTTGACAGGTAGCCGCGCCAATGCGAGAACCTATGTGCTGCTCACGCACGGGAACGAAATTGATATTGGCGTCGGGATGCGCGGTATCCTTGGTGGCTATTGATAGTTCACCGGTCAGTGCCCTGACGGACCGAAGCGCCGCGCCCGGCCTCAGGCGGTCGCGTCCCTGCCATCCGGCCTCAGCCGGAGGCCCCAAAAAGGAGCAATCATGACAACGGAAAATCGCCCATACCCACCCTACCGGACCCTGATTCAGGAGCAACACCCGGTAGACGCCCGGTTCGACCTCAAGGTGGACATGGCGATTGCCTATGGGGTGGATAGCACGCTCGCCACCCGGATCGCCGATTGGCGGGCCCTCGGCTACCGGGTCGGCCTGATGACCGGTCTGGCCTGGGGCCAATACCAGCCGTACATTGTGGGGGAGTGGGATGGACGCGACCATGAGGACGAGGCGCAGTGCATGATTGGGGATGTGCCTCGCGTGCACGGTCCCCATGTCCCGTACATGGTTCCCAGCCACTCCTACGCCCACTATCTGGCCGAGCTGGTCGGCCAGGCGATCGATACCGGCGCGGAGGCAATCTTTCTCGAAGAGCCGGAGTTCTGGGCCGCCGCCCGCTATGGGCCGGCCTTCGCGCGCGCCTGGCAGGCCCGATACGGCACCCCATGCCCCGATCC
>DATLQX010000405.1:0-7872 GCA_035534995.1 Chloroflexota bacterium | reverse complement strand
CGTGCGTGGCTTGACCCCTCCCTTCGCCTAACCTTATTCCCGCCCCTCACCCACCAGGGGCATGCGCAAGTGTACCATCTTAGCGCGACCCCATGGGTTAAGGACAAGTTAAAAGCAGGCGGATAGGGTAGAAAGGAGCCGGTAAGGTTGGTGTCCAGAACGGCATGCCAGAGCGACTCATCCGTCTCCAACAGGGTGGCACGGGGAAAGATGCCCGCGTAGTAAACCAGCACGTCGATGCGGCCAAAGCGCGCCATGATCTCCGCCGCCATGCGCTCATGATCCTCGGCCACCCGCGCGTCAAGCGGCAAGGCCACCGCGGGTCCACCAAGGGCCAGAGCCACGTTATCGCGCTCCTGGTTGAGATCGGCGATCACGAGCCGCGCACCTTCCGCCGCGCACCGCTCTACAATCCCCCGCCCAATCCCTCTCGCCCCGCCGATCACCACCACCACCTTGTCGGACAGTTGGCCCTGATCCCGGGTCACGCCGATCCCCGTTTCACTATTTCCTCCATCAACCTCATGGGTTCATGATCAATGTCAGTTCGGCGTTTCCCGTCCATGACACTGCTCCATCTTGGGGGATAAGCTCGCGACCGGCCAGGGAAGCACGCATAATACGACTGAACGGCGCGCGCAGCGTATAGGTCCGCTCCGGGCCGGTGACCCTGAGCGTTGAGACGTCATCGTTCGCCGACGAGAATACGATGTGCGTGCCGTCCGCAAGCAGACGCTCGGGGAACTCGCCGGCACGGGAATAGGCGTGGAGGGTAAGCGCTTCCTGAGCAGGGGTCCATGGATCGCGCAAGAGCGGCAAGATGGCGCCGGCCCGGACAAACAGCGGGAGCCTATCGAGCGGCGCCGCTACCCGCGTCTTTATGGGGCCCGAGTAGCGTGTGCCGTCATAGAAGCCCACCCAAGTCCCGGTAGGAAAATACCCGTCCCGTGATGGGCTGGAGGAGCAGACCGGCGCCACCAGCAAATCGGGGCCATAGAGGTATTGGTACTGGATCCAGTCCTCATGCACGTTCGGATCGTCGGGGAATGCCAAGTATTCCCTGACGGCAGCCGCAATAGAGCGCCCGCTCGGTTAACTGGAGGTTAAGACTCCTCCAAATCTCTCCTGAACGAACTCGCGATACTTGCATTGCCGCTGTGCGGGTGCCGCTAGTGTAAACGTTCTCGGCACGGGGCGCAAGAGAGCGCGAAAAAAACCGGCACAGGCGGCTCTAACCGCAAGACTGGGCTGAACCTTGAACTCGTGAGACACCCTTTCCCCAATGTTGGGTATGCCTACACCATGGTAAACGTGGGCAATGTCTCCCGCTCTGGAAGTGAGTGCAGTATACAACCAGTGGATCAGATCTCGCAACCGAACCGCGGCCGGCGTTTGACGACGCCCTGGCTCATTGCTACACTGCCCCTCGCGGGAAAATTGGCGCGCCTAAGCGCGTCCGTTGCCGCGTCGGAACGGCATCGTGCCGTGCTCCGTGTTTGGCGCCGCGAGTGGCCTCACCGCCTCGCAGGTTCGCTGGCTTGAGTTGGATCCTGGCCGGCGCTCCCAGTGACCTTGACCGGGAAGGAAATGGACTCCATGCGACGATTACGGGTCGGTGTCGTGGGCTGCGGGCTTATCGCCCAGGTCATGCACCTACCGCACCTCCAGGAGTTGGACGACCGCTTTGAGATTACGGCGCTCTGCGATATTTCGCCGGCCACTCTGACCGCTGTTGCCGACAAATACGGCGTGACCCACCGCTTCACCCGCTGGCAGGATCTCGTGGCCGATGATTTGGATGCCGTGTTGGTCCTCACGACAGGCTCTAACCACGCATTACCGACCATTGCCGCCGCCAAAGCAGGGCGACACGTATTCGTGGAGAAGCCTATGTGTTTTACTCTCCGCGAGGCGGACGCCATGATAGCCGCGGCCGGGCAATCGGGCATCGTGCTAATGGTAGGCAACATGAAGCGCTTCGATCCCGCCTATCAACGAGCGCGACCCTTGGTCCAGGCAATGCGAGGCCTGCGTCTGGTACGGATCACCACTCTGGAGGCGCCGCTCCTACCGTACGTCGCGCATCATTCGCTGAAGCGTTACGCCGACCTGCCTGTTAAAATGCTGAACAGCCTGCGCGCCGATCAGGACGCTCTTGTGCGCGAGGCGCTCGGCCCGGATATTCCGGAAACTATTCGGCGTGTCTACGCGGATGTGCTGTTGGACAGTCTCGTCCATGAGGTCAACATGCTGCGCGGCCTGCTTGGTGAGCCGGAGGAGGTGACAAGCGCGGAAACCTGGCTTGACGGCGAGGGCCTGACTGCCGTCCTGGGCTACCCCGGCGACGTGCGTTGCGTGCTTACCTGGGTCAACCTACCGGAACTACGTCACTACAGCCAGGAACTGGCCTTCTATGCGCCGACCGATCGGGTCACGCTGCGCTTCCCTTCCCCGTTTCTGCGTAACGAGCCGACAGAGCTCCTGGTCGAGAATATGGATATGGGGGCGGTACGTGAGGAGCGGATCATCGTCTCCTATGAAGAGGCTTTCAAACTTGAACTACTCCATTTCCACGCCTGTCTGGTGCAAGATCAGGCCGTGCAGACCTCGGCGGCTGATGCGCGGCAGGACCTGGTGGTCCTTCAAGCGATAGCCCGCGCGGCTGCCGGTGCGGGACCGCAGAGGGGGCTTGGCGCTCAGGTAGGTACTACTCAGTAACCCGTACCACCAGGTACGGTTGGGATTGCAGGAAAGGATGATCCCGTGACCCATGTGACAGGGCAGGACGGACGAGTGATACCCGCGGTATCCTGTGGTCGGTCAGTAGCGAGCCTACCGGCAGAACTGGCGAACGACTTATCACGCGTAGTGACCACCGGCTACGCCGCGGCCGAGCTCAAAGTCGAAATGCTCCATTGCATCGTCGGTGGGCGCTTGATCGAGCCTAACGTGGCACGCGTGGCCGAGATATGTGCCGGCTTTTCCTCGGATCTTCAATACAGCGTTCACGCGCCTGCCGTGCTTGACCTCCGCCACCAAAAGGATCCGGATCTACACCGGGAAATCCTGATGTGCTGTGTACGCTTCTCCGCTGCGGTAGGCGCCCGTGTGCTGGTAGTGCATTACGAAGCACGGAGCGATGATCTAGCCTTGGAAGCACAGTTCAGGGCGGCAATCGAACAGGCCGCTGAGCTGGCCGGCCTGCATGGGGTTATTCTGGGGGTCGAGAACATCGAGGTCGAGCGCACCGAGCGAGTGCTGGAGTTCCTGGAAGCGCTGCGGCACCCCTGGGTACGCATGACCTATGACTTCGCCCACGACTTTCTGGCATCGGATCTGTTCGGTTACGACTACCTGCAGTCGACACGGGCCTGTGTACCCTACGCCGCGCACCTTCATCTCACCGACAATTTTGGTCGCTTCAACATGGCTCGCCTAGGCGATTGGGCGCTCTACCAAGCCACTCCCACCGCCGACATCACGGTCACCGGCGTCGGTGACGCGCACCTGCCCTTAGGCTGGGGAACGCTGCCGGCGGGTGCGGTCTACAGTCAGTTCGCGGCCCAAAACTATCGGGGACTGCTGATTAGCGAGCATAGACGGCACGCTTTTGCCGACCAGGACGCGGAGGTAGTGCGCGCTATGCAGGAGCTTGTCAAGGCCGTCAATTGACGAGCCAGGGCCTGCCAGACCCAGGGACGGCGGGCCACCAGTGATTGGAGGTCGATCCTGTTTTGCCTGGTAGCCGTCCACAATCATAGCGTTTGGCGTGCACGAAGCCGACTGCCGGCCCGAGCGCCCTGACGACTTCCAGCGGATCCATGCCCTGCCACCAGAGATGGCTGGGATCCAGGTTGGCGGTGATCGTATCGGAAATGGCATCACGGAGACGGAAGAGTGAGGCGGTGTTGTAGACACTCATTCCGGGGTGCATCTCGAAGCAGAGCACGACTCCCAATGAGCGCGCATAGGCAGCGGTTTCGGTCCAGTAGGGCAGGAGCACCCCATCCCACTGCCATGTCAACAGCTCTTCAAAGTGGGGTGGCCAGGTGAAGGTCACCCAATTGGGATGGCTGCCGCCAGGTTCACCAGGGCAACCGCTCATCGTGACCACGCGGTCCACGCCCAGAGCGGCGGCCAGGCGAATCGTATCATGAATGACCTGCGAATCGTGCGCGGCCAGCTCGGCGCGCGGATGGATTGGGTTCCCGCTGCAGTTAAGCGCGCTGAGCACGATATTGCGGCGATCCAGACTGGCCAGCAGACGGCTGCGCGCGCCAGCATCCTCAAGCATGTCCAGAAGGTTCAGATGCGGCGCCGGTGAGAAGTTGCCGGTACCGAGCTCCACGGCAGTGATGCCCCACTCCTCGTAGCGAGCCAGGGAGTCCGCCAGTGATAGATGGAGGGTGCTATCAGAAAAAACCCCTATACGCACGAAAATCTCCCGCTAATTCCGCTAAAAAGCATTGAACATGGCGATGTCCGCCTTCCCTTCAGTTCCGTCGGTATGAAGATGCCTGCCGGTGGTGACGCATTCGTGAAAATGGCGCGGCTCCTGTTTAAAGGCTTCCTCGAAGTTCACCAGATATTCGCGGCGGGTGTACGCGCCATCGTCCATTAGTTCCACGAACACGGGAGTGGGTGCCTTCTTCAGGAACGGTGAGGGGAAGCGCGGTTCAACCCGGCCGTCGGTGGCCAGAAAAGCCAGATCCTCACGGTAGTCGCGCACGTCGTCCAGGAAGGTTCCACGTGAAAAACGGAATACTACGGGAATCGGGGCCAGCTGTCAACATGAAATCGTTAAGCCATTATCCATAAGCTGCCGACGATAGCAAAGTACTGTGTGTCTACTCTACTCTGCTTTCTCACCTGGCTGCTCTTTGACAGCGGACGCGCTTGATAAGTAGCCTACCTACATGACATCCCTGCCTAAAACTTCTCCCCACGGCGCTCCGTCGCGCCTCGCGATTGGTCTGGCCGCCTATAGCTTTAGCTATTCGTGCGGCTTCGAGGACCGAGGGACGGATCGTGCCGGTCCACACCCGTACGACGCCTATGCCTTGATGGATATCGCCGCCACCCACAACCTGGGCGGGATCGAGTTTCCCCCAGCCTGGTGCCTGAGTACTCTGGAGCCGGCGGAACTCGAGAAGGCGAGTCGCTATGCCGCCGAAAGGAACCTCTTCGTCGTCAGCGACACCGGGGTCGTCGATATCGCTGATCTACAGGTGTTGCTGCCCGTCGCCGCCAAGCTCGGGGCACGGACCTTAAGGGTCATGGTAAGCACCATCCTGTGTGGTGATCGGCGCGCCGTTCGGGACACCTGGTCGGCCTACCTGACCGAGATTTGCCGGCGCTTGCGGGCGGTGCGTGGGCTGGCCGAGGAGTTGGGCGTGGCCATTGCCCTGGAGAATCATCAGGACGTGACCTCCGGTGAATTGGTCGCGCTTTGCGTGGAGTATCTCCGGAAGCTGGACAGTCGGAGAAACGGCAATCCCCCATGAAAGCCCTTGCCCGAATCACCAAGGTTGGCTGGTTCCACGGGACCACCAACACCACCATGGATGAGCTGGTCGCCAAAGCGGTGCGCTTGCAGGGCTCGTTTAGTCACACCTGGCCAATGTGGGAGCGCAGTCTGGCCCTGCTCGCCGATGGAAGCATGCGGATAGCGCCGATCATCTCTGATGATCTTCCTCTCTCGGAGTGGCGACAGGGGTATGCGTGCTCCGAGAGCAAGGCCGCGGTCAAAGTTGTCTTCCGGTTGGAAGCGTAAAGAGTATCCACGCAACCATGGGCATGCTTCGGGCCGCGTTGGATGACGAGGCCGGCACGGCAGCCCTCCTGGCCGAGTGGCCGGCCTCGCAAGCAGCGATGCCGAATGGCGAACTGTTCTTTCTCGATCCCTCTTTCTTGGCGGCCGCGGCCCAAGAGGCGGCCCTCGAGCCGGATCTGACGAGCGCGCTGATCGCGGCGGCCCGGCGGATCGCCGGCAAACCGCTGGGGCGCGCCCTGGTCTGGCACGTCTATCACCGCCTATTCCGAGCGCCCAGGTACTCGGCGGCCGAGGTGAGAACGTGGCCCGTGCCGACCGCGCTCATCGGCGACGATGCGGGCTTGCTCTATCTCCTGGCTCTCCTGGGTGCCTTGCCCGAGGCGCGGACCCTTCACCGCGCCCATGGGGTGCCGGGCTCGGTGGTCCGCGACACCCTGCACGACCTGCAACGCTGGGCTGCCCATTACCGGCGCCACCGGGGAACCTGGGGAGTCGCGCCGGCCCAGTTACCGTGGTTCCGCCTGCACATGCGGGGCGAACTGTATGATTTAGGGCGCTTGCAGTTCCAGCCGGATCGCTGGCGCGTGGCCGCGCGCGCCTACCGTCATCGGATCTCGGGCGCAGTGACCGCCATGTCCGAGGATGGCGTCCGCTACACCGCCGCCGGTATGCGCGCCGAATCCGGCGAGACCGACCTCGATAGAACCTGGATCGCCCGCCTGCACTCGGGGCCGCGGTGGGTGATCGGTCATCGAATCACCCCGATGGGAGCGGCGCGGAAGGAGCTAACCCGGCTCGCGCGGGCGGACTGGGCGGCGGCCCTGGTGCCCGGCGACCCAGTGCTACAATTGCACGTCCCGCGCGGCACACCGCTGGACCTGGAGGCGTGCCGCCGCGCGCTGGAGGCGGCGCCGCGGTTCTTCGCCACCTGCTTTCCGGAATGGCGGTTTGTCGCCTTCGCCTGCCAGTCGTGGCTCCTTGATCCGCGGTTGGATGCTTTGCTAGCCCCAACCACCAACCTGGTGCGGTTTCAGCGCCAGATGTACCTCGTCCCGCTCGCCGGCAACCAGGAGGACGCGCTGGAGTGGGTGTTCGACGGACAGCAGGCCGACCTGGGGCGGGCGCCCCGCGACACCTCGCTCCGCCGCGCGGTACTCAATCACCTCGAAGCAGGAGGGGAGCTTGGCGGCGGCGGCTGTTTCCTCTTCCCCGAGGATCAGCCGGCATGGGGAACCGATGTCTACAGGAGGAGTTATGTCGCGTAAGGGAGCCGTATGGCGGGGAGAGTTGGCCCAGCGCATTGAGGAACACCGGCAAGGAGCCATTACCACCGATGACCTCGTGACCTGGGCGGTCGATCATCCGTTCTTCGAGGATCGGGAAGAGTTGAGTCCAGACGAGCAGCGGCTGCTCGGCCGGGCCTTCGGCCTGATCCTGCAATCGGCGGACGACGAGCCGATACCCACCCGCACCACGCCCGAGGAACTGGAGGAACTGGCGCAATCGTTGTGGGGGGGAGAGCGCCCCGAAGCGTGATTGGGCTCGGGATCAACCCACGGCTATCCCCCAGGTCGCTGGGATTGGCGCCGGCATGGACGTAGCTGAACAGCCCGTCCAGTTCACTGGCATCCGGTTGGAGGAACCGCTTGAGCTCTGGGTCGTAGGCACGGGTGGTCAGCCAAAACCAGCCCAACTCGTTGTCGTACCAGTAACCCTGGTGGCGGAGCTGCTGGGGCACGCTCTCGCTCACTGTGGTCGGCCTGCCCCAGAGGTCGTAGGTGTACTGGTCCACCACCGGCCCGTTCACGCTGGTGAGCGCACGCAAGCGATGAACCGGCGGCGGACAGAAGCCGCTAATCTCTCTGGCTACCTACCGCCTGGATTTGGATGACGGAGTCCATCACCCTATCCGGGGTGCCTCGGCCTCCGGGTCCACTCGAGTTCTCTGGGGGTATTGCTTCCCGCTGGCTTCATTGCGATCCTATTCAACTCGGATCAGGGGGATGGCCTCACCATCATCCTGGCTCCGGCTCACCGAGGAGCCATGGTATTTTCGCGTCGAACTCAAGTTGAACCAGCGGATGACCCTTGAACGACGG
>DATLQX010000404.1:0-24730 GCA_035534995.1 Chloroflexota bacterium | reverse complement strand
GCCCTCCAGCTCGTGGAGCGCCTGGCCGCCGCCTATCCCGACTCGAAGTGCTCGCTGGACTTCACCAGTCCATTCCAGTTGCTGGTCGCCACTATCCTGGCCGCCCAATGCACCGATGAGCGGGTGAACCTGGTGACTCCGGCCTTGTTTGCCCAGTTCCCCACGCCCGCCGCCTTTGCCGAGGCGCCACTGGAGGAGATCGAAACGGCGATCCGCTCGACCGGCTTTTACCGGAACAAGGCGCGTCATATCCAGGGCGCCTGCCGGATGATCCTCGCGAACTTCGGCGATGAGGTGCCGCGGACCATGGCGGAGTTGCTGCGGCTGCCGGGCGTGGCACGGAAGACCGCCAACGTAGTGCTGGGAACTGGCTTCGATCTGGTGGAAGGGGTGGTGGTTGATACACATGTCGGGCGAATCAGCCGCCGCCTCGGCCTTACGGTCAGTGAAGATCCGGTCAGAATCGAACAGGACTTGATGGCCTTGCTCCCTCGATCCGAATGGCGCGACTACAATCATCGCCTGATCGACCATGGCCGGGCGGTCTGCAAGGCGCCACGCCCCCGCTGTGCCATCTGCGTGCTGGCCGATATCTGCCCATCCGCGGACCCCAACAACCTATGATCCCCCGCCAACCCGATGAGCCGCTGCCCGTTCACACCGAGCCGCCTCAGGCGGGGGAGGCCAGTGACGCCGAACCGGATGGTGTGGGGCCGTCCCAACCGGAAATGGCTCGTCCGCCATCGCGCGCCGCCAGCCTGCTCGCTTCCGCCTTGCTCGCCATCACCGCTCTGTTCCTCCTCTATTCGCCCTGGCCCCTGATCGCCAAGCTGCACGCGATCGGCGCCGCCTGCTGCGCGCAGATCCCCAGCCACACGATCACCTTTCAGGGCCGGCCGATGCCCGTGGATTCGCGGAACAGCGGCATTTACCTGGGCGTGCTGCTGGTCATCGCTATCCTCTGGTTGGGAGGAAGGCAGCGAGCGGCGAGCTATTCGCCCGCGCCGATCCGGAACCTCTTGATGCTCTGTGTCCTGGCGATGATGCTCGACGGCTTCAATTCCGTCGCCCAAACCCATCATTTTCAAGTCCTCTACCAGGACACCAACCTCATTCGTGTCGTAACCGGGACGCTGGCCGGGATGGCCCTCACCATCCTGGTGGTGCCGATCTACAACCGCCTGGTGTGGCGTGATCCGGCAATTATCACCATCGTCGATGATTATGTCGAGCTTGGTGGATTCCTGATCGTGGCCCTGCTGGTCATTCTCTCCCTGCAGGCGGCGCCGTCCGCTCTCTATTACCCGCTCTCGATTCTTTCCATCGTGGGGTTCCTGGTCACCATGACCATGGTCAACAGTTGTGTGATCCTGGTCTCCATCCGGCGCGAGCATACGGTGGCCGATGAACGGGGGCTCTTCCTCCCCGCCCTGGCGGGACTCGTTTTCACCCTGGTCGAGATCCTCTTGATCACCACCGTGCGGGCTCACGCGGCCTGAACCAGATCACAACGGCGTCCGTGGTATCTTTAGGAGTCGGCGGACAGCGCGGCTCGCGTGGATCATCCGCCGTGGAGGTTAGCGATCATGGCAAGCTTTCGCCCCCAGGGGCTCACCTATGACGATGTCCTGCTGGTGCCCCGACGGAGCGGCGTTGCCTCTCGCCGGCATGTGAATACCGGCACCCGCCTCTCCCGCACGATCAACCTGAGCATCCCGATTGTCAGCGCCAACATGGACACAGTGACCGAGGCGCCGATGGCGGTGGCCATGGCCAGGCTGGGCGGGATCGGCATCATCCACCGTTTCATGGCGATCGAGCAGCAGGTACGGCAGGTGCAGGTGGTGAAACGGGCGCAGGGAGCCGTGGTGGAACAGCCCTATTCGGTGCTTCCCAGCCAGACCCTGGCCGAGGTTCGCCATCTGATGGCCGAACAGGCGGTGAGCGGGGTTCTGGTCGTGGATGAACACGAGCGGCTGGTGGGGATCCTTACCGCCCGCGACATTCGTTTCGCCACCGAACCGGCGCAGCCCATCGCCGAACTGATGACCCCTGGGGAGCGCCTGATCACGGCGCCGATCGGGATCGACAGCGAACAGGCGCGGATCCTGCTGGATAAGCATAAAATCGAAAAGCTGCCATTACTGGACGAGGCTGGGCGCCTGGCCGGCTTGATCACCAGCAAGGATCTCCTACATGACAACCGTTACGGCAGCGCCGCTCGCGATCCAAAGGGCCGTCTGCTGGTCGGGGCGGCGATCGGCGTGGTAGGGGATTACCTGGAACGCGCTCAGGCCCTCTGGCAGGCAGGCACCGACACTTTGGTGATCGATATTGCTCATGGTCATTCCGATCATGTGATCGAGGCAATCCGCAAACTGAAAGCCCTGCCCCGAAGTGGAGAACTGATCGCCGGCAATGTCGCCACGGCGGATGGTACGCGGGAACTGGCGGCGGAAGGGGTGGACGCGATCAAGGTGGGGGTAGGCCCCGGTTCTATTTGTACCACCCGGATTGTCACCGGCTTCGGCGTCCCGCAACTGACCGCCGTACTGGAATGCGCCGCGGAGGCCGCCCGCTTCGGCATCCCCATTATCGCGGACGGGGGAGTGAAGGCCTCGGGTGACATCACCAAGGCCCTGGCCGCCGGGGCGAGTACGGTGATGATCGGGAACCTGCTCGCCGGCACCCGCGAGAGCCCCGGCTACACGGTGGTCCGCAACGGCCAGCGGTATAAGATTGCCCGCGGGATGGCCTCGCTCAGCGCCACAATCGGGCGCAAGGATCGCGAATCGGCCGATGTTGCCGCGGATGACAGCTTTAACGAGGTAGTACCCGAGGGAGTGGAGGCGGTAGTGCCCTATCGGGGAGACGTCACGGACATCGTTTTCCAGCTGGTGGGCGGTCTGCGTTCCGGGATGAGCTATTGCGGGGTCCGTTCGATTAGTGATCTGCAAACGGAAGCGGTCTTCATGCCAATCACCGGAGCGGGAATGCGGGAAAGCCTTCCGCACGACGTACAGGTCATCTCGTGAGGGGGGGAAACGACTACGCGGGCCACCAAGGTGGTCCGCGTATCGGTTCAAGCTGCTGAACCAGATGATCTTCCGAGCCCAGTGGCCCATCCCTTCGAGCATTCATGGCTGCCACATCCATTCCTCCTACTGCCCGCTGAGCGAGCGCAACAGGGCCGACGCTTCCTGTACGGTAATTTCGCCTCGCCCCAGGCTTTCCAGCACTTTTAAGCGGGGGCTTTCAGTTCCAGCTATGCCGGCGGGAGCGCCGGCGCCGACCGGCTCACGGCTTTCAGGGGGCGCCGGCGTCTCCTGCTCCAGCGGGGCAGCGGATTCCTTGGGGTTCATGGGCTCCTCCAGGGGAAAATCACCAAAGTTGGGGGTAGACGCCCGATCGGCCTCGAATGTCGGACCCATGGGCGGACTCGGCGGCATGGGGCGGACAGGCGGGACGGGGGGCACCAGTACAACCCGCGGAAACTCGGAGGCGCGATCCGGTCGCGGCGGGTGCGTGTGCCGTCCCGGCTCCAAACGGACTATCTCGATATCGCCATACCCTGTCTTGAGTTCCACATCGATGGCGCTGTCGCCGATATTCCCCACGTACCGGGCGCCGGAGCCGGAATGTGGACCTTGCTTGCCTACCATAACCAGGGGAAAGTCCGAGCTGACGCTGCCCATGCGGGTGAGTGCCTGCAAGCGCGCTCCCGGCGGATTGGCCAGGGCAAGCTTGATGTCTCCCGCCCCGGTAGTGAAGCGGTGGCTGGTTCCTCGCAGCACCGTGGTGCAGTCGAGATCTCCCGAGCCGGTTCGGATCTCCAGCCGATCCGCCTCGCCACCGCGGATCTCCACGTCGCCCGACCCCGTGGTTACCTGGAACGAGGCTGCCGCGCCTTCTTCCGCTTCAATCTTCACATCGCCGGAGCCCGTGCGGAGTTCCCAGGCGCCGCGCAGGCCGCGTCCCTCGACATCACCGGCTCCCGTATTGACCGAGCCGCCGTCCGTGCAGTGCTCCAGCTCCAAATCACCCGCGCCGGTATGGACAAGGACCGATCCCGCGAAGCCCTTGATCTCGATATCGCCTTTCCCGGATCGGGCCTCCAGAGTGCCGCCCGAATGGTCCACCCTCACATCGCCCATGTGACTATGGAGGACGATCTCCCCCCGCAATCCTTCAAGCGAGAGGTCGCCAATGGCGCTGCGCGCCTCTATTCGCGGCATTTCCACCAGGGCCGGCACGCCGATCCGCACCCTGCCCTGGCTGCCGCCGGAAAAGAAATCGCCCCGCAGAAGCCCTCCTACCGCCTGCGTGACTACATTCCCGATCAAGGAGCCGAGATCGCCAAGCTCCGGGCCTGTCATATCCGCCTCAACGCTGCCAGGTTCCCGGCCGAACACCACCTTATGCATGGAGCGGCCCGCCTCTCCCGGCCGCCAACCGCCTCCGATTCGCAGTTGGTCTCCAGTGCGCTCAACCGAGATGCCCTCCGAGCCGTCGACCACCACGTCATCGCCGTCGATCCGCCCGATCCTCACGTCACCTTTATCCAGATGAACCGTGATGGCGCGCAGCCCCGCCGCGGGCACTCTATGCTCAACCGTACTCATCGACCTTCCTCCCCGCCCAATGACTGTAGTTGGTCAAGCGCCTCCGAGGCGCTCAATTGGCCGGCCGCCACCTTCCGCAGCACTTCGTCGCGCGCCCCTACCGGCGGAACCTCCGGTTGGCGCAGCAAGCGGATAATTTCCTCCAGCTTGTTCCGGACCGTGGGATACGAGATACCGAGCGCCTTTTCCATCTCGGAAAGGTTGCCGCGCCGCTCGACGAACAGCATGAGAAAGGTGCTCTGCTCGGCGGTGAGGCGGCAGAAGCCGCACGGCTCAAAGCCGCCGTGTACTTCCATGTGACACCGGTCACACTGCAAGCCGGTGATGTGCAGCGGGCCGCCGCAGCCAGGACATTCTTCCAGTATTTTCCGCATCTCCGCCTCCATGCTGCTTACTATAATCTCAATTATACGAAATGTCAATCTATGTATTACCAATTCTCATTATTCGGCAAATTGGCTGTTGCCGTGCTGGGGTGAAACCTTCAGGAATCCGCGGTTTCAGCCTACTTCGCCGCCGGTGCGCGGCCAAACCCAGGCTTTACTGGTGGGGCACGTGATCGTCTCCAGCCCCAAACGAACTACGTGGACCCCATGAACCAATGGTTTACGAGCCTACGAAAGACAGATGAAGCCCCGGCCAACGAGGCCGGGGCTTCAAGCTTGGGCAATCCGCGAAGGGAAGAGGGGGCTTAGATCTGACCGAGTTCGGTAATCACCCGTTCATAGCCCATCAAAAAGTCGCGCTTGAGGGGAATAATGGGAATGCCCAGATCAGCCAGAATAGGAGCCAGGTGGCGCTCACGCGCGTAATAGAAGACCGTGACGCCCGCCCAGGTCGTGAGCGCGGTGCTGGCCGGTACATCGCTTCGCCGCAGCTCGAAACTGCCGAAGGGGCCCATGGCGGCGTAGCTGCCAAATGCCGAGGGCTCGGCCTCGGTCCGCTCCACCACTTCGGCCAGCAAGGGCTCGGGAATCATCACGTAGTCGTCAAACTGGGCCCCGAACCGCCCATTGGCAGGCAACGCGGGAGCGGTCGGCTCGCTGGAAGGCAAACCGAGAAAAAGGTCGTCCGCCAGAATCGGGCTGGAATCGTGGGCTGCATCAGTCAAGGTAAGCTTTCCTCCACGGTGTGGGGAATACGTGCGTGGCACGCGCCGCGCCCCAACTATTGATGATACCGGGACGCTGAACTCCCGACAAACCGCGCGATCACCTGCCGGCGGACCAGCGGCGAGGCTCTGCACGAATGCGCTCACTTTCGCTATCCTGTATGGGGATTCCAAGGACAGGGGCAGCGCCCGCGCGTGCTCTGTTCCTGGAATAAACGGTAAGTCGTGGTGGATCAGAGGAGATACGTATCCGTGGGCAAGCAGCTTATCTATGACGAGCAGGCGCGAGAGTCGCTGAAGCGGGGGATCAATACCCTGGCGGCGGCGGTCAAGGTTACTCTCGGACCCAAGGGCCGGAACGTGGCGATCGGGAAGAAATACGGTTCGCCTATCGTTACCCATGACGGGGTCACGATCGCCAAGGAAATTGAACTGGAAGATACCCTCGAGAACATGGGGGCTCAGCTGCTCAAGCAAGCGGCCAGCAAGACCAATGACGTGGCCGGCGACGGCACGACCACCGCGACCATCCTGGCCCAGGCGATCGTGAACGAGGGGATGCGGGCCGTGGTCGCGGGAGCAAACCCGATGATCCTCAAGCAAGGGATCGCCCAGGGGACGGCGGCGGTGGTGGCGCGGATCCGCGAGATGAGCCAGCCGGTCTCGGGCCGCGAACGAGTGTCCCAAATTGCCGCGATTTCATCCGCCGATCCGGAGATCGGTAACCTGATCGGCGAGGTGATGGATAAGGTCGGGGTCAACGGGGTGGTCACCGTGGAGGAGGCTCAGGGCATCACCACCGAGATCGAGTACACCGAGGGGATGAACCTGGATCGCGGGTACATCTCGCCCCACTTCGTGACCGACCAGGAGCGCCTGGAGGCGATCATCGACCACCCCTCGATCTTGATCACCGACAAGAAAATCAGCGCCGTGGCCGACATTCTCCCCATTCTGGAGCAGGTGGCTACCAGCGGCAAGCGCGAGATCGTGATCATCGCCGAGGACGTGGATGGGGAGGCCCTGGCTACCCTGGTGGTCAATAAGCTCCGGGGAATCGTCAGTTCGGTGGCCATCAAGGCCCCGGGATTCGGAGATCGGCGGAAAGAAATGCTCCGCGATATCGCCATCCTAACCGGAGGCACCGTGATCAGCGACGAGACCGGCTCTCGTCTGGATAACGTCACCCTCCGCGACCTCGGCAACGCCACGCGCGTGGTGGCGGCCAAGGAATCCACGGTAATCGTCGGCGGCAAGGGCGACCCGGCCGAGATCAAGGGCCGGGTCGACCAGATAGCGGCCCAGATCGAGGACACGACGAGCGACTACGATCGGGAGAAGCTGCAAGAGCGGATGGCCAAACTCGCGGGCGGGGTCGGGGTCATTCGCGCCGGCGCGGGCAGCGAGGTGGAACTGAAGGAAAAGAAGGCTCGGGTGGAAGACGCCCTCTCGGCGGCTCGCGCCGCCCTGGAGGAGGGCATCGTCGCCGGCGGCGGGGTTGCCTTGCTGGTCGCCGTCGCCGCCCTGGATGGGGTGACCGCCGAGGGCGATGCCGCGATTGGGGTCAACTTGCTGCGCCGCGCCCTGGAGGAGCCCGCCCGCCAGATCGCCCACAATGGCGGCGAGGATGGATCGGTGGTGGTCAATGAGATTCGCACCCGGCAGCAGGCGGCGAACAGCGAGACCATCGGCTATAATATGGCCACCGGCCAGTACGAGGATCTGGTGGCGGCTGGGGTGATCGATCCGGCCAAGGTGACGCGGGTGGCTCTGGAGAATGCCTCCAGTATCGCCCAGATGATCTTGACTACCGAGACTCTGGTCGCGGACGCGGATATAAAAGAAGACGAACACTAAAGGAGCCATGAGAAGGCGCGGAACGGTCGCCTGCCCCGCGCCTTCTCATGGCCCGTGCGGTGCGGATCGTTGGGCTCGGAGTGCTGGTCGCGGCGCCATGGAGTCGCGAGTTACGGACGATCGGTGAACAAACAGGATGCCCCTCCTCGCGCCTCCCTCGCTCCTCGGCTCGGTGAACTCAATGGGCTGCTCTGGCCAAGCTCCATCCGTGATGCGTGGCGGGAGTGGACCAACCTAGAATTGACGATGCCCCAGTTTAAGCTCCTCCTGACTATCGCCAGTGGGGACGGCCCTCGGGTCAGCGACCTGGCCCAGCGCCTTGGGGTGACACCTCCCACGGTCACCGCCGCCCTGGATCGCCTGGTCGAACATGGCTTGGTGCGGCGCACGGGTGATCAACGAGATCGCAGGCAGGTGATCTGTCTCCTGACCAGCCAGGGGGGCGAGTTGTTGCGCCGCCTCCGCTTTAATGCCTGGAGCGAGGTAGTGGAGTGCCTGGCCGACCTGGCCTCCGAGGAGATCGAGTGCTTGCTGATCGGCCTGGAGGCCCTGGATCGCGCCTGGCGGGCCCGCCATATCCACGCCGCCAACGGCGCCGAACCGGAAGCCTGCTAGCGCCGGCGTCCGCGTCCGGCTCCCGGCTGCCAGGGCACATCCTCCACCCCAGCCCGTCGATTGGCCACCCGCGCCAGCACGAATAAGAGGTCGGAGAGGCGATTCATATAGCGCCCAACCTCCGGATTCACCGCCTCCAGCTCGGCCAGACTCAGCACCCGGCGCTCCGCCCGCCGGCAGACGGTGCGCGCTAGGTGGAGCGCGGCGGCGGCGGCAGTCCCGCCGGGAAGGATGAAGGTTTTGAGGGGCGCCAATTCCGCCTCATACCGGTCAATTTCCCCTTCCATGGTCTCCACCGGTTCGGCGGCCAACAGCGGCACGCGAGCGGCCAGCCGATCCTCCGCTCGCTCCGGCGGGGTGGAAAGTTCGGCCCCCAAATCAAACAATTCCGACTGGACGCGGGCCAGGAGGGCTTGAATATCCGGGTGGTCCCCCACGGCCACCGCCGCCAGACCAAGGCAGGCGTTCAACTCATCCACCGTACCGTACGCCTCTACCCGCGGCACGTCCTTCCGCACCCTAAGACCGCCGAACAAGGCGGTCTGACCCGCGTCGCCGGCCCTGGTATAGATCTTCACCCCTGATCCCTCCGCGACTAATGGTTTTTGACGGAAGCTGAAACAACAAGCTACACTACGCGCTGTGTGTGCACTTTCTCGGAGCCGGTACCGGCTCCATATAGCCGTGGGCGCGGATGACTCGATCCGATGAAAGTGTCGATCATCATCCCAGTGTATAACGAAGTGAGTACCATCCGAGAGATCCTCGCTCGCGTCCGCTCCTCTCCCATCGAGAAGGAAATTGTCGTGGTGGATGATGGATCCACCGACGGCACGCGGGATCTCCTGGCTCAGGAAAACTCACCGGATACGCGGATCGTTATGCATCGCCGGAATCAGGGAAAGGGCGTGGCAATCAGGACCGGATTGAAGCACGCCGCCGGCGACTATGTGCTGATTCAGGACGCGGATCTCGAGTATGACCCAGCGGACTATGAACTGCTCCTCCGTCCCATCCTCCGCGGCAAAGCTACGGTGGTCTATGGTTCACGATTTCTGGGCGAGCATAAAGCCATGCTCTTCTGGCATAGCGTGGGCAATCGGCTCCTTACCCTCACCACCAATGTCCTCTACGACTCCACCCTGACCGATATGGAAACCTGTTATAAGCTCATTCCCACCGACCTGATTCGCCAGATTCCCTTACGGGCACGCCGCTTCGACTTCGAACCCGAGATCACCGCCAAGATTCTCAAACGCGGTCATCGGATTTATGAGGTGCCGATCTCGTACGCGGGCCGCGAACCGCACGAGGGGAAAAAGATTAGCTGGCGAGACGGATTCCCCGCTTTGCTGTCGCTGATCAAGTATCGATTTATCGATTGAGGCCGGCATGAGGGAACAGACAATCGCGCGCGGCGCCCTTCCCACCCTGGCGATGCTCCGGCCAATCTCCTGGCGCGGCGCCGGCCGTATGCTCCAACGCTGGTGTCTGAGCGACATCCTCAGCATTTTCCTGGCCACCCGGCTGGCCTTCCTCTTGCTGACCTATTTCGGGCGCGCGCTCTTGCACGATCCGGCCCTGGTTGGAAACAACCGGCTGGGCTTCTCGGGCTACCTCCTGGATAGTTGGTTCTACCGGGACAGCCAATGGTTCCTGGCCATCGTCCAGAAAGGCTACACCTATTTCGGGGCCGGGCATCCTTCCACCGTCGCCTTCTTTCCCATCTACCCGGCTACCGTCAAGCTGCTTCAGGTCATCACGGCGGTCGATCCGAGTGTCATGGCAATGCTCGTCTCTAACGCGGCCTTCCTCGGGGCAATGATTTATCTGCGACTGTTATGCGTCCGTGAGTTCGGCGAGCCGGTCGCCAGACGGGCGGTCTTCTATCTGGCGATCTTTCCCACCGCCTTCTTCACCTTCGCCCCCTATTCCGAGTCGCTCTATTTGATGCTGAGCATTGCCTCGCTCTACTATATGCGCTCGGAGCGCTGGTGGCTGGCCGGGATATTCGGCGGCTTCGCGGCGGCTACTCGTATCCTGGGCATCTTGCTGGCCATTCCCTTCGCCTGGGAGTACTTGCGGCGTCGCCGTTTCGATCCGCGCCGTATCCGCCTCGACATCCTGGCCGGCGCCCTGATCCCCGCCGGGATCGGCGCGTACATGCTCTACCTCTATGGGCTGACCGGCGATTCCCTGGCCTTCGTCCACTCGGAAGCGGGATGGTATCGAGTCAGTCGCCCTCCCTGGGAGGTGCTGGGGACCAGCCTGCGAGACATTCCCCTCGCCGCCGCCAATCACCCCTACTTCCAGGCCCACGCGATCATCGAGAATAGCCTGGTGCTAGCCTGTATGGCCTTGCTCCTGGTCGGCATTCGGACTGTCCCTCTGTCTTTCACCCTTTACGGGTTCGCCTGCCTCGCCTCCCTCCTCAGCGCCCCGATCATCACCAGCGACATTCCCTTGCAGTCCATGTCCCGGTATTTGCTGGTGTTGGTCCCTATCTATATCGTGCTGGCCAAATTGGGCCGCTGGCCCATTTTCGACCGCTTGTACGTGCTGCTTTCAGCCGGCAGTTTGGCTATCTTCACGGCCCTGTTCGTCAATCATATGTGGGGTGCGTGAGGGCGCCAATCGCCTCGTACGCCTGGAGCATGGCGACCAGATAGGTGAAGCCGACCAGATGGCCGGCCAGCACATCCGAGGCCCAGTGGTGCCCGAGGTAGATTCGCGAAGGTCCGACCAACACCACCAGGGTGAGGCAGTATGCCATCAGGGCTCGGCGGAGCGGACTCTCGGGTAAGAGGCGCTGGACCAGGAAAAACACGTAGCCGTAAAACACGGTGTAGTGCGTGGTATGGCCGCTGGGAAAGCTGTTGTCCCGAAAGGTCTTGTGCTGCCGGCGGAACTGTTGATCGGGTCTGGGGCGGCGCACCAGCAGCTTAATTACTCCGGTGGTAAACCCAGCTCCCATGGTGCCCACGCTGAAAACCGCCTCGCGGCGCCGGCCGAGCACCCAGAGATTGGCGGCGAGGCTGACGACCAGGCTGTGGGTAAAGGGCGCGTAGCCGGCCGAGCTAATCCACCGCATGCCGCGCTCCAGCGGCAAGGGGAGCGATCGCTGGAGGCGCGTGGTGATCGCCACATCCAGTCGATTGGGGGTGCGGCGAAGCGCCAGCGAGGCCAATCCAGCGAACGCGGCGGCGCCAGAGGTGAGCACGAGCAGGGTAGTGGGGGAAGGAACGGCCAGGGCCTTCGGGCGGGGAACCGTGGTTCCCTGGAAGGAATGGGACGACCGCGGTCGCGGATTGGACGGGGCGAAATCGTCATGGGAATCGGAGGCCCGGGAAGGCATGTCTGTCATAGGGTGCAGTGTAACATAGGCGAGGTGCTTGCCCGCGCCAGATGACGGGCGGTACATTGGGAAGGTACCGGAGGACCAGCGGAAGGGGATACCAGTGGAACGACGGGAACCGGTTCACGATGCGTCTGGTTTCGGTATCTCCATGCCGGTCTTCCTGGGCATCTGGCTTGTGTGCGCGGTGCTCGCGGGGCTGGATTGGCAGAACCTGGTCACCAATACCTCGCTCACCGGCAAGCTGACCATTACGTTCCCCGCCATGATGGTCTTGAGCCTGAGCTTTGGTCTGGCGGGAGCCGCCCTGATCGCGGTCGCGGTGGGGATTTTCCGCCGCCCGTAAGCCGTCCCCGGGCGGTCAAGTGGGCATGCGCGTGCTATTTTTCGCGGGCCGCCAATTGCAGGTCGATAATCCCGCAGGGCGTGTGAACAGCTACCATCAGGCGGGGAACGCTCAGGGTGGACAGCACCCCACCCTCTCCTAACAAGATGGTAGGCGGGGCGATCGCGGTGACAAAGCCTTTCTCACCCAGCAAGACGCCCGCTCGCCCGGCGATCACATTGGCCAATTCAGCGATCCCGCTCTGCGCCAGTTCATCAAGCTCATCCACCGGCTCGCCCATGATATGCGAGCAATAGGCGCGGGCCGTCTCGTCGGTCAAGCCCAGGATGACCGCGCCCTCTACTTGTTGGGTGAGCCCGATGATCACGGTAATTGCCTGAGTCCGATAGGGCCCACCTTGCAACTTGACCTTTTGCGCCTCGACCGGCCCGCTCATTTCCTGAGCCAGCACGTCGCGCGCGGCGGTCACGAACGATTGCACGACCTCTGCCTTCATCAACCAACCTTCCTACTGCCTGACCATGGGGTGATTCAGCGCGGGGCGAGGAGTTTATGCACCGCCTCAAGGACGCGAGGCGCCTGAAACGGCTTTACCACGAAGTCGCGGGCTCCCAATTTTAGGGCGTCCAACACCACCGACTGCTGACCCAGAGCGGTGACCATCGCCACCCTGGCATTGGGATCGTAGGCCAGAATGGCCCCGAGCGCCTGCAAGCCATCCATCTCCGGCATGGTGATATCCATCAGTACCGCGTCCGGATGCTCCTTCTGGTACATCTCCACCGCCTGGGCCCCATTCTCGGCCTCGATGGTTTCGTAGCCATTCTCCTTCAGCAGCTTTACACAGCGCATCCGCATAAAAGCAGCATCGTCCACCACAAGAAATTTCGGCATCGTACGAGCCCTTTACTCCTAACACGGATGCTGTCTCTTGAATGGGCACGGACGAGGATCCCGTCCGCACCCAGTCACGAGTTCCATAGGGAGATATTCGGCAGGGCGACCCGTATCTTTAGGGGCTCCGGGCAAGATGGCGCTCGGGAATGTGGATGCAGTATACTCCCAGCACGGCCCCGCGCCTCGACACCGATCCCCCGAGAAGAGTTCCCCGCGAGAAGGAGATACCTTGAACCGCGAGTACGTGAAATGGTATAGCTCGCGACTCTCGCGCGAGATGGAAATGCTGGTGTTCGGGCAGGCGGGGGCGGCGGTCCTGGTCTTCCCCACCAGTATGGGCCGCTTCTTCCAGTATGAGGATTTTGGCATGGTGGAGTCCCTACGGTACCCCATCGAGCAAGGGTGGCTTCAACTTTTTTGCGTTGATGGCGTAGACAGCGAAAGCTGGTACAACACCGGCATGGCGCCGCATGATCGGGCGATCCGCCACGGGCAGTACGAGGGATATATGGTCCAGGAAGTGCTGCCGTTCATCCAGAATAGCAATCATTCCGGATTTCTCACCGTCACGGGCAATAGCTTCGGCGGTTACCACGCGGTGAACTTCTCCCTCAAACACCCCTGGCTCGTCAATAGGGTGATCGCGATCAGCGGCTCGTACGGGGTGCCGTATCTGGGCGGCGGCAACAATGACCAGGAGATCTACTTCAACTCTCCCCTGGATTATCTTCCCCATCTCACCGACGAGGGCTACCTCCGCCCGCTGCGCGAAAAGGTCATGTTCTACCTGATGGTCGGAGGCTGGAGCGACATTTGTCACGAGGGCACGCTGCGAATGGCCTCGGCGCTCGCGAACAAAGGCATCCTCCACTGTCTGGACGTGTGGGACGAGGCGTGGCACGATTGGCCGTGGTGGCGCCAGATGATTCTGAAGTACATTTGAGGCATTGTTTTATAACAAGGAATGAGGGCGTAGGTCATGGCCAAGATAGGGCTGTTGGTCGGTCGCGAGAACACCTTCCCACCCGCCTTCATCGAGCATGTAAACGGGCGGGGTGCCGGCGTCACCGCCGAGTATGTTCTGCTCGGGGGCAGCAAGCTGAATGAGCCCGCTGAATACGCGGTGATCATCGACCGGATCTCGCACGAGATCCCCTACTATCGCTCGTATCTGAAGAATGCCGCCCTCAACGGCACGATCGTGATCAACAGCCCTTTCTGGTTTCCCGCCGACGATAAGTTCATCGGTTCGGCGATCGCCGATCGGCTTGGGGTGGCCGTACCGAGAACCCTGGCCCTTCCCAATCATGACTATATCCCCGACATCAGCCGTGAATCTCTCCGGAATCTGACCTTCCCCCTGCCCTGGCAGGAGTTCGTGGACTACACGGGCCTCCCCGCCTTCCTCAAGCCCTCGGTTGGGGGCGGCTGGAAATTCGTCTTCAAGGTGAACTCGGTGGACGAGTTAATCCATGCCTACGATCAGACAGGCCAGTTGCCGATGATTTTGCAGGAGGCGATTGAGTTCGAGGATTATGTCCGCTGCATCTGCCTGGGCGGCGACAAAATCATGCCCCTGCGCTACAATCCTCGGAACCCGAACATGTTCGAGCGGTACGAGGGCGAAGCCGACGCCGCTCACCTCGGGGCGGCGCTTCACCGGCGGGTGGTGGACGATGCGACGCGCCTGAATCAGGCTCTCGGTTACACGATGAACACGGTCGAGTTCGCGATTCGGGACGGCATCCCCTACGCCATCGATTTCCTCAACCCCGCCTGCGACCTTGATAGCTTTTCCCTTGGCGCCCATGCCTTCGAGTGGGCTCTGAATACCCTGGCCGATCTGGCGATCGACTATAGCAAACACGGGGAAACCCCTGCCCATGAATATCGCTGGCGACAGGCGATACGGCCGGCCGCGGCCACGCCGGCCAGGGCGACCAGGAAATCGACAAAGGCCGCGACGCCTGCCGCGGACAATCCCGCGAAGCCTGCCCGCGCACGCGCCGCTAAAAAACCTGCCGGCTCCTGAGTCGGAGGGAATCGAGCCATGCACGACCAACCAGCGATCGAGCGGTACCACCGGTTGCTCCACGACCAGCCCGGCCTGGCCCAGGAAAGCGCGGGCATTCTGCGTGACCGCCAACCGGATCTCCATCTTACCTTTGGCGACCGGCTGATGTGCACAAGCCTCCGCCCGCAACTGATTGGGCGCGAAGAGTACGGGCACATCCAGCGGATCTGCGCCTCGCTTGCCCTGGTGGGGAACCGCCTGGAAGAGGTATTGCTTGCCCGGCCCGATCTTCTGGCGGTCCTGGATCTGGACGATCAGGAACGGCGACTGGTCGAAATCGACCCTGGCTTTCGCCATCCGGCCGCCGCGACCCGCCTCGATTCGTTCGTCACCGCCGAGAGCTGGCAGTTCGTGGAATACAACGCGGAGTCGCCCGCCGGGATGGGATACATCGATCTCCTGAGCGAGCTATTCCTTGAGTTACCGATCATGCGCGAATTCGAGCGCGCGACGCCGGTTCAGCCGCTCCCTATACGGGCCTCCATGCTCCAGGCGCTCCTCCGTGCCTATGGGGAATGGGGCGGGACGGGGAATCCCACCATCGCCATCGTCGACTGGGGCGGCCTGCCGACCGCCGCCGAGTTCGAGATCTTCCGCCGCTTTTTCACTGACCATGGCCACCGTACCCTGATCGTGGACCCCCATGATCTGGAGTTCCGTGACGGCCGGCTGCGGGCCGAGGGCCACCCAATCGATATCGTCTACCGCCGGGTTCTTACCCACGAATTGCTGGCCCGCCCCGAGGCCGCGGAAGCGTTGGTCCAGGCGTACGAGGCCCACGCGGTGTGCGTGGTCAACGCCTTCCGCTGCAAGCTGCTACATAAGAAAGCGATCTTCGCCGTGCTGAGCGACGACGCGAACTCTGACCTATTCTCGGTGGCCGAGCAGGAGATCATTCAACGCCATATTCCCTGGACCCGGAAAGTACTCGATGGGCATACGACCTACAACGGTCACCGGATCGATCTCTGCCCTCATATCCTGGCTAACCGGGAGCGGCTGGTCCTGAAACCAAACGATGAGTATGGCGGGAAGGGAGTGGTACTCGGCTGGGAGGCGAGCGCCGCGGACTGGGAAGCCGCCCTCCGAACCGCCCTGACCGCTTCCTACGTGGTGCAGGAGCGGGTGCCCACAACTCAGCATACCTATCCTATTTGGGAGGATGGGCGCTTGCGGATGGTGGATCTGATCGTCGATCTGGATCCCTACGTCTTCGCCGGCGAAGTTCATGGGATGCTCACCCGCGTTTCCAGCTCATCACTCTTGAACGTGACCGCCGGCACCGCCTCCACCATACCCACGTTTATCGTTGACGAGGGATAAGCTCATGTTCAGCATCGGCGTCGAGGAAGAGTTCCAAATCGTGGACCCGGAAACGGGCGCCCTCAAGGCCCACATCAATGAGATGATGCCCCGCGGCCGCGAGTTGCTGGGCGACCAGATCAAGCCCGAGATGCTCCAGTCGATGGTGGAACTGATCACCACGGTGTGCAAGGATGTGCGGGAGGTCCGCCAACAGGTGACGCACCTCCGCGCCACCGCCTCCGACCTGGTCCGTGAACGCGGCCTCTGCCTGGTGGCGGCCGGCACCCACCCTTTTTCCCATTGGCAAACCCAACCGACCACGGATAATGAGCGTTACCACGTATTGGAAGAAGATCTGCAGGATGTCGTCCGGTCGATCCTGATCTTCGGCCTCCACGTGCATATCGGCATGCCGGATCGCCAGACCCTGATCGAGGTGATGAACGAGGTCCGCTATTTTCTTCCGCATATCCTGGCCCTCTCCACCAGTTCGCCTTTCTGGCTGGGACGCGAAACTGGCTTGAAATCCTATCGCACCATCGTCTGGAGCCAGTTCCCCCGCACGGGGATCCCCGATCCCTTCGCCTCCTGGCAAGAATACGAAAGTTATGTGGATTTGCTGATCCACACCGGCTGTATCGACAACGGGAAAAAGATCTGGTGGGATCTCCGCCCGCATCCCCTCTACAACACCCTGGAGTTCAGGGTGTGCGACATGCCGGTCACCGCCGACGAGACGATCGCCATCGCGGCACTTTTCCAGGCCGTGGTGGCTCGTCTCTATCAGCTTCGTTCACGGAATCTGGGTTTCCGCACCTATCCCAGCAACCTGATTCTGGAGAACAAGTGGCGGGCGGCCCGCTACGGCCTGGATGGGATGTTGATCGATTTTGGCAAACGCGAGGAAGTGGCGGCCCGTGACCTTATGGAAGAGTTACTGGCCTTCGTGGATCCGGTGGTAGATGAGTTGGGCAGCCGCGACGAACTGGAAACAGTGCGCCGGATCGTGAGGATGGGAACCGGGGCTGACCGGCAACTGGCGGCATTCCGGCGCCACGGGAACGCCAAGGCGGTGGTGGACCACCTGATCGAGGAGACCATCCAGGGCCTTCCCGTGGCCAGCGCCCAACCCGACCAGGTGCCGGCATAGGCGTGGCGTCGTCCACCACGATCCCACCAATCGCCGTTCTGTGCGCCATGGAAGCCGAGCTGACACATCTGCGGACGGCCCTGCCGGCGGCCCGTGAGGAATGGCATGGCGGCCGTCTGGCCGAGATCACCGCCCTGGGCAAGCAGGCGATTATCCTTGTGTGCTGTGGGATCGGGATGGCAAGCGCGGCGGCCGCCACCGAGGCGGTGATTCAGCGCCATGCCCCAGGCGCTATCCTGAATTACGGCTGCGCCGGAGCTCATCGGGCCGACCTACTACCGGGTGATATCGTGATTGGCACCCAGGTGGTGGCGGCGGATCGGGTCATGCATGAAGCGGACGGCACCGAGCGGCGCCAGGGCATGTGGTACCGGCGCCGGGGAATCTCCCTGCAGGTGGACGCCCTGGCCGCATCGCCCCAGCTCCTTGCCCTGGCCGAGCGCGCGGCCGCCCATCGGGAAGGCACCCATGATCCCTGGCCGAGCGAGGCTGGTTGGCCACCCGCGCACCCGCCGCGGGGACCGCGCGCGATCACCGGGGTGATCTGTACCTCGGATCGCTGGACTCGGGCGCATGGGAGAATCACGGCCCTGGTTACCCTCCATCAATCCGCGTGCGAGGAGATGGAAGCAGCGGCCATCGGCCTGACTTGCCTTGGCCACGACATACCCTTCCTGGCGATCAAGGACATCTCGAACAACGAACTCTTGCGTACAACCGGCGAAGGTTTCAGCGCCGAAACGGCAGGGCAGCTCGGTAAGCGGGCGGCGGCGCTGATCTTCGGCATCCTGCAGGAACTCGCGGGGGGAATCTCCACTTTCGTCGAGCAAGAACAGCCAACCGCTGAATTGGAAGCGAAGCCGCGGTCACAGTCTTCCTGAGCGGTCAGGCCCCGCGCGGCTTCGCCACTTCGGCTCGGACGGCGTGCCCACGCAGGGAGGTGCGGTTGAGCGCCTCCACCACCTTACGGGCGTCCTCCGAGGGCACCTCGACGAAGGCATACTGCTCGTAGAGATCGATGACGCCAATCGCTCGCCCGGGAATGCCGGCCTCGCCCGCGATGGCCCCCACGATGTCGGCGGGCCGCACCCCTTCGTTCCGACCCACGTTGAGGAAGAGCCGGGCCATGCCGGGCTCCGCCCCGTCGCTGCCCGGATCCGCCACGTGCTTCCCGGGTTCAGGCTTTTTGTCGATGGTAGCCAGCAGTTTGAGCGCGGCCGCCGCCACGTCGATCGGATCGGCGTCCTCGCACAGTTCCTCGGCCGCCAGGCGATAGGGTTCGAGGCCGCCGCTCTCCATGGCTGCCCGAAGCTGCTCGACCAACAACGCCCGCCGCCGGGCCTCCACGTCGGCCATGCTGGGAAGCCGCCCCGCCTTGATCCGTTTCTGGATCAGGCGCTCGATCAGCTTCAATTGGCGGTACTCGCGAGGGGCGATCAGGGTGATCGCGCTGCCCTCGCGGCCGGCCCGCCCGGTGCGGCCAATGCGATGCACGTACGACTCGGGATCCCAGGGAATGTGATAATTCACCACATGGCTGACCTGAGGAATATCCAGCCCGCGCGCCGCCACGTCGGTGGCGACCAGGATCTCGGTCTTCCCGTCACGGAACCCGCGCATTACCCGGTCACGCTGTACCTGGTTGAGGTCGCCGTGGATCGCCTCCGCCTTGTAGCCGCGCCCTTGCAGGCTCTCCACCAATTCATCGACGTCACTCTTGCGGGCGCAGAAGATGATGGTAGAGGTAGGAGTCTCCACATCGAGGATGCGGCAGAGCGCGTCAAGTTTGGCGCGCTGGGGCACCTCGAAGTAGGTCTGATTAATCTGAGGCACCGTCAGTTGTTCCCGGCCGGTGGAGACGATCAGAGTGTCTCGCATATACCGGCGCGAAAGATCGCGGATCCGGGTCGGAATGGTGGCGGAGAAGAGGGTGGTCTGCCGATCCTCGGGTAATTGTTCCAGGATGAACTCAATATCCTCGAGAAAGCCCATGTCCAGCATCTCGTCCGCTTCGTCCAGGACCAGAATACGTACCTGATCGAGGCGGAGGGTTTCACGGCGGATATGATCCATGACCCGCCCTGGAGTGCCCACCACAACGTGTACCCCCTGCTGGAGGCTCCGCAATTGGCGGGAAATCGGCTGCCCGCCATAGACGGGCAGCACGTTGACGCTCCGGTACTTGCCCAACAAATGCGTGGCGTGCGCGACCTGGATCGCCAGCTCGCGGGTCGGGACCAGCACCAGAGCCTGGACATAGTTCTTGGCGGTGTCGATCCGTTCGAGAATGGGCAGGGCAAAGGCGGCGGTCTTCCCGGTGCCGGTCTGCGCCTGGGCGACCAGGTCGCGGCCAGCGATCATGGCCGGGATGGCCCGTGCTTGAACGGGGGTGGGCTCTTCGTAGCCGACCTCGGTGATCGCGCGCATCAATTCTGGGCGCAGACCAATTTCGGCAAAGGTGGACGGCATTACAGGGGTAGCGACGGCGGCTTCGATCATGCGGGAAAACGGTCCTTCCGCAAGCGAGCCACTCAGCGCACACAATGACGCCCGGGGCCCGCTGCTATTATCCTTAACCATAAGATGGTACCAGAAAGTGAACATACGGGGCGTAGGGCTGAATTGTCGCGAATGGCGCCCCTGGCTTGTGGCCGTGCGGCCAGCCGCCGACCAGTCCATAAAACGATTGCGCGCCCCCGTTACCTTCACAGGTCAACTGGCGTTGTGCTGATAGGGGATCACTCACGCCCGGAGGGCCGGGGGCCGGACGGGCGCGACGGCAGTTTCATGGCGTGCTCACCATGGGCAGCGTACGCTTGATCGGCAATCTCCACGGTAGGTGGAGCGCGGTGAGGTAAGGAGGAAGAGAACCATGGCTACCCTTTCCGCTTGGCGCCCACTGGGTGTCATGGCGATTGTGGCGCTGATCAGTGGGCTTATCGTCCCGTGGTCAAGCGGAAAACCGGCCCAGGCCCATCAAGCCTGGGCGACCTGCGCGGCGTTGGGCCGCTATCACGTAGGGAAGACGATCCCGACGCCCATCGAGCCCGCCCCGCAAGGCACCGGCAGTTCTCCATCGCCCACCGCGATTGCCCAACCTTATCTGGGCGGCGTGCTGACCGGGACAATTACCCTGTCCTCCTACACCGCTTGCGGAGCGGCCACCAGCGGAAGCTTCAGCGTGGCCCTCAGCGCGGCGCGGATCCCGCTGCCCATGGCCTCCTCTGGTCACGTCGGCATCACCGGCGCGACCCGAACAAGCACCACCGCCGCTATTGTCTACCCAGGGTTCGTGGGCACCACCGTCCTGACCGCGACCGGGACATTTGGCCAGGATCCCACGCATTCCCGTGATCCCCTCTATGTCAGCGTGGACGCCTCGGTAACCTATGGACGTTTCACCCTTGGCTGCCCGCCAATATGCGGCGCCCAGAGAGCGCCGGGCGCCCCGATGTGCGTCCCCGTCGGCTGTCACCCCGGTGAAACCGTCTCAAGAGTGTCGGACTTCACGGCGGTGATGGGGTACCTGCGCGTGCAAGCGACAAGCGCCGGCGGCCCCGCCTCCTTGGCCCTGAGCTTCCTTCCCCCGCCAGACGCGAAAGCAACCAGCCCCGAAGCCGCCATGTCGTCGCTGCAGCCGGTGACTCTGGTGGGAATACGCACCGGCTGATCCGTGGGTGAGGGACTCCGGAAACACAGATAGACAGGTGGAACAGATGCCATGGATGACTGTCTGTGTTTCCGGACCCCTCTACCACCAACCGCCTGCTTTGGTATAGTAATGAGGTGCTAAACCTACCCTTTTCCGGCTCAAGCTTCGACGCGCCTCCGGTGCGTATACGCTCAGGGTCGCAAGCCCCTTTCCGCCGCTATGGATTACCGCTTCTGATCGCGCTTGGGGCGATCGTGATCGTCGTGGTCCCGGCCTTGTACGGGGTAGCGGCGATCCTGGGGATCGCGGCCCTGCTGTTTTTCCTCGCCCGGCCCTATCTCGGGATCTGCGCCCTGACCTTTTGCGTACCGTTCGAGTCGGTCTATAACCTGCACGCGGGCGGGGTCAACCTGACCGTGACCAATTTCGTGGTGTTCTGCGTCGCCGTCGCCTGGCTGACGCGAGGGGTCTCCACGGGCGATCTGGCCGCCGGTACCACTCCCTGGCGAGCGGCCTTGCTCATCTACGGCGCCGTACTCATCGCCTCCCTCAGCCAGGCGACCGATTTCGTGGGGAGCGCGAAGGAACTGCTGAAGTGGGGGCAGATGCTCTTCGCCTACATGATCGCGGTGAGTCTGATCCGGACCCGCAAGGATTTGAAGACTCTACTCGCGGTGATGTTCGTGGCCGTGATCACCGAATCGGCGGTGGGGATGGCCCAAGTCGTGCTGCACAGCGGTCCCGGTAGCTTCGCCCGCGGGGCGATCTTGCGCGGCTCCGGCACGTTCGCCCAGCCCAATCCGTTCGCCGGCTACCTGAATACCGCGCTGCCCCTGGCGGTCTGCTGCCTGATCTTCCGTGTGTTCCCCCGGCATTGGATGTGGCTGGTCACTATTGTGACCGCCGCCGGAGTACTGGGATCACTCTCCCGCGGCGGCGAACTGGCCGCCGCGGCGGCGTTGATCACCATTGCGCTGGCCACCACCAAGGTCATACGGGGATTCCTGCTCCTGGGAGTAGCGGTGATCGCCCTGGTGGGGGCCGGTGTGGTGGCCGGAGTGCTCCCCACGGCGGTGGTCGATCCGGTGACCGCGGGCCTCGGGATCAACAATGTGGACGTGGCGAATCCGACCGAATATACCTGGAGCACGGCGGAACGGCTGGCTCACATGGAAGCCGGACTCAATATGTTCGCCGACCATTGGTGGTTGGGAGTGGGGATCGGCAATTATCCGGCGCAATATGACAAATACCGGGTCGCCGGCCCTTGGGATGCCAATCTTGGTCACGCGCACAACTACTACATCAACATCGCCGCCGAGGCGGGGGCGGTTGGCCTTGCCGCCTACCTCTTTCTGTTCGGCAGCGGCATGGTGGTCTGTGTCCGTTCCTACCGGCGGGCACCGGATGCCCTTGGGCGGGCCATCAGCCTGGGTGGTCTGGCGATGCTGGTCGGCTTCTCCTGCCACCAGTTCTTTGACGATCTGCTGGTGCACGGTATGGAGGTGCAGATCGGCCTGATCATGGCGCTCGTCACCCGCGCCGGTTACGGGCTGTCCGAGTCGCCGCATTCGGAGGCGGTGAACACCTGAGTCCCCGGCGTTTACGCCCGATCATTCCCCACAAATCAGACGCTCAGGTCGCCGTGCTGCCCTCCTGAAGCACAGATTCACAGATTCTACCGATGACACAGATGACTCCCCTAGTTCGCGGGTCGGCGGATGGACGCACCACGGTCGCTGCCGCTCGACGGATCAACCAGACGGTCCGCCACCAGGTCTTTCGCTCATTGCCAGGATTATTCCCAGGGTCGTCATCTGTGTCATCCGTTCCATCTGTGTTTCTGTGCTTCAGGACGCCCCAACCCAGCTGCGGCTGGTCCTATCCTCCTAATCCGGCCTCAACCGGGAATCCCTTGATACGCCTAATACCGTTGCTGACTCACCTTGAGGTACGGCGCCCCTGGATCGGCGGCCGGATCTGGTGCGGCGCCCGACATCGCCAGTACCCTGGCCATCACGCCACGCGGGGTGAGCCGGTGGTGCGTAAGGCCCTGGCGCAACTGGAATTCGTTCTCCGCCAGCAGATTGGCGGCGATCGCGCTGATGATCGGGGTGGCGAAGGACGTGCCCGACCAGTAGACCCAGCCGGTGGTGTTCGGGACGGTGCCGTAAGGGGTGACGATGGTCGGCTCGACCGCCGCGCCTACCATCCCGTCCCGCGGCTCTGGTCCGGGCGGGACGACCGTCTGTCCGTTCAGTTCCACTCCCTGGCCGCCCCAGGTGGCGACGCAGTTGCCGGTGAGCGGGATGTCGGCATGGTTGGAGTAGCCTGCCCGCCCGCCCTCGCGGTCGGTAGCCGCCACGCACAGCACGTCCTCGTAGTCGGCGGGGATCCGCGGCTGTGGCGCATAACCATAGGTGAACGCATCGTTACCCGCCGCCGCCACGACTACCGCCCCGGCGTCCAGCAGGAGGAGGATCCGGGTTTCCACCGCCGAGACCAACGGCTCCAGCGCCTTGGCGGCGGCGCCCGCCGCGGGAGGCGGGTCGGGAGCGAACCAGTCAAACCAGATCTCGTCCTCGGGGGGAATCAGCTGATAGAGACTGAGATTCACTACCACCCGTTGGCCGCTCTGGGCGAGAGCGAGACAGCTATCCAGGGCCGCGAGCAGCAAATCGGTGCGGCCAAAGCCCTGGGCATTCAGGGCTTGAATCAGCCGGATGTGGGCATGAGGAGCGATGCGGTTGATGACGCTGGCCACGAAAATCCCATGATCCATGTCGGCGCTCGACTGTCCCGGCGCCAGATCCGTGGGTGGCTCGGTGAATTGCCACTCACTCAGGATCGGGGGCGCGGCCGGATCGAGCCCCAGCATCGCCCGCACCAGCGGGTTCCGCCCTACGTTCTCCGGGTTTAGCCGGGGAAGGGAATCCAGGACGACGACCACCACCTGTTCATGCGGGCCAATGGCGGAGAGCACCCCGGACAGGCTGGGCGGCGGCCACGCTCCGGCTTCGGGAACCGTAATCGGCCAGGCCCCTGCCTCGGCTGCTTCCGGTAAGGTGCCGGGACCTCCTTGAGGATGACCGCTGCCGGAGGAAGCATTGCTCAGTACCCAATTCGGCATGGCGGAGGAGAGGGCGATCTCCTCTACTCGCAGGCTGGCGAGCGCACCGTTGATGCGGTCAATAGCGGTGCGAATCGGGTCGCGGCCCTTGGCGGTGGACGTCGGATTGGCCAGGGCAAGACGGAGGGTGAGCGGCGGTTGGGGAAGGCGTCCGCCGTCAGTGGAAACAGCGCCCGTGGGAAGGCGGTCGATGCCCCCTCCCACCGGCTGGACCGGCGTGGCGCGTTCGCCAGGCCGGGCAACCTGGCCGGAAGCCACGGACGTGTCCGCCGATCCCCCGCGTACGGGAACCAGCACGGGCGGCTTGCCATGATCCTTGAGCACAAGACCGGCGCCGCCAACCAGGCGGGATACGCGCTCCAGGAGCAGCAGGACTCGCTTGTCGTTCACCGTAGGGGTAGGGCCGCCGCTGGAAAATGTCAGCAACAGTTCGTTGGGCATGTACACCAGTTGGGCTTGCTTACTGATACTCATCGCTTCCTCCTCGCCTCCAGCATCGGGCACAATTAACCGAATTGCAATCGTTGTCCGCTAATCTAGGTCGAGTTTATCAGGCAATGGGCCCGGGATCGCCAATCAGTTGGAAGGGTGCCCAGAAGTATGGAGCGTCGGCGTG
>DATLQX010000403.1:0-5375 GCA_035534995.1 Chloroflexota bacterium | reverse complement strand
GGTTGCCCCGTCGTCCAGGAGGTCCCCACCCAACCGCACTGTTCCCTCGTCCGGCCGCGTCAGGCCGGCCACGATCCGGAGCAGAGTGCTCTTCCCCGCCCCACTGGGACCGACCAGGGTCGTCACCCCCGGCTCGAAGGTGAGGTCGACCGCCAGGCTCATCTCGCGCAACTGCTTGCGCACGGAGACCGCGAGCCCGCCGTCACTCACTGATCAGCCGGACCACGAACGAGACCACCAGGCTGACCAGCACCAGGACCACCGCCAGGGCCACGGCGCCGTCCAGGTCGCCGGTCTCCAGGTTGAGGTAGACCGCCAGGGGCATGGTCTGGGTCACTCCCATCAGGTTCCCCGCGAACATGATCGTGGCCCCGAATTCGCCCAGGGCCCGCGCCCAGGTCAGGGCGGCGCCGCTGATCAGACTGGGCAGGGCAAGGGGCACGGTGATCCGCCGGAAGGTGCCCCAGGAACCGTAGCCAAGGGTGGAGGAGGCATCCTCCAGCGCCCGATCCACGCCGATAAAGCCGGCCCGAGCCGACCGCACGTAGAAGGGGCAGGCTACGAATAACTGGGCCATGACCACGGCGGCGGTGCTGAACGATAGATGGATCCCCAGCGTATCGAGAGAGGGCCCGAGCAGCCCTTCGCGCCCGAAGGCGAGCAACAGCGCCACCCCGGCCACGGCGGGGGGAACCACGATCGGAAGGTCCACCACGCTATCGAGGAAGCGTTTGCCCCAGAAGCGCCGGCGGGCCAGGAGGTAGGCGGTCGGAGTGCCCAGGAGGATGGTGAGGGCAAGGGTAAGGGTGGTGGTTTGCAGGCTGAGGGAGAGAGCATCGAGGGACGACTGGGTGTTTAGGCTGCTCCAGAGGGTGCCCGGCGGCGTGTGCAGGAGCAAGGCCACCAGGGGGAAGCCGATGAACAGGAGCAGCGCCGTCGCCGGCAGGATCACCAGTACGCGGCCGGCCCCGGCAATGACGCCGGGGCCGGCTGGCGAGCGGAACAGTCTCATGATGGCTGCTCGTGTACAGTCACGAAGGGATGATGAACCCATGAGCGGCCAGCACGGCCTTCCCCGCCGGCGATCGCACGTACGCGATGAACTTCCGGGCCAGGGCGGGATCCTGGCTGTTTTTGGTGACGGCAATCGGATAGGAGGCGATTTGATTGAACGCGGGTGGGATCTCGATCTTTAGCACCCTGGTAGCCACGCTGGGGGTGACATCGGTAAGGTAGACCACCCCCGCGTCGGCCTCGCCCAGGCTCACCTTCGCGGCCACTGCCTTGACATCGGTCTCCTCCGACTTGATGTTGGCCTGAACGCGCGCGAGGAAGCCGGTCCCGAACGCCCGATTACGCGCCATCGCGGCGAAGGCAGCCCGCGCGTACTTGCCCACCGGCACGCCAGGCGCGGCCAGGACAAGCTTGACCCCCGAACGGCCAAGATCGGCCAGACTATGAATATGAGCCGGATTATTCCTGGGCAGGATCACCACCAACCGATTTTGGACGAAGATTGACGGCGAGGAGGCGATCAGGTGCTCGCGCGCCGCGATCGTCATCTGCGCTTGATTGGCCGAGGCGAATACGTCGGCAGGCGCACCCTGGGCAAGCTGGGTGACCAGGGTATCGGAGCCGCCAAAGTTGAAGCGGGTTGTAGCCTTGTTCGCCTTATCGAAGGCGGCACCAATGGTGGTAAACGCCTCGGTGAGGGAAGCGGCGGCGAAGACCGTAAGGCTTCCATGGTCACGGGCGGGCGCGGCGCGGATGGACGTGACGGTGAGGGGAAAGAGCATGAGGACCAGGGCCACCACCGAGACGAATTCGTAGCGAAAACGAGTAGCCATGGATCCTCCAGGCAGCCACTAGCAACGACTCACCGTGACGCAGCGAATGAATGAAGAAGCGATGCCGGGCATCCGGCCAGCGCCTTCGCTCATTCGCTGAGTATTCACAGTGTGAGTATAGTCGTGGTCCGTGCGCCCGGTCAATCGAGCCATCCGGATTCGGATCTGGCCATCCCCCGCCGCGTATTTCCGCGGCACGCTATCCGTAAATGACCTGTGGCGCGAAGACGTTTTGCGTGGTATTCCCGGAGATGGTGACCTTGGTCGATTGCGCGGCGGCGGCGGTGAGACTGACTCCGTAGACCGCGTTACTCAGGATGTTGTTCATGATCCGCACGGTCCCAATTGGCAGACCGCCGGTATCGAGCCGGATCAGGGATTGCGAGAGCCCAGAGGAGGGATTGGCCGCGCTCCCCATCGCGATTTGGTTGCCGGTGACCACCACATTGGCCACACCCGTGGGCAGGAACGAACTGGGCGCGATCTCGACCGCGCGATAGAAGGTGCCGTAGGTCGGGGCGATGAGATTGTTGGTGACCCGTACATTGGGGGCGTAGACCGAGATGGCCGAGTAGACGTCGTAATGCTCGGTTTGGTTCGGATCGGCTCCGTAGACACTTTGCACCTCGGCGTTGGGGCCGGCCGCGAAGAGATTGTTGCCGTTGAAATCGTTGGTGATCGTATTCCCCGAGATGGTCGCGCCGCCGACCTGGATCTTCACCGCCCGCTTGGCGATGTCGAAGAAGGTGTTGTTCAGCACCCGCAAATTCGCCTTGCCGCCCGCGTTGACCGGGTCGCTGGGCTGAATCACTATGGCGTCCCCGTCGTCTTTTGGCCCGATGTTGGCGAAGCTGCCGTGCTGAATGGTCACATTGGTCCCCACGGTGGTCAAGGGATTACCCTGGGCGTCGTTCCCACCGGTGATCAGAATGCCGCGGGCGATCCAGGAGTGATAGCTCAGATCCTCGTTGGTGGCGAGAATATCCCGCACGGTCACATGGTCAAAGAGGATGGTAGTGGTATTCCCGTACACCATGGCCCCGATCGGTGTCCCGCGGTAGGTGCCGCTGGTGGGGTCGGTGGATTGGCGCATCCCCTGAAGGACACTCCGGGAAATCGTGATGTGATCCGATCCAGGCTCGATGCTCAAGCCGCGGACCACATCGGCATTGCCGTCCAGGGTGACGCCCGAGACGGTGATCGTGCTGCCATGAATATCCAATAGCTGAAAGCCCGGCCCGGTGGGACGCAAGGTGGTGTTGGTGCCGCTGAGGGTCATATTGCTGCTTAGATTCAGGCTGCCCGGAGCGACCAGGTAGGTACCTGGCGAGAGGACGAGGGTGCCGCCGCCGGCCGCCTGGAGCGCGGCCAGGGCCAGCGTGAAGGCGCTGGTGCTGTCGGTGACCCCGTCCGCGCGGGCACCAAAGGTATCCACGCGAATACTCCCCGGCGGGAGGGTTGGAGTCGCGGTCGGCGTTCTGGTAGCGGTTGGGGTGCGCGTATTGGTAGCGGTTCTCGTGGGCCTGGGAGTGCGCGTCGCGGTGGGGAGGAGGGGCGTTACGGTGGCCGTATCGGTCATGGATGGGGTATCCGTCGCGGTTGAGGTAGAGGTGGAAGTCACGGTCGGCGAGGCGGTGTCCGTCGCGGTGGGGGTGTCGGTGAGTGAAGGGGTCTCGGTAGCCGTGTCAGTCGGAGTTGGGGTGGCGGTCCCGGTTGGCGTGCTCGACCCGGTGGCCGTTGCCGAGGTGAGGGCGGCTGGTTGGTATGCCTCCACCGAATTGAAGATTGAGAGGCTATTGTCGCCGCCGATCGCGTAGATCCGCCCATCGGATCCGGCCGCCGCCGCCAATTCCTCGCGAATCGTGGCCATGGGAGCCGCCGTGCTCCAGGTGTTGGTCCCAGGGTCGTAGGCTTCGACCGTGGCCAACTCCCCTAAGCCAGTGGCGAAGCCGCCAATCGCGTAGATGCGCCCATCGGAGCCGGTCGCGGCGGCAAACCAGGTCCGAGCGGTGGGCATGGGCGCCACCGTTGTCCAATTCCCAGTGCGTGGGTCATACGCTTCGACCGTATTGAGCACCGTGCCGCTCGAATTCGTGCCGCCAATCGCGTAGATCCGCCCATCGGGGCCGGCCGCGGCGGCCAATCCACCGCGGGCCGTGGGCATGGGCGCCACGGTGCTCCAGCTGTTAGCCTGCGGATCATAGGCTTCCACCGAATTCAACGACCCGTTGGCATTCGAGCCACCGATGGCATAAACGCGCCCATCGACGCCGGTAACAGCGGCCGGCATCGTCCGGGCGTCATGCATGGCGGCAACCGCGCTCCAGGTGTTGGTACCGGGATCATAGGCTTCCGCCGCGTTCGTGAATCCGCTGTTGGCGGTGCCGCCGATCACATAGACGCGCCCATCGGGCCCGGCCGCCGCCGCCGGTCCCGCGAGCGCTGCCGGCAACGGGGCTACCGCGCTCCAGGTCATGGTGGTCGGAGAATATGCTTCCACGGCGGCGGTATAGCCACCGGTGGTATTCCCCCCAATCGCATAGATCCGTCCATCGGCGCCGGCCGCGGCGGCTGAGACATTCCGGGCCGTGATCATCGGTGCGACCGGACTCCAGGCCCCTTCTCCGGCTACGGGGGTCGGGGTAGCGGTAGCGGTATCCGTGGCGGTCGACGTAGGAGTCGTGGATCCGCCGCAGGCCGGGGCCGCCTGCTGGAGGGCCCAGCCGGCGAAGGCGGCGTACCAGGAAGGTAGGTTGATCGCGGTGGCGCCGGAGGCCGCGTAATCGGACGAGTAGTACCAGAAGCCACCATTGGTCCTGAAGGTTGCCAGCCGGTTCTCGGCGTCCGCGGCCGAGCTTGCCGCCAGGTTCGCGGGGTCACCCTGTACCGCCAACCAGCGCCAGGCGGGGATGCCCCAGCTAGGAGGAAGCGGCTGGGCATACTGATTCTCCACGCTGACGATGTCGGCATACCCGAACAGTGAGGGATCGGGCGGCACGACCCCTGGGTTCATAATCACTAGCTTCGTGGTGCCGTAGCTCTTGACCTGGGCCGCCCGGGCGGTCTGGTAGGCGGAGTCCGCGCTTGCCGTACTTACCTGGTCGAAAAAGATGCCGTCGTAGCCGGCCGTCATCGCGGTAGCGATCGCCGCGTCAATCGTGGCGGCGGGCGCGGCGGCATAGTTCAGGGCGATGTACTGTATGGCCCGGATCCCGCTCTGATGCAGGTATGTCGGGATGTCGCTCCGTCCGCCCAGGCCGTCCCCGACCACCACGAAGTTCGGTTGGCCGGCGACGATCGTCTGGAGAGTCGGATCGGTGGAGGCGGGGTTCTGGATGTAGCCGTAATACAGGGTGAAGAGCCCATTCCCGGACGGACAAGCACCCGGAGGGGGAGGCGGAGCAATCGGGGTGGCGTTTGCCGCCAGTCCGGCCGCGTGCGCGTAACTGGAGCTGGAGAGTCCCCTGAGAATGGGTGGGCTGGAGGCCATACCCAGGGCCCGAGCCAGGATCCCCGCGATCAGAAGCA
>DATLQX010000402.1:0-7885 GCA_035534995.1 Chloroflexota bacterium | reverse complement strand
CGAGAGCATTCTGAGTCCGTCCGCGCCTGGGCCGACCCCGCCGAGCAGTTCTCCTCCGGCACCGGGCTGAGAACACCATGAGAATCTTGATGGTTACTCCTATTTTGCCGCACCCAAGCGCGGCCAGCGGAGGCGCTCTCGTGATGTATGGTCAACTCACCGCCCTGGCCTCCCGGCATCAGGTAACCCTGGTCACGTTTGCCGGCCCAGGCCAGGGTGATAGGGACGCATTGCACTATTTACGGGCGTCCGGCATTGAGGTCCATGCCGTCTGGCGATCGCCATTGACCGGCATTGCCCGCTGGAGGCGACGCTGGTGGCTAGGCAGACAATGGCTCCGTGGGAAACAACCATGGCGTGCGGGCGAGTTCTGGGATTCAGAGATGCAGCGGCTTCTGGAGCGCCTTGCCGAGCGGTTCGACCTGATCCAGGTTGAAGACAGTGCGATGGCGATGTATCGCTATCCGTCGCACGCGCCCGCCGTTCTTACCGATCATGAAGTGAAGGTGGTATCACGAACGGGCCTTCGGCGAATCCATGGTCTCGAATGGCGGATACGCCTGGCCTGCACCGAAATGGACTCAAGGCGATGGCACGGCTATCAACCCGCGGCCTGGGCTCGTTTCGAGCGCATCCAGGTGTTCACACCGCGTGACGCCGCGACGCTTCGCACCATGGCGCCGGCGCTCGCAAGCCGCGTGCGGGTGAACCCCTTCGGGATCGACCTGCCGCTTCAGAACGATGAGATCGAGGAGGATGAAGACCATATCGTCTTCATCGGTGGATTCGCGCATGCACCGAATGTCGATGCCGCCCTCTGGCTATGTCACGAGATCATGCCCCGAATCCGTGCTATCCGTCCGAGTGTCCGCCTAACGATCGTGGGCAGCCAACCGCCTCACGCGGTACGGGCCCTGGCCGGACGGGATGTCACCGTAACCGGAACTATACCCAGCATTGACCCGTATCTGAGCGGTGCCGCGATCGTCCTCGCGCCGCTGCGCCTCGGCCGCGGCATGCGGCTGAAGGTGCTCCAGGCCATGGCCTACGGAAAAGCCGTCATAACCACGCCGCTCGGGGCGGCGGGCCTCATAGGGCCGTGTCAACCGCCGGTAGTCATCGGCCGCGACAGCGAGGAAATTGCCAGGGCTACCGCCGCATTGCTCGCGACACCCGACGAGCGCCGCGCGCTCGGGCGCCAGGCGCGCGCCTTCGTGGCCGAGCATTATACCTGGCAATGGTATCGGTTGCGGCTCGACGCCCTCCATGCCGAACTGCAATCGCGAGATTGTGACTGCATGACCGCGGATCCATGGGAGGCCGAGGTACCTACCGACGGCTGGGCGCATCGGTATGTCGAGGCTAATCGACGGGGGACCAGGACGTAGCCGTGCTCCGGCAGACAATCTCCGCGCCGCGCTTCGTCCTCCTGATGTCCTTCGCCGGCACCAGCGTGGTCAACTATGCCTTCAGCCTTGCCACGGGCCGCCTTCTCCTTCCAGGCGACTTCGGGCTCCTCTCATTTGTGCAAAGCATTCTTTTGGTCACGGCCTTGGTCTTAGGATCCGGCATCACGGTTTCCCTCACCGCCGCAATCTTGGGCCCAGATGAATCCCAGCGGGCGGCGCTCATTCGCGGGACATTCGTCGCCAACTTTCTCTTTGCCCTGTTAATCAGCGCGGCATTCGTCATTCTCTTTGCTCTCGGTCCCTTGCGCCGCGGCTTCGAGACGTGGGACATGACCATCGTGGTCGCGCTCACTCTGCCGTTTTCGTCGTTCATCGCTACCTCCCGCGCCGCGGCGCAGGGCGCGGAGCGATTCGACGTGGTGGCGGCGATTCAGGTGGTCGAGATCGTGTGCAAGGCTGCCGCCGGTACACTGCTCGTGCTGCTGGGGTTCGGCGTGACTGGCGCCGCGGCCGGTTTCCTCATCGGCGCCATTCTGGGAACCCTGCTCGGATTCTTCCACATGATCCGAACCCTCGACGTGCGTCCGTGGGGTGGCATTTCACTACCGCCCCTACGCGCGGCGGGCGGGATGTTCGCGGCCTTGCTTGGATTGGCGCTTCTCTTGAACCTGGACCTTGCGTCGGTCAAGCTCCTCCCCGGCGGCGACCGCTCAATGACGGGGTACTATCAGGCCGCGACTATTTTGGCGAATACTCCGTATTACCTGGTGACCTCCGTGGTGTTTACAGTGCTGTTCACCCAATTTGCTCGACTAGGTGTATTGACGGTCACACGGGAGGCGCTGGGACAGGCGCTGCGGTTGGTGGCGGTCCTCGTGCTCCCGATAGAAGTGGTCCTCATGTGCATTCCCCGTGCCGCGCTGATTCTGCTATTCCCCCAGAGGCTAGCGCCTGGAGCCTCGGTGCTGCGCTTGCTGGCCCTTGGCAATAGCGCCCTTATAGTGCTGGTTCTGGTGAGTACCGCTTTCCTGGCAACGGGCAGGGCCCGGATTCCAGCATGTATCCTTCTCTGCAATGCCGCGGTCGAGCCGCTTGCGCTTTGGTTTGCGGTCCCTAGATGGCATGCTCAGGGGGCCGCCACCATCTTCGTCACTGCTTCAGTCCTGACTCTCCTCGCGGTGAGCGCGATATACCTACACGCCATTGGGCGCCACTGGGCATGGCGGAGCGCTTGGTGGGCACTCCGCTATGTCGCGGCCATCGCGACCGGTGTTCTCATTGGCGCTATCCTGTTCTCATTGAACGGCGTCCTTGCCGTAGCCATGGGGAGCGTATGCTATCTCGTTGCCCTATTTCCGTTGCGTCTGGTTGGGCGACCTCAAACGTTTACGAGTATTAGGCACTGGTCGGAATGGGCGACAATCTCGGCGGGGGACTAGCCGGTTATGCCGGTTCCCTTCGTGCGCCGACGGTGGTAGTCGGTAGGCGCGGGGCGCCGATCTGGTCGCCGCGTGCCGCGCGTTAGCAATTGCTCGGAGGTTTTCTCGTGGCCGATGTCGCCGTTCGCGTTGAAGGTTTGAGCAAACACTATACTATTGGCGGACACGTACGGTACAAGACCTTGCGCGACACCTTCGCCTCCGTGTCGCGCATACCGTTTCGTCGTCTGTCTTCGTTGGCCGACCACTCCGCGAAGCACGAACAGACACGGCGGAACCATGATAGTCGGTTCTGGGCCTTGAAGGACATTTCGTTCCAAATCGCGCCGGGGGAGATCATGGGGGTGATCGGCCGCAATGGCGCGGGCAAGAGTACCCTCCTTAAGATCCTCTCGCGCATCACCGAGCCGGCCGAGGGCTATGCCGAAATCCATGGGCGAGTTGGAGCCCTTCTGGAAGTTGGCACCGGCTTTCATCAAGAACTGAGTGGGCGCGAAAACGTCTACCTGAATGGTGCCATCCTGGGCATGAAGAAGGCTGAGATCCGGCGCAAGTTCGACGAGATCGTTGCCTTCGCCGAGATAGAACAGTTCATTGACACTCCGGTCAAGCACTATTCAAGCGGAATGAGGGTACGCCTGGCCTTTGCCGTGGCTGCCCACTTGCAAGCGGAGATCCTGATCGTGGACGAGGTGCTGGCGGTTGGTGATGCCCAATTCCAGGCGAAATGTCTGGATACCATGAAGGATGTGGTCAGAAGTGGCCGCACGGTCTTCTTTGTCAGCCATAACATCGCCGCGATCCAGAGCCTGTGCTCGCGGGCGCTACTGCTCCATCAGGGCAAGCTCCTGTGCGATAGGACCGTCGAAATCTGCCTCCAGCAATACGCCGCGATTGGCCCGTACCATAAAGATCGATGGCAACGCGAGGAGGAGGATCCGGACCGTGAACTATTGATTCATAGTATTGCGCTGGCTCTCCAAGGGCAGCAACCGCGCCACATCTTGTTGGTGGACTTGCAGCTTACCAGCCATCACCAGCACCGGCCGGCGTTCATCTCGATTGACATCCTTGACGCTGTCGGCGCGGTGGTGATGCAAGCCTTACCTACGGTTGAGGGGTTTATCACCGATACACAGTCGCGGCACGGCATTCGGTTGACCATACAGCTCCCACCGCTCATTCCTGGTCGCTATTTGGTGACGGTGTGGGTTGGGAGCCACCAGACGAAGACGTATGATGAGGTACGAGAGAGCGTAGCCTTCGAAATCCAGCAGTCTCCAACGGAGAACCGTACCTACCCTCATACATCCAGGCATGGTTACATTGTTCCGGAGACTACGATTGACTATCACCAGGAACCAACCGTCGGTAGTGGGGAATGAACTCGCCGTGAGGGTGGACCCATGGGACAACTGCTTCCGTGAAGGCCCAAGTGCTAGGCGCCGGCTTCGTGCCGTCCACGAAAACTGAGGGGATCGGCATCACGCGATTGTATGCATTTCACTATCTGTATAGTCACCCGCAACCGAAGCAACCAGATCAGTACCGCTCTGAAGAGTATGGTCGCGCTTGCGCACCCTGATTGGGATGTGGTAATCGTTGATCAGAGCCAGGACGATGACACATGGCACATCGTGTCGCGGATGGTTGGGGACGACCTCCGATTTCGGTATGTTCGGTCCAACACAATTGGATCCTCCGTGGCCCGCAATATCGCGATCTCTGAAGCCCGTGGTCCACTCCTCGCCTTCACGGACGACGACTGCGAAGTGCTCCCAGGTTGGCTTGACCGCCTTGAGCGGTCCTTTCAGGAACATGACGACGTGGGGTTAATCTACGGCTCTGTCATCTCTGGACCCCATGACCCGAGGCGTGGCTTCATTCCAGATTGTCCTATTTACCATTTCAAGCAAGTGGATACGCCGTGGCAAAAGTGGCGGATTCGCGGTATCGGCGCCAACATGGCCTGTCGCGTGAACACCGTCCGCCTCCTCGGCGGCTTCGATGAGATCCTGGGTTCGGGCGGCCCTCTCCATGCGAATCTCGACGGAGACTTGGCCTATCGCATGCTCAGGGCAGGCTACGCGGTCCTTAACGTATCCGATGCTATCGTAGTTCACCATGGCTTTCGTCCCTGGGAGGCTGGACGGCCAATGCTGCGAGGAATCGGCATCGGTGTGAGCGCGACCTACATGAAGCACATACGCCTGGGTGACTGGGTGGCACTCCCAACATTTCTGATCGAATGGCGTCGCTGTGTATACCTGAGGCGGCTTTTCCTGTTTCGGCGCCCGTGGGGTTTTGGAAGGTTCATCGGCTACGGCCTAGGAGCGCTGCTCAGCTTTCACTATTCCATTGATCACCAACGGCGGGTGTATCTCTTGCCGCTACCGAAAGAGCGCGGAGGTGAGGGTTTGAGTGGACTAGATCGGGATTAGCGAACGTTTCGTCCCTTCATCTACGGCTGCGCGGCACCTCCGCGTACTCCCCGGTAAGTGGTAGCTTCCTGGCGAGGTCTTGCGTTGTACCAGCCATACACATAGCCGCAGAGCACGGCATAGGTGGACAGGGTTTTCAGAGGCCGGAAGCCCAATAGTATTTTCCGCTTGGGATCAAAATACAGGTGGACGAAAAACGCCGCCGGGAATGCCAGTACCGACGCGAGAAGCGTCGCTTTGCCGTACCACCGGTTGAGCGCCAGGAGACGAAGGCCGCGCTCTGGCGTTTTGCGGGTCGACTGCGCGTGGCCCACGCCATACCAGAAGCTCTTACGCAGTAGATCGCGCATGCTTGGCGGCGGATCGTGATAGACCCAACAGTTTGCCGCTACCATAAGGTTGTACCCGCCGCGACGCACCTGGGCGAAGAAGCTCACATCCTCCGGGCCGGTGATCATCTCCTCGTCGAACATGCCTAACTCCTCGAAGATCCTGCGTGGTATCGCGCAGCACGTGCCCGTGATAGCGGTAAAGCCATAGCGGTCCAGCGGTGGGTTGCTCACCTGATTCCGCCGTACCGTGGGATAGACCATGCGAGGCACTTGCCGGCTGATCGCCCGCTGCAACGCGCTGGCACTGGGAGGCGCTAGCTTGGAGGTCCCCACGACCCCAATCCGCGGATCGCTCTCCAGCAGATCCACCAAAATCCGCAAGCAGTCCTCGTGGCCGAAATAGGCGTCGTCATCGATAAACACCACGATTTCGCTCGTCGTGCGGCGTATGCCGACGTTGCGAGCGCGGGCAACTGGACTCACGCCAGTAACAACCTCTACCTTGTAGTCCCGGAACGTTTGCTGCTCGATACTATGAAGCAGGCGGCTGATTTCACCCGTCCATGACGGGATGATGATCGCTACTTTCGCGGCGGATCCGTCGCTGCTCATGTCGTGATCACCTCTCAACTGATAGCTCCCTTCATTACCATACTTCCTGCCTGCCCAGGTTGCGTTTGCTTTATCAGCACGTCGCCCACACGTGACGCGAGCGTATTCAACCACTGCACATCGCCATCCTGAAAGCGGTGATCTTCTTCATAAATCGATAGGTTCACCACTCCCAGAGTACGTCGCCTGGCGGTTATTGGTACGGAGATCGAGGATCGGATATGCGGTCGGCGGGCGAAGTGGGTCAGTTCTCGGTTGGAGGCCTCCGCGAATGCCTCGGGGAGGAGCAGCGCGGTATTGTGCGAGGCCACGAATCCGGCGATCCCCTGGCCAAGCGGCTGGACCCCATCGTGCCGCATGTCGAAGGGGAGACCGTGGCTGACTCGCACGCGCAAGCCCTGTTCCTGGGGTTCCCACAGCATAACGGAACCGGAGGACGCGCCAAGGGTGGTGATCGCGTCATGCAGCAGGCCCTTGAGCGACATCACGACATCCTGACCAGTTCGCAGCGCCTTGGAGAACCGGCGAACCGCCATGAGTTGCTGGTATACCGCGTGGTGCAAGCTGAAGGTCTGCTGCCAGGAAAAGCGATGTGCCCGTTCGCGCGCCCGGCTGCTGTATAGGTCCCACAGCGCCCGATCATCCCGCAGCCGGGTCAGGAGGGTGGCTAGCGCGGACTTGTCGCCAACGGGGAAACTGACGCCCGCGTCACCGACCAGGTCCGTCACTCCAGGAAGTTGCGAGACGAGCGGGACACAGCCCGCGACCATCCCCTCAAGGAGCACCAGTCCAAAGGCTTCGGCGCGCGTGGTTGACGGCAGTACCAACACATGGGCCCGTGCATAGCTGTCGAACAACTCGCGGTCGCTGACCCGCCCGCGGAAGGTGACATGTTTCAAGGCCCGCTTGGCGGCCAGATCGCGGTAGTAGACTTCCTCATGTCCGCCTCCAATGATTTGCACATCAACGTCCTCAAGGCCCTCTACGGCCCCAAGCAGGGTCTCCACCCCTTTGTAGGGGCGCAGTTGGCCCACGAAGAGCACCGTAAAGCGATCGGCTTTCGGCACGCTGCTGTCATACCAGCCCCGATCCACGCCCCAGGGCACAACCGAGATTCGCCCAGAGGGCATATAGCGGGCGAGCGCGGTGGCATAGCTCGGCGTTGAGACGAGAACGTGGTGCGCAAGCCTGGCCAGGTGCTTATGCATACGGTTGTAGATTTCGCAGAAGAACCGATAGCCTCGGAGATCGATTTCCGAAAAATGTGTGTAGACAATGGAGGGTCGGGCCGAGCCGAACCGCAGCGCGCTGACGAGAATCGCTATGTCGCTGAACGTGGGAACCGGGCCATGGATGTGAATGATATCGTAGGAATCCAGGCGGGGCAGCAATATCCGAGGCGCCTTCCATAGCATGCTCGAGATGCGCAACTCACCGCTCACGAAGCGCGGGACATCCGCGAGTGAGATAATGTCTACCCCATAGCCGAGAATCTCCATGCCCTGCTTCAACTGGAAGGCGATTCGCGAGACGCCGCTGACGATCGGTGGCGCCTCGGAGATGAGGAGCAAAACTCTTATCCGAGCGGTAGTCATGTCATGTCGTGCCGGCTGTGGTTCCCACGTCTCCGCTGGCTGCGCTACCTGCCGCAT
>DATLQX010000401.1:0-2820 GCA_035534995.1 Chloroflexota bacterium | reverse complement strand
CCGCTGGTGCGGCCCCGCATCGTGGCCGGGAACATCCACGGTGAATCGGGCCTTGACGGGCCGGTGATGCCCGAACCGACTATTCAGCCCTCGTCGCGCCACGCGGTGGATCTGATCATCGAAACCATTCTGGGCAGTCCGGGCGCGATCACGGTGGTCCCCACCGGCCCCCTGACGAACATCGCCCTGGCGCTCCGCATGGCCCCGGCGATCGCCTTCCAGATCAAGGAGATCGTCCTGATGGGCGGGTCCATCGGCCTGGGGAACACCACCCCGGCGGCGGAATTCAACATCCACGCCGACCCCGAGGCGGCGGCCATCGTCTTCGGGAGCGGCGTTCCCCTTACCATGATCGGCCTGGATGTCACCTATCAGACCCAGGCCACGGCCGATCGACGGGCCCGGATCGACGCCCTGGGTACCCCGCTCGCCACCCTGGTCGGCGGTTGGCTCGACTTCTTTGGCAGCCGCTACCGCGAGGTGTTCGGCCTGGCCGGTCCACCCCTACACGATCCCTGCGCCGTGGCTCAGGTGATCCGCCCCGGGATCGTCCGCACCCAACCAATGGCCGTGGAGGTCGACATCTCCCATGGCCCCTCCTACGGGCGCACGGTCTGCGACCAGCGAGGCATCACCGGACGGCCTGTCAATACCCAGGTAGGGGTGGGGATAGACGTGGACGCCTTCTATGATCTCCTGGTGGAGACTCTGGCCCGCTATCCCGCCTCCTGAGGGGTTAAGGGATCGCTGTCGGTCGCGCGTTGGATAGGGAGAGTATCGCCTTAACATATACGTGAGTGATGGGGACTAGTGAAAGGCCATCCACTTATGATCGTTGCATCGAGCCGCCTGCTGCGGAACCAGAATGTTCTTGCCAGGCCGGGCGAATCCGCCCTTATCCTCCTCAACCCGCGGAACGGGGAATACTATACACTCGATGAGGTCGGGGGCCAGATATGGGATCTCTGCGATGGCGCCCATACGGTGGCCGAGATGGTCGCCGCGATCAGCGCGGAGTTTGACGCGCCCATAACCGAAATCGAGACGGATGTCCACGAACTGTTATCGGATCTTGCCAGTGAGCAGTTGGTCGTCGAGGCTGTCTAGCCGGCGCGCCGTATTGGATCAGGTGACGAGCCCTCGTGATGCTCTCCTCCTCATACATGTCCTCGCCGTGGCCACGGCCGTTCCCCTCCTCATGCGGCTGCCGCTGCCCAGGCTATCGGCGGTCCTGGAGCCGCGTCGTCCGCCCCTTCGTCCCGTCCCCGCCCAGGAGGATCGGATCGCTCACCTCGTACTGGCCGTCCTATCGGCCGGCCGGCCGCTGGTCCGCCGGGGCTGCCTGACCCGCGGCGTGACCCTCTACTATTTCCTTCGCCGGGCCGGCGCCGATGTCTCACTCTGCTTTGGCATGGGAACCAGCACCGAGAAGGCCGATGGCTTTGACGGCCATTGCTGGTTGGTCAGACAGGGCGAGCCCTACCTTGAGCCACGCGATCCCCGCCCCCTCTACACCGCCATCTATTCCTTCCCCTTGCCCAGGCCCTCACGAGCAGGGGCGTGATGGGGGAAGATTTGGCGCCCGCGGGGATTCAGTCCCCTTCACTCGCCTATGACCTGCACGGCTTGCGGGTTACCTTCGAGAGCGATGTTCTTCTGGCGGGAGCGTTGCGGGAACGATTGGGCCAACTACCTCCAGCCACTCACGGCGCGGCGGACCTCACCTTTACCTTCCACTCAGTTCCCAACTCAGCCACTCATGTGGTTGATCCACCGCCGCCCGGAACGCGCCTGGTCCTGACCTCCGATCTGGGCGACTTTTGCTACGACGAAAGCGCCGAAGCCCTCTTTATCGTCTGTGGAGACCGCGTACGGATGCGCTGTGACGCCGCCGGCGGTCGGGTCGAGACATCGATTGCCCGCATGGAGGCGGCCGGCCTCTGGCTGCTCTCGCACCCCCTGGTCACCCTGCCCCTGATGGAGATGACCAAGCATCGCGGGCTGTTCCCGGTCCACGCGGCGTCCGTAGCGATCGAGGGCGTCTGCCTGATCTTCCCTGGCGCCAGCGGCTCGGGCAAATCTACCCTGGCCCTGGCATTGGCCCGCGCCGGCTGGGACCTGCTGGGGGACGATATGCTCTTCCTCACCCCTGGCCGGGATGGTCCGCTGGTCCATGCCTTTCCCGAACCGATCGACCTCACCGATCACACGATCGAGCTCTTCCCCGAGTTGGCCGATCTCGCGGCTGTCCCCAGGCTGCCTGGCTGGCCGAAGCGACAGTTGCACCTCACCGAGCGCTACGGAACCCGGATCGCCTGGGACTGCCGGCCCGCCGCCCTGATCTTCCCTCAGGTCGTCAATCGTGATCGGAGCCTACTCACCCCCATGGATCGGGACGGAGCGCTGCTGGAACTGGTGCCGAACGTGCTCTTAACCGAGGCGCGCGCCACCCAGGCCCACCTTGATGCTCTGGCTGTGCTGGTCGGCCAGTGTGCCTGTTACCGCCTGGAGACGGGGCGAGATCTGGATGCGCTGCCCTCCCTGCTCCAACCCCTGCTGGGCTAGACGCGCCATGGATACCGCCTCGCTCGTCATCACCCTGGCGCGAATTGGCGCCGGTATCGGGCCGGACACTCTACCAGCACTTGACAAGAGCATCGACTGGCCGGCCGTGCTCGATCTCGCGGGCCAGCATCGGGTCGCCCCGCTCGTCCGGCAGGCCCTCTCCGGGGCGCCGCCGGACACCGCGCCGGCGCCGATCCTGGCGGAACTCAAGGCGAGGATGTGGCGGGTCGCCGCCGCCCGCCTGTTGTGCGAGAG
>DATLQX010000400.1:0-12061 GCA_035534995.1 Chloroflexota bacterium | reverse complement strand
AGCACGCAGGTCGCCCCAGCTGCAAAGCTCACGCCCGCAGCGGCAAGCACCACGCTGTCATTCAGCCAGCGCATGTCGGGGTCAATTATCGGTGTCCAGGAGGCAGACGTAATGGCGTCGACAAAGTACGCTCCGGCGGTTGCTGGAAGGAGGCTGCCCCAGGAACGGCAAGGGACGCACCGGAATCCGGTAGCTTTTTCCGATTGCAACTGTGTGATGCCCCCACAACCCTTACAAAAGCCGAAACAGAGGATCTTCTTGCAGGCAGAGCAAACTCGTGTCTGAGAATCAGCGGGGACCGTGTCTGTGTGCTGGCAGCGCGGACATGGAATCCACACCTTGCCGGGAGGACCCTCATCGACACCCACCCATGGGCCCCACACGGGAGCACCACAGGCTCCGCAGGGATCGCTATCAAACTTGCCGTCCGCACCGCACCGGCCACAGAATCCTACCGAGGTGTCTTCTAACGTGGCCGGACGGATATCCTCTTTTTGAGGTTCCGGTATTGTCGTAGCCAGCCGCGCGTTCAGGTGCGCCGCGCACTCCGTGCAAAAGATGATTGTCCCATTATAGATGCGGAATAGCGTCTCTTTGTGGCAATATTGACAATAGATCATTCCGCCCATCCGGGGTGCCTCGTGGCGGCATCTGATGCAGTGCCAAGGTGCGTCGGCCTCCTTGAGCCAGTGCGTGACCTTCTGGCAAGTGCTACAGTGCTCACGGGTGTGATAGGATCCGTCGGCTTCCTCGACAATCGGTGCGTCGGCCATGATCGTCTTTCCCTTCCCTGCCGCCAGTATACGGCGCGGCATGGTGTTGGCGTGCCTTGGGGTTGTGGGAAAGACGCCGACCGGCTTTGCGATCATGCACCCGGAGCGCGGGTCGCCATGCCTAATCTTTACTTACATTTCGGCTCCCAGAGGGCGAGGATTGCCGATGGCTGGTAGGGGCACCCCTTGTGGGTGTCCTTGGTGGCCGGCACGAGGGCACCCACAAGGGGTGCCCCTACACGATGCGGCATGCAGACGTGATTTGTGGGTAAAGATAAGGCCGTCAGGCATGCCTTCGCGACCAACCATCAGCGCCCTTCCTGCGACCCGGATGACGATCCGCCGCCGAACCAGGCGGGCCCGGCGACCCGCGCTCCTATTCCGGCGACCCGCGCGGCCCAGTCCACGAGCCCGTGCCGAGCCCGGCGGGTCTGGAGACCCGCGCCCCTACCACACCACCAAGCTGGTCGGCACCGGCGCCGCCTTTTGACAACTCCCCGGCTCGAACAGCTATCATGCCGTGAGTGACCCTGGCGGAGCAGTGGGTCTATAACCGGGAGGTGACGCGCATGGACGCAGCACAGGTCCGCGCCTTGATCGCCGAGCGTGGGATCGAAACGATCAAGATTGGCGGCCCCGACCTCGATGGCGCCTTCCGCGGCAAACGGGTTCCCGCCCGCCTGTTTCTCGATGGCCTGGAGCATGGCTTCGCCCAATGCGACGTGATCTTCGGTTGGGACATCGCCGAGGAGTTGGTCCCGAATCTCCGCTTCACGGGCTGGGAGAGCGGCTACCCCGACATCATCGGTCATCCAGACCTCGCCACCTTTCGCGTGGTCCCCTGGGAGACCGGCGTCGCCTCGGTGATCTGCGACTATAGCGACGAGCAGGGCGTCCCCACCGCGGTCGCCCCGCGCCAGGTGCTGCGTCGCGTCCTTGATCGGGGCGCCGCTCAGGGCTACCGGCTGCAACTAGCCGCCGAGTTGGAGTTTCGGGTCTTCCGCGAGACCGCGCAAAGCCTGCGGACCAAGAAATGGGAGAATCTGGAGCCGCTCAGTCCCAGTAATAGCTGCTACGGGATCGCCCGGGCTACCGGCGACGATTTCCTCTTCGCCCGGATCCGGAAAATGATGGAGGAGCACGATATTCCCATTGAGGGATACAATCGCGAGCATGGTCCCGGCATGTATGAGATGAATCTGGTGCACGCGTCGGGGGTAGCCGCCGCCGACCAAACCATGCTGTTCCGAACCGGGGTCAAGGAAATGTGCCAGCAGGAGGGACTAACCGCCAGCTTCATGGCCAAGTGGAGCGACCAAGAGGACGGGAGCAGCGGCCATCTTCACCAGAGTCTCTGGACGGCCGACGGCACGCGCAACCTCTTTCATGACGCAGCCGCCGACCATCGGCTTTCGGAGACGGCCCGCCACTACGCGGCCGGCGTCCTGGCTACCCTCCCTGAGTTCTGTGCCCTCTATGCCCCCAACATCAATTCCTATAAACGGCATGTGATCGGCACCTGGGCTCCCACCAGCGTCACCTGGGGGGTGGAAACCCGGACCACCGCGATCCGAATGGTGCCGGGGAGCGCGAACTCGACCCGGATCGAGAACCGGGTGCCGGGCGCCGACGTGAACCCCTACCTTGGTCTGGCCGCCACGGTGGCCGGGGGCCTGCATGGGGTGGCGCGGAAGCTAGCCATGCCTCCGGCGGCGCGAGGAAACGCCTATGCTCTGTCCGTCGCCGAGGCGCACCCATTACCCCGCACGCTCGGCGAGGCGGTGGAGCGGTTCGCGGCCAGCGAGCTGGCAAGGGACTGGTTTGGCGAGGAGTTCGTCGAGCATTTCGTGGCCATGCGCCGGTGGGAAGCCCAGCAATACAACCGCGTGGTCGATCGTTGGCAACGTGAGCGTTATTTGGAGATGATTTGATGCGATTGCAAGGCAAGGTAGCGGTGGTGACCGGAGCCGGCGGCGGCATGGGGCGGGTGGCGGCGGAGGTCTTTGCCCGCGAGGGCGCGCGGGTAGCCGTGGCCGATCTCGACCCGATAGGCGGCGAGGACACGGTAGCCGGGATCACCGAGGCCGGCGGTCAGGCGTTCTTCGTGCAAACCAACGTGGCCGACGAGGGACAGGTACAACACCTGATGGACGCGGCGGCGGCGCGGTACGGTGCCGTGCACGTGCTCTATAACAACGCGGGCATCATGCCAAACGAGGATGCCTCGATTACTGACATGACCGAAGCGATCTTCGACAAGGTGATCGACATCAACCTCAAGGGCGCCTCCTACTGCTGTAAGTACGCCATTCCCCATATGATCGCCTCCGGCGGTGGATCGATTATCAATATCGCCTCCTTCGTGGCCTTGCTGGGCTGCACGGTGCCGCAGGATGTCTACACCATGAGCAAGGGGGCGTTGATCGCCCAGACCAAGTCGCTGGCCGTGCAGTTCGCCAAGGGCGGCATTCGGGTCAACGCCATTTGCCCCGGCCCGATCGAGACGCCGATGCTGCGCCGGCTCTGGACCAGCGAGGAGGCGCGGAACCTGCGCCTGAACCGCATTCCCCTGGGCCGCTTCGGCGCCGCCGAGGACATCGTCTATCTGGGCCTCTATCTGGCCAGCGATGAATCGTCGTGGACCACCGGGGCGGTGATGGTGGTGGATGGAGGGATCACCTCCAACTACTTCTAATCGCGCCTGTCGCACCGGAGGTCATGACCCCGTCTGGTCCCACATGCTCTGGTATACTTGTACCACGGTCGCGCCTCCTGGACAGACGCGCCGGCCCGACCTTCGCCATCTTTCCGAGAGGCTGCCATGGCTACCGTGCCCGCGCGATTGCGCCGCGATGTCCCAGATATTCGTGTGTATCCACAAAGTGGGAATCGGCCGATGCCCTCTACTGAACACGGCCGTTCCCAGCGGACCATGGCCGCCATCCTGGAGGAGATCCTCCCCGAGGACGACATCGTGGTGGTCGAACTGATGCTACTGTTGGACCGGCATAACTGGACGCGCCAGCTCACCCCGGATCTCTTCGTGGCCTTGGGGGTTGGCCCGCTGGATCCGGTGTATCGGGTGCTTCGCCGGCAGTATCGGCTCTGGGACGAAGAGCACGTACCGGATCTGGTGTATGAGGCTGCCTCGCCCAGCACCTTCGCCCGCGACAGCGCGGGGAAAAAGGACGATTACGCGGCCCTGGGAGTGCGGGAGTACGTGCAATTCGATCCGGTGGGTGGGCTCCTCGATCCGAGGTTACAGGTCTTCCGCCTCAATCAATGGAGTGTCTACGAGCCGGTACCGGCCGAGGAGGATGGTTCAGTCCGTAGTGTCACCCTGCCGAGGTACGACTGGGTGATCACCGGCTACCTTCTCCGCCTCCGGGACCGCGTGACCGGAATCCTGGTCCCTACGCCCCTGGAACGGGCCAACGCGGAAGCCGCACGTGCCAACATTGAGGCAGATCGCGCGGACACGGAAACCAGGCGAGCGGACGCGGAAGCCGCGCGCGCCAACAGCGAAGCCGAACGCGCTCATCTTGCCGAGATGGAGACCGAGCGCCTCCGCGCGGAACTGGCCAGGCTTCGTGAGGCTCCCCAGGCGGACGATCGGTAGGAGGGTCGCCGATCCCCGCTCAGTACAGCACGGCGTATGTTTCCCCGCACCGGTAAGGGCACTGGGTACCCTCTGGGTGGTGATGGGTGCCCTTTAACCGGCCGGCGCGGGCACCCACGAGGTGCCCCCGCGGAACCACCAAGATACTTTGGCCAAGCTGTACTCAGTGATACAACGGCAACGCCTGCCCCAGGATCTGGGCCGCGATTGGCGCCGCCACCGTACTGCCCTCGCCGCCTTGCTCCTTGAGCACCAGGACGGCCAGACGTGGCTGCTTGGCCGGGGCGTAGGCCATGAACCAGGCGTCCGGCTGCTGGTTGGCCCCGCCAAGCTGAGCCGTGCCCGTCTTCCCCGCCACCGTCACGCCGGGCAGACGGGCCAGGTAGCCGGAGGCGCCCGGCCCGTTCACCGCCGTCACCATCGCCTGCCCTACCTGGACCGCCACGGCGGGACTGATCGCCTGCAGCCACGCGGACGGCTGCGTATCTTGCAACACCTCGCCATTGGGGGCGGTGATCTTTTTCACCACATAGGGCCGCATGATCGTCCCGCCGTTGGCAATCGCCTCGTCCACCAACAGCAGTTGCAGCGGCGTGGCGAGCACATCGGCCTGGCCAAAGGCGCTGGTGGCCAGATCATATTGGTTGAACGTGTTGGGATTCGTGGTCACCTGGCTGGGGGCGACCGGTAAATCGAACGGGATGTGCTGGCCAAAGCCAAAGCTGCCGGCCCCATCGATCAGCTTCCGCGCCCCCAGCCTCTGACCAAGCACGGCGAAGACGATGTTGTCGCTATATTTGAAGGCGTCCGCCAACGTGACCTGGTTCAGACCCGGCGGGAGGTTGCTGGCGCTCTGGGGCAGCGTGGTGCCCTGGATGAAGAGCGGCCCGGTGGCGTTCTGACCGGAGAAGAGTGTGCTCAAGGTAGCCGTGCCATTGGCCAGGGCGGCGGCCAGGGTGACCGTTTTGAAGGTGGATCCGGGCGGATAGCGGCCATCCAGAGCTCGATTCAGGAGTGGGCTGTTTTCTCCTTGCAGGGAGGACCAATAGCCGGGCTGATCGATCTGGTTGGCGTCGAAGCTGGGCTTGCTCACCATGGCCAGAATCTCCCCGCTCCGTGGGTCCGCCACCAGGGCCACGCCGGGGCCGTTGCCCAACGCCGCGTCCGCGATGCGCTGGATGCGGTCGTCAATGGTCAGTTGCAGCTTGTCACCCAGCACAGGCTGATGCAGGAGACGACGGAGCGTATTATCCAGCGGCTGGTTGGCCGCCGCCCCATTCAGATAGTCATTGTAGGCATTCTCCAGACCGGAATTGTCATACTGCTGGCTGTGGTAGCCGATCAGGAGACTGAGCGAGGGGTCGATGAGCGTGCGGACTGGGTTGCCGCCCTGGAACGTAGTCCGCGCCAGCACGGTGCTCCGCCGGTCGAGAATGCCGCCCCGGTGCACGGCCTGCTGCTCGGCGTAGAGGCGGGGGTCGTCGGGCCGGTTGATCAGGTTCGGGGCCCGGATCACCTGCCAATAGACCAACAACCCGGAGAGCATCACATACGCGGCGACAAAGAACAGACCGAGACGAGCCAGGCGGGAGGCGGAACGGTCGATCTCATTCATGGGCGCTGATCCGGAGGAGTAAGCCGATAATGACGAAGTTGGCGAGCAGCGAACTGCCGCCGTAGCTCATGAACGGGAGGGTAACGCCGGTGAGCGGCATCAGACGCAGGTTTCCACCCACTATCACCAGGGCCTGGATAGCGAGGGTGCTGGTCAGCCCCACGGCCATCAACCGCTCGAACGGGTCGCGGGCCAGGGCGGCGATCCGCAAGCCGCGGAAGGCAAAGACCAGGAACAGGCCCAGCACGGCCATCCCGCCCCCCAGCCCCAGTTCCTCCCCTATGCTGGTAAAGATGAAGTCGGTATTGGCCACCGGCACGAACCCCGGATGCCCCTGGCCCAGGCCGCTCCCCACGATGCCGCCGTTAGCCAGAGCGATCAGCCCCTGCACCACCTGATATGCCTGGTCATGAGCGTACCGCCACGGATTGAGCCAGATGTCGGCCCGCTGCCGCACATGAGGAAAAAGACGGAAGGCCAGGACGACCCCAACCAGAAAGACGCCGATCCCGATCCAGAGATACGAGCGCCGCTCGCTCGCCACATACAGCATGGCCAGAAATATGCCGAAGAAGAGCAGCGCGCTCCCCAGATCGTTCTGAAAGGTGAGCAGAAGCAACGACAGGAGCCAGGTGAGAAAGAGGGGACCGAGGTATTGGAGGGGAGGAAGGCGGAGGCGGCCCAGCCGAAACTCGGCCAGCGACAGCACCTCCCGCTTCTCCTCCAGATAGGCGGCGTAGAAAATGACCACCAGGACTTTGAGAATCTCCACCGGTTGGAAGTAGATGCCATGGAATCCGAACCAGCGCCGGTAGGGGCCGCCCGTGATATCCACGCCAAACCGGATAGTGCCGAGAATGAGGAGGAAACCGGCCACGGCCGCCGTGTATTTATAGCGTTTGAGGTTCTCCAGCCGCGGCACCAGAGTGATGGTGGCCATCAAGACGACGATGCCGGCCGCCAGCCACACCACCTGCCGGTCGGCCGAGGAGGCGTAAAGCGCGGTTGTGCTCAGGCGGCGGATCGAGAGGAGGCCAATGGCGGTGAGTAAGGCCACCACCGGCAGCAGCACCTGGTCGGCGGTGGGGAGGCGGAAACTGAGGAAGAGGCTGGCCAGGGCGTAGAGTCCGAACAAGAGCGCCAATTCCTGAATCGTATGCACTGGAGCCAGGCTGGGTACGTTGACCACCAGCAGCCATCCCCCTACCGCCAGCACGGCGGCGACGATGAGGAGGAGGCGGTATTCGTAGCCGCGGATCCGGGTCAGGGACGCGAGGGCCACGGTCAATGATCCAGCACGAAACGCAGCTTCAATCGCCCCACATCGAGAATATCGCCCGATTTTAAGGGCATGGTGCCGAGGAGACGGGTTCCGTTCAGGCGGGTGCCGTTGGTGGCGTTGAGATCTTGTGCCGCCCATCCCGTAGGCCCGCTCAGGATGCGGAGATGCTGGGCGGAGACAAAATCATCATCCACCGGGATGTCGCTCCCTGGTTCACGGCCCAGCAGGGTGGGATTCCGGAGGCGAAACTGCTGGCCGGCCTGAAAGGTAGTCTTCCCGGGCGAGAGTACCACCAACTGGGCGATCGCCCCGGGCCGGACGGCCCCGCTGGCCGTGGGGATGGCCGGGGACGAAGCGGCGGCCCGGAGATCCCGATACATGATGCGCACCACCCGCGCCAGAAACAGGTAGAGAAGGGCGACCAGGATAAGGCGGAAGAGCAAGACGACGACGGCAAAACTCACCGTTTGGGCACGTCCAGAAAGAACTTCATTTCCAGTCCGCCCAATGAAAGCGTATCGCCGTTCACCACCGCGTGCTGCTTGACCTGCCGTCCATTGACAAAGGTGCCGTTTGTACTGGCCAAATCGGTAATCTCCCAGCCGCGCGGGCCGCGGCTCAGGCGGGCATGGTGGCGGGACACCCGCGTATCCTCGACCACCACATCGTTATCCAATCCACGGCCCATGCTCGCGACATCCTGATCCAGGAAGCAGGAAGCGCCCTGCAGATCGATGCGGGCCCGCTCCGGGATCGCCGGCCGGCGGCCTGGAGGGGCCGTGAGCGGCAGGTCGGGGGCGGGCATCAATTGAGTGGGAGCCAGGGGCGTGGTGCCGGCGGACCACTCCTCGCCCACATCCTCCATGCGCACCGTGATCTTCAAGCCCCCGGCTCGCAGCGATTCATCGCGCACCAGGGTCACATTGGCCTCGCCGGGCAGGGTATAGTGATGCTCCGCCGCGTAGTCGGTGAGATAGGTAGCCATCTCTCGTTGGAGGGTAGCCTGGATGGGAGCGAAGTGATCGAAATCATCGGCACTGAGGGCGGCGGTGTAATAGTTGGGCACCAGCACCCGATTTATGGCCACCGTGCGTTGAGTCTCCATCTCGCGAGAGAGCTTCTTGGCTACCTCAATCGGCTGCATGCGGGTCCGCAACAGGCGGGCAAAGCCCCGTTCCACCAACGACTCCATTATGGTCTCGAAGCGCGTGATTGCCTTCACGATCTCGCTCCGAACTGATCGTCCGGCCAGGGAGCCGGATAATACATCTTCATGCCTCCCACGGATGCCGCGCTCCACGAGGCGGCGAGGTCCGGGCAGGCCCGCTTTACAGTATAGGGGGGATTGGGATTCGGTACAGCCCAAGCCGGTATACTGACCGCTGGAGGGTACGCCAGCTTGGAAACGTTTGTAAATCATCTGTACAGCAACTTTGGCTACGTCGGGATCGTGATCGCCATGGCGATCGAAAGCTGTTGCATCCCTTTGCCCAGCGAGATCATCATGCCCCTGGCCGGCTTCATGACTGTCGCGGCGGCTGGGCATTCGGCCAAGTTTAGCCTGATCGGGGTCACCGTGGCGGGGGCCCTGGGGAGCGTGGTAGGCTCGATTATCGCCTACTGGATCGGCTACGGCGGGGGGCGGGATCTGCTGCTCCGCTACGGCAAATTCATATTGATCTCGCGCCGCGATGCCGAACGAGCCGATGCCTTCTTCGCCAACCGCGGCGACATCACCGTATTTATTAGCCGTATGTTGCCGGTGGTGCGCACCTTCATCTCGCTCCCAGCCGGGATGATGCGCATGCGCTTTGGCCATTTCGTGCTCCTTACCTTCCTCGGTTCGCTGCCGTGGTGCCTGCTTCTGGCCTATATTGGCCGTCAACTGGGCGTGCATTGGCACGATGTGGGAACCTGGATCCATCGGTTTGATGTGTTGATTATTCTGGCCGTGGTGATATTGGCCGCGCTCTATGTGTGGCGCCACATCCATGAGAGCCGCGTGCCGGAGGCGGCGTAATGAAGGAAATCGAGTAGAAATCATGAGTAACGAGAAGGTAACCCAGCCGCCGGTCGGTGCGCCGGCCCCAGGATTCAGGCTGGCCGCCACTGGTGGACGGACGATCAGCCTGGCGGACTATCACGGCAAGCAGGCAGTGGTTCTCTATTTTTATCCCAAGGACGACACGCCGGGCTGCACCAAGGAAGCATGCGCCTTCCGTGACCTCGAAGGGCAGTTCGCCGACGCCGGAGCGGCCATCCTGGGGGTCAGCACCGATCCGGTGGACTCCCACGAAGCCTTCGCCCGGAAGTTCAGCCTTGGCTTTCCCCTCCTCGCCGACCTGGACGCGGCGGTAGCGACCGCCTACGGCGCCTACGGAACCAAGAACCTGTATGGAAAGATCTCCGAGGGCGTGCTCCGGACCACCTTCGTGATCGACCGCGAGGGCATCATTCGCAAAATCTACTCGAACGTCAAAGTGGACCAGCACGCGGATGATGTGCTCGCGTTCCTGGGCACCTTGTAGATACGTCTCTCTTGACCATGATGAACCGGGCCTCCGGCCTCAGCCGGAGGCCCGGAATGTATACCTACCCTTAAAACCCGAAGGTGGGAGGCTTGAGGGGCGGGCGCGCGGATAGCCTCAAGGCATGAGGAAGCCGGATGTCGACTTGTCCGCGCTCCGGCGCGTGGTCGAGCGCCTCTTCCCCTCCCGCGACGTCACAATCGAGCGCATGGCCGAAGGAACCTCCACTCAGGTGTACCGGCTCCGCTTTGACAGCGAGATCTACTATCCGCGGGTCGCGGAGGCCGCGACCGCGAGTCTGGCGCCGGAGGCCGCGATTCATCAACTGCTACGCGCTCGCGGCGTGCGCGTACCGGCGGTCATCCACTTCGAGCCGTTTGATCAATGCCTCCAGCGTTCGTTGCTGGTGACCACCGAGATTCGCGGCGAATCGGTGAAACATGTTCAGTCCAGCGCGACCCGCGAGGCGATAGTGCGGGCAGCCGGTCGGGATCTGGCCATACTCAACAGCATCCCCGTCCATGGCTTTGGCTGGATTACGCGCGATGGCGGCCCGCGCCCGGACCTGCAAGCCGAGCATCCCACCAACCGGGCCTTCATGCTTGACCAGATCGATCGCCATCTCGGCCGCCTTTGCGATGGCATTTTCACCGAGTCCGAGATTATTCACATCCGGACGATTATTGCCGACCGCGATCCATGGCTGGACACCGACCACGCCTTTCTCGCGCACGGCGACTTTGACCTGACCCACATCTACCAATGCGGCGGGCGCTATACAGGGATCATCGATTTTGGCGAGATCCGGGGAACGGCGCCGCTCTATGATCTGGGGCACTTCAATCTGCATGACGGTGAGACCGTATCTGGGCGGTTGCTTCCCGCTCTCCTGGATGGGTACCGCGAAGCCGCGCGCCTGCCGGCGGACTGCGATCAGCGGATCCGCTTCACGAGTCTGATGATTGGAATTGAAGCCCTGGTCCGAAGTCTCCGCCACGGTCCCACGACCTACTCGCGCTATTTGACGCGGGCAATTCGGGCCGCCATGGCGGCGCTGGGGTGATCTTCAGGTGGTACGCTGTTCACGGTCGCGATAAGGGCGGTCTCGTGGGCCTCCGGCTGAGGCTGGGTGCAGGGTGCCGGCATCCGTGGCAGTCCGTGGGTTTGCGGATGCCTCGTCGTCCTGCCAACCGGCCTCAGCCGACGTAATCCTGCCAACCGGCCTCAGCCGGAGGCCCCGCGGCCAATACCTACCGACGAGCCCGTCCCCGACCAGCCGCTCCGCTAAAGGGTCGTATCCGGAGCACCCACGAAGAGATCACCAACCCTGAATTCGATCATGGGCAGGCAATCAAAGCGAACCAGGTCGTCCCCTTCATAGACGCGCGGATTCCCATACCTGCCCGCCGGCGCAAGCCGGTAGTGCTGGAGTGCCCTCGCTCCCGGATCGATGATCGCATATTCCGGCAGACCGGCGCGGGCGTACGCCTCCAATTTGACCCGCTCATCATAGGCCCGGTTACTGGGCGAAAGGATCTCGGCCAGCAGATCCGGGATGCCGCGGATCCGGCGGTCCCGAATAATGCCGCTATTCGTGGCGCGGACCAGGCCGAAATCCGGCTGCACCGGATCGCAACCCGGCATCAACACCCCACCCGCGCGAAGAACGGAGTAGCTAGCCCCTGTTGCATGGCCGGTGTTCCTACCAACTGCACCAAACGCAGGATAATCCATTGATGGAAAAAACTGGGCACGGTACTCATATACAGCACGCCATCGATCACTTCATAGCGGTTGCCGTCATTCGGCAAGGTCTCCCAGAGCTCGTGATTCCAGTGACCTTGTGGCGGCCCGGATACGGAGGGTGCGTCGGTTGGGAGGATCAAGACGGTCACAGCCTTCTCCAGCGGAACAACTGCTTGTCGCGGGATGCTTCTCGAAGCATATCAGCTTTCTCCATCGATCAGTGGATATGGTGACGATGATGGGGCGCACCACTGAATTGTGGTAGGGTGATCAGCTAGGCGGATCGTTTTGGGCACATGGGAGCGCGACGCCAGGCGTCCTTGCCTTTGGCCCAGACCTTGCCGGTGGGATCGATGCGGGTGCGGCCGGGCGGTGCCGGCGGTGGAGGAATGGTGGGTGTGCTGGGCGTGGTGGGAGCGCGGCCTCGCTGGAGAGGAGGGGTGGTCCGCACGGGATGGGGGAGAAGAAGCCGGAGCCGACGAAGCGGCTGGGTGTGCC
>DATLQX010000399.1:0-13595 GCA_035534995.1 Chloroflexota bacterium | reverse complement strand
ACCGGGACGGCGGATATCGTCCTGACCATAGGGTAACGAGCGAGAAGATCGCGCGTGGTCGCGTGGAGGTCGTCGGTGTCGTTGATCCCTGGGCATAGCACCAGTTGAGTATGCACCGCGATCCCCATGGCGTTGAGGCGGTCTATCTGCTCCAGAATATCGGGAGCGCGCTTGTTCCCCAGCAAGCGGGCACGCAGCGCCGGATTGGTGCTATGGACTGAAAGATAGAGCGGTGAGAGCCGCTGCTCGCCGATGCGCGTCCAGTCCTCGTCGGTCAGATTGGTAAGAGTAACGAAGCTGGCATTGAGGAACGAGAAGCGATAGTCGTCATCCTTAATGTGCAGGCTGGAGCGCATCCCCTTGGGGAGCTGAGTGACGAAACAGAATGGACAGTGATTATCGCACTCGCTAATGTCCTCCAGGGTCAGTTCGGGGAGAACAAGGCCCAAATCCTCGTCCGGATGTTTGCGCAGGCGAACCGACCGCGCCGCTTCCCCACGCCGGAGGCCAAGAACCACCCGATCCTCGGCGGCGTAAAAGCGGTAATCAATGGGGTCACGGAGCGGATGCCCGTTAATAGTGAGCACCACGTCGCCGGCCACGATTTTGGCCTGTTCCGCCAGACTGCCGGGCAGCACGTCAAGCACCGTGCCTGGGTGCCCGGCCCGCCGAGCCCGCGGATTGACCACCGGCACAAAAGACATACTTATCACACGCCCGAGAAAATGCTAGACTGGGAACGAACGGAAATGGGGCCACGGCGGTGATGGATACTCAATGCCACCGCGGGACGCCACACGAAAGTATAGCAGCCGCCGTGGTTATGTCGAAATGACCCGGTATTGGTAAGGGGGAGTGGTTCGTGATGTTCAAGGGGTTCATCGGCCAAACAGTGGGAGTGGTCTGCATTCCCCTCTGGCTGGGCATGACTGTCTACTTTATGTCCCGCGCCGCCACCCCGAACGCCTCCGATGCCGGCAACTGGTTCATCGGCTTCGTGCTCTTAACGGTGTTATTCGTCGCGATCATGGTGTTCTGGAAGCGGGTCTTCGATCAGGAGTAAGACCGGCCTGTACCCAGGCAGTCTCGCTCATGCGAGAGTCACGAATGCTGGGCGTAGATCCCGTGGTACTCCGGCGGCAGCAAGGCGATTATCCGGCGCATCACCTGATCGGCGGCGGCCTTGCGGGCCGGACTCCCGCCGCCGCGGGCCACCGAAAACGGCTCCCCAATCCGCACCGTAATCTCAGGCCGGCTGAGGAAGCCCCGCGCGATGTCCGCCGGCGCCTGGTGCAGGCGAAGGTGCTCGGTGCCGGTAAGCGCCGCCGGCACGATGAGACTGTTGGTCCGCGCGGCCAGGAGGACGGCCCCGGTCCGTGCTTCTTGGGCTCCGGTGGCCTGGCTCCGGTGGCCCTCGGGGAAGATCATAATCACCTCACCCGCCCGGAGCAACTCTTCCGCCCGCCGCAAACCCTCGCGATCCGGCGCTCCCCGGCGGATAGGGAAGCTCCCGGCCATCTGGAGATACAACCCGAGCACCGGAACGCCGAACAACTCCTCCTTGGCCATGAAGCGCAACTGGCGCGGCAGCAGGCAACCAAGCAAGAGCGGATCCAACATGGTCAGATGATTGCTGACCAGGACGACCCCGCCCTCTCGGGGAAAACGCGAGAGATTCTCGGCATGTACGCGGCCCAGCAGGGTAAACAGCAGGCGCAAGGGTACGCGGTTAGACTCGTAAAACGACTTCACGGCGCGTGCCTCCCCAGCCGTTCATCCACCATGGCCAGCACTTGCTCCAACACTTGCTCCCTGGTCAGGCTGCTGGTGTCCACGAGCACGGCATCCGGAGCCTGCCGTAACGGAGCCACGGCGCGCGAGGAATCGAGGTGGTCGCGCCGCAGAAGATCGGCAAGCGTGTCCTCGAACCGCTCGTCGATCCCGGATGCGCGCCGCTCGCTGTTTCGCCGCCGCGCTCGCTCCTCGGTCCCGGCCGTCACGAAGAATTTCACCGTGGCCCCGGGGAGTACCACGGTACCGATATCCCGCCCCACCATTACTACCGACCGCGTCCGCGCGATGGCCTGCTGCTGACGCGTAATGGCCGCGCGGACCCCTGGGTAGCTGGACACCGCCGAGACATGCCGGTCCACGGCCGGCCCGCGCAAGCGGGCGGTAATGTCTTGCCCATCCGCTAACAACGGCGGATTGACCGCGTCGGCATGGCCTAACTCGGGGAAAGAAAAGTTGACGGTTTGGGCTAGGGCGGTGAGGGCTAACTCGTCCGAGAGATCCACGCCCCGCTCCAGGGCCAGGAAAGTCAATCCGCGATACATCACCCCGGTGTCTAGATAAAGCGAGGCCAGGGTGCGAGCCAGATCGCGGCCAATGGTTGATTTCCCCGAGGCGACAGGCCCATCAATGGCAATGCTTACCGGATCGCTCACTGGTCGCCGGTTCCTCTGCCCTGCCGGGCACGCTGACGACGACCGGGGGGCGTTATGGCGCCCGCCTCTCCCGGACGGGCTCGTCGGGCCAGGAGACTGGTCACCTCCTGCTGGGTAAGATTCCGCCAATGGCCCTGCCCTAACCAACCGAGGAGCAAGTTCCCGAACCGCCGCCGAATCAGGCGCTTGACCGGAATCCCCGCTCCGGCGCACAACAACCGCACTTCCCGGCGTCGCCCTTCCACCATCACGACCGAGAGCACGGCACTGTTACCCTCTGGGCGCATCTCATGGGCCGCTACGGGACGGGCAAGCCTCCCATCGAGGATGATACCCTCACGCAACCGTTCCATCCCTCCTGGGGGCACTGGGCCCGCGACCCTCACTTCATATTCGCGCTCGATCGCGTACCGGGGATGAGCAATCTGGTCCGCCCAATCCCCATCGGTGGTCAGGATGAGCAATCCCTCGGTCTCCTTGTCCAGGCGGCCCACGCTGAACAAGCCGGGAATGTCGGGCAGGAGGTCGTAGATGGTGGGCCGCCCCTCCGGATCACTGCGGGTGGTGACGTAGCCGGGCGGCTTGTGCAGCAAGAGATACCGCGGCTGGCCAATCCGCCGGATCCGCTCTCCGTCCACGGTGACCAGGTCGCGCTCCAGGTCGGCACGGGTGCCAAGCTCCCGCACCGTCTTCCCATTGATCGCCACCCGCCCCTCAACGATCAGTTGCTCAACCGCGCGGCGCGAGGCAACCCCGCTCCGTGCCAGGACTTTTTGTAGACGCTCCTCCATGGTTCGCCTCTCGGCGCGGCCTCCTCTTACGCTTCCGCCAGATCGAGCGCGAGTTGGGCCAGGGTGCGCACCGGATGTCCGGTGGCCAGGCCCTTGGCGTAATAGGGGCCGGCGCTGTCGGCGAAGGCGGTGGGCGCGATGTCCAGGTGCGCCCATGGCTGAGAGCCGGTAAACTCCTTCAGGAACATGGCGGCCGTGATCGCCCCGCCTTCCCGGCCTCCGATATTCCGCAGATCGGCGCAGGAGCTGTCCAGAAGTTCCCGGAAGTCAGGATCCAACGGCATCGGCCACAGCCGTTCTCCGGTGGTTTTGGCGGCGGTGAGCAAGCGATCGCGCACGGTGTCGTCGCTGGAGAACATACCGCTATAGAACGGCCCGAGCGCGACACTGCACGCCCCGGTCAGAGTGGCTGCATCCACAATCGGCGCCAGGCCCAATTCCACGGCGTAGCCCAGGGCGTCGGCCAGAACCAGACGACCCTCGGCGTCCGTATTCTGAATCTCGATGGTCTTACCGTTCATGGCCCGCAGAATGTCACCGGGTCGGAACGCATTCCCATCCGGCATGTTCTCGGCCGTGGCGACAATGGCGGTGACGTTCAGGCGAGGGCGGAGGGCACCGATCACCCGCATGGCACCCAGCATGGCGGCGGCGCCTCCCATGTCGGTTTTCATGATGTGCATATCCTGCCCCGGCTTGAGGGAGATCCCGCCCGTATCGAAAGTGATCCCCTTGCCCACCAGACCCAGGGTCGGCTTGGTGCTCCCTGAATCGCCCTGGTAGCGGAGCACCACCAGCCGTGGCGGATTCACGCTGCCCTGGCCCACCGCCAGAAGCGCCCCCATCCCGCGCCGCCGCAACTCATCGGGTTCGAAGATGTCCACGGTCATGCCGAAGGACGCGCCCATGGCCCGCGCCCGCGCGGCCAGTTCGGCGGGAGTCAGGGTGTTCGGGGGCTCGTTCGCCAGATCGCGGGCGAAATTCGCGCCCGCCGCCATCGCCTCGCCCAGGGTGATCCCCTGGGTTAGGGCCTCCGTGTCCCCCGAGCGGACCAGAGTAACCGTCTCCAGACGTACAGGCTCCTGTTCGCCGCTCCGATAGCGATCAAAGCGGTAGGATGCGAGCAGCACGCCCTCGGTGATCGCCCGCGCGAAGTCCGCTCCGGCGAAACGGCCCTCGCCAAAGAGGGCGAAGGCGGCGGCGGCATACTTGGCGCCGAGCACCGCCTTGGTCGCCGTGCCGGCGGCTCGGCGAGCCGCCTCGGGAGTAAAGTCCTCACGTTTGCCAAGGCCGGTCACGAACACCCGCGCCGCGGCTACGCGCCCAAGGGTATGGATGCCCACGACCTCTCCGGCCTTTCCCTGAACTTCCTTCCGGTCGCGCATCGCCGCGATAACCCCGCCAAGGGCTTCGTCGAGCGTTGTCTCGGCCGGCGAGGCTACGTCGGCCTCGAAGACGCCCAGGATGAGCGCGTCCGCCCGCGCCTCGGTTATCGACTTCGTATCCTCAGCCAAAATTCGCATGAAAGAACCTCCTAAACCTTTCTTCTTACACGGGAGGGTACCAGATTTTCGAGCCACGCTCGGTGCCAGAATGCCATAGTGCGGGTTCCGTAGCCAATTCAGGTCATAGCTACCAAGGGTGGGCGTTGCTACGATGTTGGTGCACCCTGTTGTGACTGGAGGAGTGATTGAATGTCCGTCCAAATGCCCCAGCGACCCGAAGGCATGCAGTCCAACGGAATCTCCGAGGCAAGCTCGGTTCGCCCGGCCTCCGGGCCAACCCACTCGCTGTTGCTGAGCACTCGGACCTCAGGTACCGCCGCTCAGGTTTTGCTCTCGCACACCGCACGACTGACCGACTCCTTCAACACGAGAAACTCGTCCCCGGGCGTCGCGGCCAGCCTCTTGCATACTCATGCCGTCCTTGACGCATCGCACACCGCCCTTCAACGAGAATCCCGCATCTTCGATCGCCAGGCGTAAAGCCTACAAATAGGGGCGGAGTGCTCTCCCAGGTGGGATCTCCTGGCGCCCGTGCTTTTTCTATACTGTAGATCACATTTTTGGCACACCCTACCCCCAGCGCCATTGTCGGCACCCTGCTCTATCCCGCACACTGGTATGAGTCGCGACGTGTAGGGAGAATGAGTGGGGGGGCGCCGATGCGGGTTTTGTTCGTGCAGTTCGAACCGGATGACGGTCCCGGCCGGCTTGGGGACGGCCTGACCGCCCTGGGAGTCGCCGTGCAGTCCGCCCGCATGGATCGTGGCGAGGCACTTCCCTCTCTCGATCGATATCAGGGACTGATCGTGATGGGTGGCACCATGAACGCGCTGGACGACGATCATTTCCCCTTCCTACCCCTGGTGGTTCAGATCATGCGCCAGGCATTTCAACGCGGACTGCCTACCCTCGGCGTCTGTCTGGGCGGTCAATTGCTGGCCCGCACCCTGGGAGCGCGAGTGTATCGCAAAGAGACACCTGAGGTCGGCTATTACCCGGTAGCACTGACCGAGGCCGGCCAGGCCGATCCGCTTTTCCAGAATCTACCCAGTCGGCCGATCACCTTTCAGTGGCACGAGGATGCCTTTGAGTTGCCTGCCGGCGCTACCTTGCTGGCTGATTCTCCGCGAGACAGCTTGCAAGCATTCAGGATGGGCGCGAGCGTTGGCTTGCAGTTCCATCCCGAGGTGAGCCTGGAGACCCTGGCCATCTGGGCGAAGTCCGTGGCCTACGGCATGGCCGAGTCGGTGGACCAGGTCACCCCGGAATCCCTCCTGGCGCGAGGACATGCCGTGGACGAGCAATTCGCGGCTCAAACTACCCAGATCTGCCGCAATTTCCATGCCATGATGCGGCAGGAGGCGATAGTACGGTCCTGAGTCCCTCGTACACCTGGCGCGGGTTTCCCGAGCTTGTAGGGGCACCGAGTACCCCCACGGATCCGCCAAGATATTTGGGCCGAACTGTACTATTCCTGTCGAGTGCCCCCCCGCACGATCAGGAGGCACCCGGCGGTAATCTCCACGGAGGCGGTGGCGCCCAGCAACTCATTGCTCACACCGCGCGTGTGGCCCCGGATCAACGGCTCGCCATGCAGGGGGTAGCGTAAGCCCTCGGTGCGCGCTCCCTCCACCTGATCGGTAATCGGAAGCAAGCTGACGTAGTCGCCCGCCTGACCGCCGACATCGGCTCGTGACCAGGTGGCCCAGGCCACGGTCTCACCGTCCACGATCCGGGTCTCCACTCCGCGGAGAGCCGGCAAGGCAAGCAAGAGAAGATTGCCCAACGTGTGATCGAGCCGAGCCCCTCCCAGGGCCCCGGTGATTGTGATCCGCTCGGGTTGCCGGCTCAGGGCGTAATCCAGAGCCAGTTCCAGGTCGGTCTTGTCCTTCTCCGGTGGGTGCTCGAGCAGGCGCACTCCCGATTGCCGCAAGCGCTCACGACCGGCGGGTGAGATGGAATCCATATCCCCCAGGAGGAGATCCGGGGTCAATCCAGCCGTGAGGGCGGCATCGCCACCGCCATCGGCACAGATCAAATAATCGGCTCCCGCCGCCAGATCGCGCAAGCGCGCCGGATCGACTGGCGCGCTCCCCACGATCAGTATATGGCGTTGATCAGCGTTCATGTACCGGCGGCGTCGCCACCAGCCGAGCCATGTTCGGCCGCCCGAGCATCCTCGCGCGCCGCCGGATCCTCGACCTCGCCACTCTGAGTGCTTCGCAGAGCCCCCGACACCGCCTCAATGCCCTGTCCAGCGTTCGCGAGGGCCTTCTTTCCCAGGCTCCGGGTTCGCGCCACGGCGGCCGCCAGCCGTCCGGGCACCGCGGTGCCGCGGAACACGCGCCGCGCGACCGACCCGGCCAGCAGCGTACTGCCGGCACTCAGGGTGGGCCGCACGACATACGCGGTCATCGGCCCGTAGAGCTTACTATATTTATTATCTTTTCCCGCCGCCGCCGCCAGTCGGGTGAGGCCGGCTTCGATGCCGTCGAGCAACACGGTGGGCGCGAGCTTGGGCGCGATCTGGCGGAAAATCTGGTTCTTGTCGTCGAGGCTGATCCCATAGACCGCCGCCAACCCCACCACCAGGACTGCCTGATGCAGCAACAACTGAGCGGTCGCGGGAGTGGGGACGCCGGTGCGCTCACTTCCCGCTCCGGCCACCGAGCCCAGCACCACCTTCAGGTCGCGGGTCGCCTTGCTCATCATGCGGCCGGCGATGTGCTCTCGCGTAGTGGGGAGCGCCCGACCCAGGGCGAGCCGCCGATCCCACAAACGATCGAGCAACGCGGGTATCAACACGCGCTGGAACTGGTCGTCGTCCAGTTCCTTCAGCCGAATCGGGTTCACCACCGCGCCCGGCTTCTCTTCCTCGCCAATCAGCACCGGAAGCTGCGCTACTCCAGGAAAGGTATCCCTGGCTTGGGTAAGGTGAGCCTCGGACGCGGGCAGCACAATGACCAACTCCGTCTTACCCACGGGAACCGGGGCCTTCCGTTCCGGTTCATGGACCCAGAAAGCGAGTTTCACGTCCGCCGGGATAGCGACCGAACCGCGAAGAAAGTGAATAAGCCGCTGAGCGCTTTCGGGATCGCCCACCACTACGATGCCAAACTCGCGGCGGGCCTCACCAACCAGCTTGTTGAAGTCGAGAGTGGGCAAAGCATCGAGGAATGCCTTCGCCACGTCTCCGGGTGCTTTACTCATTGGGATCTCCTTACGTGGGGCACAGGGCCCGTGAAATCATTCCAGCACCTTGATCGTACCATGCCCGACTGAAAATGCCAGCGCGGAATGGCAAAGTGGCCCACCGGTATCTGGTGGGCCACTGGGAACTGTCGTGACTTTGAGTAGAAGCTGGGACGGAGCGCCATCCTAGCGGCGGCGGTATATCCTTGAATGCTGAGGCCGTACCCTCGCGGGCACTGGAACCACCTTGGGCTTGGCGCGGGCCACGATGATGACCCCAATCAGTCCCGCAAGCAATGTGGCAATCACTGTATGTTCTCCTAACCGACCGTGAGACGTCCGTCCGTTACCTTCATTGTATGGCCTGGGCGGCGTACTTCCATCACCCAAATGGGTTAACGCACCGCCAAACAGGCGATGAGAGCCGTAACGAACGTCACTTTCAGTGTAACAGCATTGCGTGTTGCGCCAAAGTAAGCACGCCGGATGGCCACAGACCAAGAATAATCAGGCCGCTGGCGGAGAGAATCAGCGAGGTCCAGAGGGCGGGAGGGACCGTAAACGGCAGGGCGGCGCCGGTCGAAGGGCGGAAATACATGTAGAAGATCACTCGCAGATAATAATACACCGAAACCACGCTGGCCAGCACCCCAACCACCGCGAGCTCCCCATGTCCCGCCTGCAGCGCGGTCTGGAACACGTAAAACTTCCCCCAAAATCCTGCCGTGGGCGGGAAACTTGCCAGCGAGAAGAGGAACAGGGCCATGGCCGCCGCCAGCCAGGGCTGCCGGCGTGCCAACCCCGCGAAATGCTCGAGGCGGGTGTTCGCTTCTCCCGTCCGCCCTACCGCCGCGACAACCCCAAAGGCGCCTATATTCATCAAGGCATAGATCACGAAGTAGAAGAGGATGCTCGGTACGCCGTCACCCGTACTCCCATCGCCGCGGGCGGTAAACACCGCTATCAGGATGTACCCGGCGTGGGCAATGCTTGAATAGGCAAGCATGCGCTTGACATCATTCTGGACCACGGCGGCCAGATTACCCAGGACCATGGTGAGCATGGCCAGCAGCCAGATCAGCGCCACCCAGTGGGCATGCAGAGCCGGCAGGGCTACCACGAAGAGACGGATGAAGGCGGCGAACGCCGCCAGCTTGGTGCCCACCGACATCATGGCCGTGATCGGAGTCGGTGAACCCTCGTAGACATCGGGGGTCCAGGCATGGAACGGGACCGCCGACATCTTGAAGGCAAAGCCCACGATCATCAAGGCCAATCCGGCGTATAAGATCGGATCCCCCGTGGCGACATGCCCCTTCAAGAAGGCCGCGATGGCGGGGAGCGAGGTGGACCCGGTCTCGCCGTAGGTCAGCGCCATCCCATAGAGCAGGAACGCGGAGGCGAACGCGCTCAGCAGGAAGTATTTGAGCGCGGCCTCCTGCGACCGGTCCCTGGTGCGCTCAAAACCGGCCAGGACGTAGATGCAGATGGAGAATAGTTCGAGGGCCAGGAAAATCACGATCAGGCTGTTCGCGGCCGCCATCAGCATCATGCCGCTGATCGTCCCCAGGACCAGAACGTAATATTCCCCAAGGTTGATGTGCTCGAGTTCCAGGTAATCGATGGAGAGGAGCACCGTCAGGAACCCCACCAGCAGGAAGATGCCGCTGGTGAAGAGGGAAAAGCCGTCAAGTACCACGCTGCCGGAGAAGCCGCTCTTGTTATCGTCGCGCAGGACAAGGACCGCGACAAAGGCCGCCACCAGCCCGACTAGACTGAGATAGGCAAGCGCCCGGCGCTGCGAACGAGGCAAAAAGAGGTCGGCCAGCATGACTACGATCGCGCTGAGCGCGACGATCAGTTCCGGCAAGATGACCGTATAATCGACGATCACGGGTGCCCTCCGAGCGAAGTAAGGACCGAATTGGCATAACTCAGGGCGGGATCCAACCAACCGGCGGGCTGCACGCCGATCCACACCATCAGCGCCACCAGGGGAAGCACCGATGCGTATTCCGCCACGGATAATTGATCCCACCAAGAAGCCACGGTCCCTGGCGGCAAGGGCTCCGGGCTCGTCTTTCCCGCTGGGCCCAGCGGACCATGGCTCACGCCCTGGAAGAGACGGAGCATATAGGCCGAGGCAAAGACCACCCCGATCGTCCCCACCACGGCGTCCGCCGCGTTGGCCTGAAAGGTTCCGATCAGGATGAGAATCTCGCCCGCGAAACCATTCAAGCCCGGCAGCCCCAGGGCGGAGAGCGAGACTACCAGGAATATTGCCGCCACGATCGGCGCCTTCACCGCGAGGCCCCCTAGCTTGTCCAGGTCAGCCGTCCCCCATTTGGTGGTGATGATCGCCACCAGGGCGAACAGGGCCGCGATAGTGATCCCGTGATTCACGGCCTGCAAAGTCGCGCCCTCAATACCCTGGGAGCGGAGGCTGAAGATCCCGAGGGTGATAAAGCCGAGGTGAGGGATGCTGCTGCAGGCCACCAGGCGTTTGATGTCGCGCTGATCTAGGGCGAGCAGCGCCCCGTAGATGATCCCGATGGCCGCCAGAACCAAGATTAGGGGCGCATAGTAATGAGCGGCGTCGGGAAACAGCGGCAAACAAAAGCGCAGGAACCCGTAGATTCCCATCTTGCTCAGAACGCCGGCGAAAATGATCGCGGTCGAGGGTGATGCCTCGCCGTACACATCGGGCACCCAGCTATGGAAAGGGAACACCGCCGCTTTAATCCCGAAGGCGAGGGCGAAGGCCAGGAAGACCGGCCGCTGCACGTCGGGTGACAACAGATGTCCTGGTGCCGTCAGGTCGAGGAGATCGAAGCTGTGAGCGCTGCTGAGGGCGAACAGCAGGAGAATACCCACCAGCATCAGCAGACTGCCGACCATAGTGTAGAGGACATACTTGAGCGCGGCGTAGATCCGCCGTTCTCCCCCCCAAATCCCCAACATGAAGTAGGCGGGGATCAGGACCGCTTCCCAGAAAAAGTAGAACAGCACCAGGTCGATTGACATGAAGACGCCGACCAGGGCCCCCTGCAAAAACAGCAGCATACTCAGGTAGACATTGCTGCGATCGTGCTGCGTCGAGGCGGCGACCAGGATGCTCACCGGGGTGAGGATGGCGGTGAGGAGCAAAAACAGGATGCTCATCCCATCGACCGCCAGATGAAAGTTCACATGGAGAGCGGTAATCCAGGGGGCATTCACGTCCCAGGTGCCGCTGGACAGCGGAGCGCCGTCATACTTGAAAAAGAGCGCGATAGTCACGCCAAGGCTAATGAGCGAACCGCCGAGAGCGATGGCCACGGCGACCCGGTGCGTGGCTCCTAGCAGCAGCACGGCAATGGCTACGGCGAACGGGGTGATCAGTTCGAGTTGCAGCATAGTCTGTCTCTCCCCTTTCTACCGCTGAGCCACGGCAAGCACTACGATCACCAACACACCGACAACCAAGGTGATGGCGTAGGTACGGACATACCCGGACTCCACGGGGCTAATATCCAGGCTGGCCCCTTCGACTGAGCGCGTCACCCCGTTTACCACCCCATCTATCAACTTCCGATCCAGGCCGCGCCAGGCTACGCGAGCCAGCCAGTAGGTTGGCAGTTCAACCAATAGGTTATACAGGTAGTCGAAGTACCACTTCTCCAGGAGAAATGTCCGTACCGCCGCGGCGGCTCCCTTGAGCCTGGGCCGTGGCCCCAGCCGATAGAGATCGCGGGCCCAGACAAAGCCCACCACGATCAAGGCAATGACGAGGCCGAAGTTCAACCAGTTGTAATCGACTTCCACATTGTGCGGCGAGAACACGTATTGGTTGAAAACCGGGGTAAGCCAGTCGTGGAAGTGGCCGAAATTTGGGAGCTGAATGAATCCGCCCACGGCGGCCAGGATGGCGAGCACCCACATGGGGGCGAGCATCACCGTGGGCGCTTCATGCAGGTGCGCGGCGGCGTCTTTCTCCACCCGTGAGCGGCCGTGGAAGGCGAGATACCACAAACGGAACATATAGAACACGGTCAACCCGGCCGTGGCCACCCCCATGGCCCACAAAATCAGGTACCAGTCTCCACGCGCGGCGACATGGGTGAGAATCTCGTCCTTGCTCCAGAAGCCGGAGAGAGGCGGGATACCGGCGATCGCCACCACGCCGACCGTGAACAGGACATAGGTGGTCGGAAGCTTGCTCCGGAGGGCGCCCATTTTGCGCAAATCCTGCTCGCCGCCGAGCGCGTGAATGATACTGCCCGCGCCCATGAAGAGCAGGGCCTTAAAGAACGCATGGGTCATCAGATGGAACATCCCCGATGAATAAGCGCCCACTCCCACCCCGAGAAACATATAGCCGATTTGGCTCATGGTCGAGTAGGCAAGCACTCGCTTGATGTCCATCTGGACCAGGGCGATCGTGGCGGCGACCAGCGCGGTCACGGCTCCGATGATCGCCACCAGGCCGGCGGAGAATGGAGACAGGTCATAGAGCACATGGCAGCGGGCGATCAGATATACGCCCGCGGTCACCATGGTGGCGGCATGAATGAGTGCGCTGACCGGGGTCGGGCCTTCCATGGCGTCCGGCAACCAGGTATGAAGGGGAATCTGCGCCGACTTCGCGATCGCGCCCACGAGCAACAGCAGGCAGAGCGCGGTCACCACATGGTCGTTACTAGGCAAGGTGGCCGCCTTTGCGAATACCCCAGCATAGGTCAACGTCCCCCACTGGCGGACCATGAGGAAGATCGCCAGCATGATCCCCACGTCGCCCATCACGTTCATGATCAGTGCCTTACGAGCAGCCAGGAGCGCGGACATGTTTTGGTACCAGAAGCCGATCAGGAGGTACGAGGACAGGCCGACCAGACCCCAGCCAATCAACAGGAACAGGAAGTTGTTGGCCACCACTAGAAGCAGCATCGAGAAGATGAAGAGATTCATGTAGGCGAAAAAGCGCGAAAAGTCCACGTCGTCATGCATATAGCCGACGGAATAGACATGGATCAGGAAGCCGACCCCGGTCACGATCAGGAGCATGGTCGCGCTGAGGGGATCGATCAGCATGCCGAAGTCGATTTTCAGCGAGCCAGCCTGTACCCATTGGTAATAGTCAAGATTGCCCTTGGTGACCTGATCGTGAGTGGACCAGCCCATGACCTGAAAATAGGCGATCAGGGCCACGACGAACGCGGCTCCGATCACGCCACAGCCAATCAGGCCGATCCAGGCTTTGCTCAGGCGCCGGCCCACGGCCCCGTTGAGCACGAACCCTAACAAGGGCAGAACAAGCAGCAGCCACGCATAGCCGTGCATCGACTAGCCCTTCATCGAATGAACAGCGTCAACGTTAATGGTCTCCCGAGTACGGAAGATGGAGACAATGATCGCCAGGCCGATCACCACCTCGGCCGCCGCCACGGTCATCACGAAGAACACAAAGATCTGCCCGTCCATCGAGTGCAGCCGGCGGGCAAACGCGACCAGGGTCAGATTGGCCGAGTTCAGCATCATCTCGATGCTCATGAAAATGACCAATGGATCCCGGCGAATGAGCACCCCGACCGCGCCAAGGGTGAACAAGATCGCTCCCAGCACCAGATAGGTCGATGTCGATACCAAACCTCTGTCTCCCCACAACGAAAATGGGCCTCGGA
>DATLQX010000398.1:0-3614 GCA_035534995.1 Chloroflexota bacterium | reverse complement strand
GCCTTCGACGCCCGGCGGGCCGACTTCTCCGCCATGTCCCGCGGGCCACAACTGTCGATCAGCGAGGTGCGTCATGCCGCGGTGATGCAGGTAGACGAGCAAGGGACCAGGGCGGCGGCCGTTACCTCGGTGGGGATCCGGGCCACGGCGATCGAGGTCGCGAACTCCTTCACCATGACGATCAATCGACCTTTCTTCGGTGCCATTCGCGATGAAACGACCGGCACCCTCCTGTTCGCGGCCAGCGTGGTGGATCCAAGGTAGTGGTAGACTAAGACCAGACAAGGAGAACCCGCCATGGTGACCGAGTTGCGAATGACCTATGAGGACTTGATGAACCAGACCGACGAGAGCGTTCGTCATGAACTGGTGCGAGGGGAGATTCTGTGCATGACGTCGCCGAAGGGGAAACACGGGCGGGTGGAAGCTGCCCTCGGCGAGGAAGTGGGTCTCTATCTACATGACCGGGCCGTGGCCCTCGGATGGGGGAAAGAGCAGGGCCGGTTGCGACGCGATCTGCTGGTGGGGGCCAGCGCGACCGGCGAGTTTGGCATCCGGATCACCTTGCCCGACGACCCCGATCAGGTGCGTGGGTTGGACTTCTGCTACCTCAGCCCCGAACAGGTTGCCCGGTACGAGGCGAACGGGCCCGATGAGTATTTCACCGAAGTGCCGGTGCTGGTGGCGGAAGTGATCAGCCCCTCGGAGTCCGCTGACTACATCGCCGAGAAGGTGCATGATTTCCTGACCGGGGGCGCCCGCCTGGTCTGGCTCTTGTTCCCTCGGACGCGCTCCGTGCAGATCTACCAGTCCGACCGCTCCACACGGATGATCAGTGGGGACGAGCGGCTGGAGGGAGGTGAGGTGCTGCCGGGCTTTTCGGTGGCGCTCTCCAGTCTTTTTACCTGAGCGTCTTCCGCTGGCTTGATGGTGGATTCTCGATAGCTCCTCCCATCTCGCCGCCTGGGACTGAACAGAAGAAGCCTACTCGGCGTCCGCTCGTTGTACAATCTCGTGGTAGCTCATAGTGCTTTGGGCTCGGAGATCGTGCGTTAGTAAGGAGATAGGGTGCCCCGCCCGCCGCGAAGACTCGACGCAATCGAGGTGATGAGCTTTCTGCTCAGTATTGGCGTCACCGTCGTGTTTGTGTGGCGATGGCCGCCGGCGCTGCAAACGATACGACATCAGTATCCCGAATTTCTCCTCTGCCTCCTGATCAGCTACTTTCCCGTCCTGGCTGTCCATGAAGCTGGGCATCTGGCGGCAGCCAGGTTGGTTGGCTTTCGGCCCTACGCGGTCGAGTGTGGACCATGGCGGTTGGAGTGGGGGACTGATCGTATCCACTTGAGCACGCTGCCCCGCAGCCACTGGCTGGCCGGCAGCGCCGTCTCCGCGCCGCGTAATGGGCGCGGCTTGGTGTGGCGAGCATCTCTATCCACACTGGGAGGCAGCGCGGCGAATATTCTGTGCGCGATGCTGATCTTGATCCTCTTGGGTTCCGGGGCACCGGATTGGGTCAAGACATTCCTGGTCTCCTGGTGCGATCTGTTGCTGGTGGTGGGCTTGCTCAACCTACTCGCCATTTTCCCCTCGCGCCCGGGGCGCATCACTGACGGCAAGAGGCTACGCTTGTTGTGGTCCCATGGCGGCTACGCCCTGGCGGCAGGCTGGGGGATTACCAATCTCATTAACACGGGCACGCGAGTACGCGACTTGCCGCCCGACCTTGTAGCTGCCGCGTGTACGCTGATCGATCATGGAGCGACAGGCTGGATCGGCCGGATCGCCGCTTACTACTGGGCCCTTGATCGCCATGACACCCAGGGCGCCGACACCGCGCTTGCCTTCGCGTTGGCACACCAGCCCGCGCCACCATCCCAGTTGTGGGTGATCCTTCAACTCGAGGCCGCGTATTTTCATGCACGCTATCGCGGAGCCCTGCCTCAGGCTTCCGCGTATGTGAGCGCCGCCCAGCCATACCTCCCTGACGTTCCGGACGCCTTTACTTTGCGCACCCTGGCGGGCTATTATCTTGCCGCGGGAGAAATAGAGCGAGCAATAGACGCGGCGGAGCGAGCCTTGCGTATACTCGACGCCTTCACTGGTCCACAGTCCACCGATGATGACCGCGATTGGCTCAACCAAATCCTGGCCGACGCTCGCGCGGCTCTGGACCAAGATGGGGGACGATCCGTGGGGGGTGTTACACTGGAGCCAGACAAGGAGAACCCGCCATGGTGACCGAATTGCGGCAGACCTACGAGGACTTGATGCGCCAGACCGACGAGAGCGTTCGTCATGAGCTGGTGCGAGGGGAGATTCTGTGCATGACGTCCCCGAAGGGGAAACACGGGCGGGTGGAAGCTGCTCTTGGAGGGGCAGTATGGGGCTATTTGCGCGAGCGTGCCCTGGCTTTGGGGTGGGAGGAAGAGCAGGGATTACTGGCCTGCGATCTGCTGATGGGGGCCAGCGCGATCGGCGAGTTTGGCATCCGGATCACCTTGCCCGACGACCCCGATCAGGTGCGTGGGTTGGATTTCTGCTACCTCAGCCCCGAACAGGTCGCCCGGTACGAGGCGAACGGGCCCGATGAGTATTTCACCGAAGTGCCGGTGCTGGTGGCGGAGGTGATCAGTCCCTCGGAGTCCGCTGACTACATCGCCGAGAAGGTGCATGATTTCCTGACCGGGGGCGCCCGCCTGGTCTGGCTCCTCTTCCCCCGGACGCGGATGGTGCAGGTCTACGAACCAGATCGGCCCATGCGCGTGTTGACCGGGGACGCCCGACTCGATGGAGGCGCGGTGCTGCCGGGCTTTTCCGTGGCCCTGCGCAGCCTGTTCCCTTGATCGCCCCTGGTTAGCGGCGCACCTGGAAGATCTCTCGATCCGGGAGGCGGATGGCGGTGAGCACTCCGCTGTGATGTGCGTGGGTGTTAATCCCGATTTTGTTGGGGCGGAGCAGCGGTTCCGGCACCTCCCAGTGGCCGAACACCACCGGCTTCTCCCATTGGTACTCGGTTTCCAGAAAGCTGCCGGCCCCGTAGAGTTTTTGCAGGGGCGGCGTGGCATCGAAAGGTCGGCCTGGCAAGACACCCGCATGGACGTAGAAGGCGTACTGATCCTCGAAGTCGATGCGGGTGTTTGCCATCCAGTGGCCGATCTCGCTCGGGGGACGGCCACCGAAGTCGCGCCAGGTTTTGCGGGCGCCGCCGATTTCGGGCGGTCCCGCCATGAAGTCCGTGCCGGTCCAGCGGTCCAGCCAGGCATCCTCGTGGTTGCCGCGGAGGAAGACGACCGGGCGCCGCTGCTCCAGGGCGCGGAGAGTGGCGATGGTGGCGGCGGAATCCTCGCCCCCGTCCACGTAGTCGCCGAGGAAGACCAGGGTGTCCTGGTCACGGATGGGCAGGGCATCGAGCATGCGGCGGAGCAAGGTGACTTCGCCATGAAGGTCGCCAACGGCGTAGGTGTAGGGGCCGGCAGGCGGCTCCAACGGTGGGTGGGGATCTCGCATTGTGACTATTCCTTCGGGTGCTGGCACGCGGGCTCGCGTCCCGTTTCTCTTTCTTCTAGTGTAGACGGGCGCGGCGAACGGTGACAGCGGGGCGCCTGGGAAGG
>DATLQX010000397.1:0-2740 GCA_035534995.1 Chloroflexota bacterium | reverse complement strand
GCTGGAGGGGCTGGCGCGCAAGCTGGAGGAGGGCGCGCAGATCTACTGGGTCTGCCCGCTGGTGGCGGAAAGCGAGACGCTCGATCTCGCCGCCGCCGAGGAACGATTCGCCGCGTTGCGCAGCCGGTTCGGCGCGACCGTGGCACTGGTGCATGGCCGCCAGGAGACGGCGGTGCGCGAGGCGGCGCTGGCCGATTTCGCCGCCGGGCGCGCGCGGCTACTGGTGGCGACGACGGTCGTGGAGGTGGGGGTCGATGTCGCCGGCGCCTCGGTGATGGTGATCGAGCACGCGGAACGGTTCGGCCTGGCGCAATTGCACCAGCTGCGCGGGCGGGTGGGGCGGGGCACGACCGCCAGTTTCTGCCTGCTGGTCCACGACGATGGCCTGACCGAGACCGCGCGCAAGCGGCTGCTGCTGTTGCGCGACACCGATGACGGGTTCGCGATCGCGGATGCGGATTTCCGCCTGCGCGGCGGCGGCGACGTGCTGGGCACGCGTCAGGCGGGGCAGCCGGGATTCCGGCTGGCCGATCCGGACGCGCATGAGGGGATGCTGCTGATGGCGCATCGCGACGCGGCGTTGCTGCTGGAGAAGGATCCGGGGCTGGCGGGGGGGCGCGGGATGGCCGTTCGGGTGCTGCTGCGGCTGTTCGGGCAATGGGGGGCGATGCGGACGTTGCTCGCGGGGTAGGGCAGGGGGGGCGCGCGAGGCAGGTCGCCCGAGCTTGGGCGGGCGAACGGGGAACCGAGCGTCGCTCCCTTCCGCGTGCTCATTCATCCGCACCTTCCCTTCCCTCCGCGAGTCCGCCACACTAACATGACATAACCGGTTGAACTGGAAGCGTGCATTTGTGGATAGTCTGACCGGACGGGCCCTATCACATGCGTACTGGACTGCGTCGCCCATGCTGACAGTTTCAGTCGTCATTCCGGTCTTCCGCGCCGAGCTGACCTTGCCCGAGCTCTACCGCCAGCTCACGACCACGATGGCCGCCGTCACGCCGCGCTTCGAGATCATTTTCGTGGAGGACGGCGGCGGCGACGGGTCATGGCCAATCATCGCCGATCTGGCCGGGACCGACCATCATGTGCGCGGCATCAGGATGAGCCGCAACTATGGCCAGCACAACGCCTTGCTGTGCGGCATCCGTGCGGCCAGGCATGACATCATCATCACGATGGACGACGATCTGCAGAATCCGGTCAGCGAAATTCTGCCGATGCTGGAGGCGCTGCGCCCCGAGTATGACGTCGTGTACGGCGCACCGGAGACGGAGCAGCACGGGTTCCTGCGCGATCTGGCCTCTCGCTTAACCAAGATCGCGCTTGCCAGCGTGATGGGGGCTGAGACCGCCCGGAATGTGAGCGCATTCCGGGTGTTTCGCACGCGCCTGCGCGATGGATTCCAAGACTACCGCAGTTCGCATGTGTCGATTGACGTGCTGCTCGCATGGACCACGTCGCGTTTCACCGCCATCAAGGTCCGTCACGCCCCACGGGCCGCTGGCGTGTCCGGCTACACAGTGGGAATGCTCATCCGGCACGCGAGCAACCTCATGACCGGCTTTAGCACGGTGCCGCTGCAGGTCGCCAGCGTAATTGGTTTCGCCTTCGTGGTGTTCGGCCTGTCGATCCTAACTTTCGTCATGATGACCTATCTCATTCGTGGCGGCGCGGTGCCTGGATTCACCTTCCTGGCCTCCACCGTGGCGATCTTTTCGGGCGCGCAGCTCTTCGCGCTCGGGATTTTTGGTGAGTACCTGGCGCGCATCCACTTCCGCACCATGGATCGTCCCGCCTACGTGATCGGGGAGATGGTCGAGGCCCCTGGGCCGGAACGCAGGGCACAACCTGGATTGCATCCTGGCAAGGTGGAAGATGTTGTTTAGCTTTCGGGAAGAGCGATTCGAAAGCCCGGCGCTGGAACTCAGCTATCATCTGGCGCCATGGGATGAACCGGTCTTTCAGGGACGGACGGCCGCGATTTCGGCGATTTCCGTCCGATCAGAGGCAGATGCCGGCGCGGCGTTCGACGCGTTTCGTGATTGGTGCCGGCAGAATCGTGTCCTGCTGGTGAGTTGTCGGCTGCCCCAGGATCGGCTTCTGGAGTGCGGATTTCTGGAATCCCAGGGGTTCCGGTTTATCGAGTTGAACTATCGGCCGACCTTGCTGGGTCTCGACCGCTTCGTCGCCGACCGGGAGATCATGGTGTGCCCCGCGGCGCGTTCGGATGTGGCGGAGATCTCCGGCTTCGCCGGCCGGGTTTTCGACTCGGGTCGCCTTCACCTTGACCCCCAGGTGGGCCCGGAGATTGGTGATCGCCGCTATGCTGCCTGGGCGGCGAATGCCTTCCATCATCCGGGGCAGAGCGTGTTGAAATGCGTGATGGACCACCGGACGATTGCATTTATGGTGGTGGAACGGCCGACCCCCTCTGCTCGGTTCTGGTCGCTGGTCGGGCTCGCGCCGGGCATGTCCGGGCAAGGCCTCGGGCGCCGCGTCTGGCAGACGATGCTTGCGTTTCATCACAAGGAGGGCGTGCGGGAGGTCTCAACCAGCATCTCGTCGCATAACGTCGCGGTTCATAACCTCTATGTGACGCTTGGCTTTCGCTTTCCGCCGCCCACCATCACCTTGCACTGGTGTCCGCTCGGGCCACTCAATCGGCTGCCGCCATGATCGGCCGCCAGTTCATCGGCTATGCCATCATCGGCCTGACGCTGAATCTTATCCTGTACGG